>NZ_JBFUIW010000006.1:0-2500 GCF_056401675.1 Phenylobacterium sp. P4_E10 | reverse complement strand
AGGTGTAGGCGTAGCGAAAGCGAGTCTGAATAGGGCGAATAAGTACGTCGCATGACGACCCGAAACCAGGTGATCTATCCATGAGCAGGTTGAAGGTGAGGTAACACTTACTGGAGGACCGAACCCGTGAATGTTGAAAAATTCTGGGATGACTTGTGGATAGGGGTGAAAGGCCAATCAAACCTGGACATAGCTGGTTCTCCGCGAAATCTATTTAGGTAGAGCGTCAGACGAATTCCTTGGGGGGTAGAGCACTGGATGGATGCGGGGGTCGCGAGATCTACCAATTCTAACCAAACTCCGAATACCCAAGAGAACTATCTGGCAGACACACGGCGGGTGCTAACGTCCGTCGTGAAAAGGGAAACAACCCTAACCATCATCTAAGGCCCCCAAGTACTGGCTAAGTGGGAAACGATGTGGGATTGCTTTGACAACCAGGATGTTGGCTTAGAAGCAGCCATCATTTAAAGAAAGCGTAACAGCTCACTGGTCAAGCGATCCTGCGCGGAAAATGTAACGGGGCTCAAGCCAGTCGCCGAAGGTATGGGTGTGCGTAAGCACGCGGTAGCGGAGCGTTCCGTAAGCCTGTGAAGATCAGTCGTGAGGCTGGTTGGAGGTATCGGAAGTGAGAATGCTGACATGAGTAGCGACAAAGAGTGTGAGAGACACTCTCGCCGAAAGTCCAAGGGTTCCTGCGTAAAGCTAATCTGCGCAGGGTTAGCCGGCCCCTAAGGCGAGGCCGAAAGGCGTAGTCGATGGGAATCAGGTGAATATTCCTGAGCCAGTTGGAAGTGACGAATCCCGTAAATTGTCAGGGCTTATTGGATTGCTCCTGGCAGTGAAGGGGTTCCTGGAAATAACTCCAACGGAGACCGTACCCGAAACCGACACAGGTGGACAGGTAGAGTATACCAAGGCGCTTGAGAGAACTATGCTGAAGGAACTCGGCAAATTGCACGCGTAACTTCGGGATAAGCGTGACTCTCTTTTGGGCAACCAGATGAGAGTGGCACAGGCCAGGGGGTAGCGACTGTTTATCAAAAACACAGGGCTCTGCGAAGCCGCAAGGCGACGTATAGGGTCTGACGCCTGCCCGGTGCCGGAAGGTTAAAAGGAGGGGTGCAAGCTCCGAATTGAAGCCCCGGTAAACGGCGGCCGTAACTATAACGGTCCTAAGGTAGCGAAATTCCTTGTCGGGTAAGTTCCGACCTGCACGAATGGCGTAACGACTTCCCCACTGTCTCCAGCATAGGCTCAGCGAAATTGAATTCCCCGTGAAGATGCGGGGTTCCCGCGGTCAGACGGAAAGACCCTATGAACCTTTACTGCAGCTTCGCCTTGGCGTTAGCGGCAACATGTGTAGGATAGGTGGGAGGCTATGAAACCGGGGCGCCAGTTCCGGTGGAGCCATCCTTGAAATACCACCCTTGTTGTCGCTGACGTCTAACCGCAGCCCGTTATCCGGGTTCGGGACATGGCGTGGCGGGCAGTTTGACTGGGGCGGTCGCCTCCCAAAGTGTAACGGAGGCGCGCGATGGTGGGCTCAGAGCGGTCGGAAATCGCTCGACGAGTGCAATGGCATAAGCCCGCCTGACTGCGAGACTGACAAGTCGAGCAGAGACGAAAGTCGGCCATAGTGATCCGGTGGTTCTGCGTGGAAGGGCCATCGCTCAACGAATAAAAGGTACTCTAGGGATAACAGGCTGATTTTGCCCAAGCGTCCACAGCGACGGCAAAGTTTGGCACCTCGATGTCGGCTCATCACATCCTGGGGCTGGAGCAGGTCCCAAGGGTTCGGCTGTTCGCCGATTAAAGTGGTACGTGAGCTGGGTTCAGAACGTCGTGAGACAGTTTGGTCCCTATCTGCCGTGGGTGTACGAAGCTTGAGAGGATCTGTCCCTAGTACGAGAGGACCGGGATGGACACACCTCTGGTGGACCTGTCGTGGCGCCAGCTGCGCAGCAGGGTAGCTAAGTGTGGAATAGATAACCGCTGAAAGCATCTAAGCGGGAAACTAACCTCAAAACAAGGCTTCGCCGAGAGCCGTGGTAGACCACCACGTTGATAGGCCAGGTGTGGAAGTGCCGCGAGGCATGCAGCTTACTGGTACTAATCGCTCGATCGGCTTGATCGTTCTTAGTCAAACTCATGACTAACGCGCTTTATTTGATGTCTTCTCATTCTTCATCCGTTTCGTTGACCTGGTGGTTATGCCGAGAGGTCCCCACCCGATCCCATCCCGAACTCGGTCGTTAAGCCTCTCTGGGCCAATGGTACTTCGTCTTAAGGCGCGGGAGAGTAGGTCGCCGCCAGGTCTACCAAACGGATGAAGACAACAAACCCTTCAACTCACAATCAAACACCCTGACGCGGGGTGGAGCAGCCCGGTAGCTCGTCAGGCTCATAACCTGAAGGTCACAGGTTCAAATCCTGTCCCCGCACCCAAGGTTCAAAGCAAAAGCCCCCTGGATCACTCCAGGGGGCTTTTGCTTGTCTG
>NZ_JBFUIW010000005.1:0-290112 GCF_056401675.1 Phenylobacterium sp. P4_E10 | reverse complement strand
GGCCGTGGCCGAGGCTGGCGCTGGCGCTGGCGACGCTGCCGCACGCGGCGCGGGCGGCGCGGCCCCAGGGTTCAGCGGGTCGAACGCCTGAAGCAACAGCAGGAGGAAGAGGCCGGGCATCGTCGAAACTCCTTGGGCGAGCGCCCAGAAAACTTCGACGCGCTTTGCCGCGGCAAGCCGGTCGCGACCAAAGCCGTGCTCGACACGACGATCAGTTGAGGCCGAAGGCGCGGCTCAAGGAGAAGATCGCCAGGCCGACCAGCCCGCCGACGATCGTGCCGTTGACGCGGATGAACTGTAGGTCCTTGCCGACCTGAAGCTCCAGCTTGTCGACCACGCCCTTGGTGTCCCAGCTGGACACCACTTGGGCGACGAAGCCGCCGATCTCGTGCCGACGCGGGGCGATGACCTGACGGGCCAGGATCCGCGCCCATTCGTTCAGCCGCGCCTGGGCGGTCCGCTCGGTGTGCAGCCATTCGCCCAAAGCCAGCAGCATGTGCTCGAGCCGCTCGGCCAGGGCGGGGCTGCGGCCTCCGCTGAGCTTCTCTTCAAGCTCGATCCAGACGCGGCTGGCCTGGTCGCGGACCGCGGGGTCGGCCAGCAGCCGCAGCTTCAGTTCCTCGCCCTTGGCGATCAGGTCGGGGTCGTGGGCCAGACGCTCGATGAAGCGCTCGATCGCGGCGTTCAGCTCTATCCGCCAGGGATGCTCGGGATCGCGCATCTCTACCAGCATTTCGCCCAGGCCCGAGGTGACCTTCTGGGCGATCATCCTGTCGACGAACTTGGGCATCCACTTCCAGGACTTGGCCTCGACCTTCTCCTGGATGGCCTCCTCGTTCTCCTCGAGATAGGTCGCCAGCCGGTCCAAGCCCCAGTCGAGCGCGGCCTGCGAGCGGCCCTCGTTCCAGAAGGCGGCCAGCAGCTTGGCGGCGGTGGGCGAGGCGGGAATGGCGCGGATCGCGGCGGCGGCGGCCGAGCCGGCGGTCTCGCGCAGCATGTCCTTGGGCAGGACGCGCAGCAGGCCGGGCAGCATGGTCGCCAGCCGTTGAGCCAGGCGGCGGGCGTGGCGCGGCTGGCGCAGCCATTCGCCGCCCCAGCGGGCCACCTCGATCTGCTTGAGGCGGGTGTCGAGCACCTCGACGGTCAGGAAGTTGTCGGCGATGAATCCGCCGAGCGCCTGGCCGATGCGGTCCTTGTTGCGCGGGATGATGCCGGTGTGCGGGATCGGCAGGCCGAGTGGTCGCCGGAAGATGGCGGTGACCGCGAACCAGTCGGCGCACGCCCCGACCATCGCCGCTTCTGCAAACGCGCGGACATAGGCCAACTGCGGCCAGCGATCGTCGGCGAGGCTGGCGGCGACGAACACGAAGGCCATCACAACCAGCAGGCCGGTGGCGATGCCTTGCATCCGCCTCAGGTCTCGCGCCCTTGCGACATCGCTCATCGGGGTGATCGCAAGGGCGCCAGCCATGATGCCTATACCTGCGCGGCCGGATCAGGTTCCTTCTCGGGGGCCTTGACGTCCTCGCGGCGCGGCTCGGCCTCGCGCCGACGGGTCATGGCCGCCGAGATGCTGTCGGCGGTCTTGCGGATGGTCTCGGTCACCTTGGCGTCGATGTCGTTGACGTTGCGATTGAACGCGGAATCGGGGCCGAGGCTGTCGGTGATCTTGCGGCCGAGCACCGACCATTCGTCCTGCAGCTTGCGGGCGATGGCGTCGAAGTCGGTCACCCCTGGCGCGGCCGGCTTGTCGCCGAGCGCGGCGCGGGCGGCCGAGGCGATGAAACCTGAGCGGCTCATGCCCCGAGCCTCGGCGCCCTGGTCGATGCGCTTGAGCAGCCTCTCGCCGATCGAGATGTTCACTCGCACCGGCGGGTCCTCGACCGAGATGTCGACCAGGAACGGGATGACCCCCGGCTCGCTGGGGATCGCCTCAGCAGGGGTCGGCTTGGGCCATTCCTGGCCTTCGTCGCTGAGCCGCTGAAGCTCCTTCTGCACCGCCTCTCGGGCGGCGTTCACCAGGTCGGCGAGGGCGGGGCCCTCGACGGTGATGTCGGGCAGGTCGGGAAAGCGCGCGGTGTAGCCGGTCTGCTGGTCGCCACGGGCGAGGGCGGGAAAGACGAGGGTGGTCATGGGCAGGCTCCTTCGACACGAAGGTTGTGTAGTTTTGCGCAAAATCAAGAGGGCGGCGCTGCGACGGCCGGGGAAAGGCAGACTGGCGCATCAGGGTTTCGCCCGATGCGGCCCCTACCGCCCAGCGCTAGCCTCAGCGTGCGGGACGTTCGCATCGAGCGTAGGCGTCCCGATCGGCAAAACGCACCAGCGCGGTGCTGACAGGGTGAGCCCAGATGCACGGCGCGAGTGCGAGCGCGGCCGCAAGACGCCTTTCAGCCCTGGTCGGGGCGCTTGTCGCCTTAGGCCTCGCGATGGCCGCCGCGCCGGCCTGGGCCGCGCCAGGCGAAGCGGCCAAGCGGCCGAAGATCGGCCTGGTGCTCTCGGGCGGCGGGGCGATGGGCATGGCCCATGTGGGCGCCATTCAAACCCTGGAGAAGCTGGGTATTCGCCCGGACTACGTGGTGGGCACGTCGATGGGCTCGATCGTCGGCGGACTCTACGCGTCCGGCATGAGCGGCGCCGAACTCGAGCAAGCCATCGAGACCATGGACTGGGACCTGATCTTCGACACCAGTCCGCCGCGCGAGGGCCTGACTTACCGGGAAAAGCAATTGCAGGCCGATTTTCCAGTGAAGGCCAGCGTGGGGGTCGCCGGGACGCGGCTGCGCAGGCCGGACTCGCTGATCTCGGACGCCAATCTGCTGCTTGAGCTTCGCCGGCTGGTGCGGGTGCGCGCCGCCGTGCCGACCTTCGACGACCTGCCGATCCCCTTCCGCGCCGTGGCGACCGACATCACCACGGGCAAGCGCGTGGTCCTGGACCGCGGCGAGTTGGCCGGCGCCATGCGGGCCTCGATGTCCGTGCCGGGGGTGTTCACGCCCTACAGCCTGGACGGCAAGCTGCTGGTCGACGGGGGCATGTCCGACAACGTGCCGATCGACGTCGCCCGCGACATGGGCGCGGACGTGGTCATCGTCGTGGCCACCCAGACGCCGTTGCTGCCGGCAGACGAACTGCGCAGCCTCGGAGGCATCCTCGGCCAGACGGTCACGATGCTGATCCTGGCCAACGAGCGCCAGCAGCTGGCGACGCTGAAGCTCAGCGACGTGCTGATCAAGGTGGACACCGGGGACATGACGGCGGCCGACTTCAAGCGAGGCCCGGAGTTCATCGAGGCCGGCCGGACCGCCGCCGAAAAGCAGCTGGGCGGCCTGCAGCGGCTGGCGGCCACCAAGCCGTTCACCGGAGCGGTGAGCGTCGACCTGCCGCCGCCGGTCATCGCCTACGTCAAGATCGAGAACGACTCCCGCATCTCGGACGAGATCCTGATGCGCCACGTCGAGCCGTTCGTCGGCGCGCCGCTCTCGCCCGAGGCGGTCGGGATCGCCCTGCGGGACATCTACGCCATGGGCATGTTCTCGCGGGTCGACTACCGCATCGAAGAGGACCGCGGCCACACCGGCCTAGTGGTCAGCGCGGTCCAGCGGGCCGGCGACGCCAACCGCCTGCGGCCCGGGGTGACGATCACCTCGTCCAGCAACGCGGGGACCGAATTCGACTTCTCGGCCGAACTGCGGATGGTGCAGCTCGACAGCTATGGCTCCGAGGCGCGCTTCGTCGGCACGCTCGGCGAGCGGAAGCTGTTCTCGGCGGAATACTTCAAGGTGCTCGACAGCCGGCAGCGGTGGTTCATCGATACGAAGCTGGAACTCCAGGCGCGACCGATTCGCGTCTATGACAGCAGCGGCTTCCAGCTTGGAAGCTACGATGCGAGCTACGGGCTGCTGTCGCTGGCCGCCGGTCACCAGTTCGGAACCTTCGGCGAGGTGCGGATCGGCGTGCAGGGCGGTGCGGGCGAGGCGTCTCTGCAGGAGGGCTTCCTGCTCCCGCGGGACATCGATATCGACATCGGCCAGCTCTACCTCAACGCCGGGGCCGACAGCCTGGACAACCCCTTCTTCCCGAGCCGGGGGCTGAAGGGGCGCTTCGAATACATCGCAGGCCTGGAGTCGCTCGGCGACACCAACGACTTCCAGACCGTGCGGCTGGACGGGGTCTACGCCACGAGTTGGTCGCGTCACTCGCTGATCGGCAACCTCTCCGGCGGCGACACGGTCCAGGGCGAGCTGCCGGTTTCCTCGCTGTTCACTCTCGGCGGCCCGTTCAGCTTCCCCGGCTACGCGCTGGAGGAACTGACCGGCGAGTCCTTCGCCGTCGCGCGGGCGATGTACCGCTACCGGCTCAACGCCGAATCGCGGGGCCTGATCAACGTTCCGATCTATGTCGGCGCCACCCTGGTGACAGGCAACGTCTGGGCGCGGGATGGCGATCCCCGCTGGGACGATCTGCGGGTCGGCGCGAATTTGTTCCTCGCCGCCGACACCCTGATCGGCCCGGTGTTCCTCACCATCGGCGCTGCGGATCACGGGCGCAGCGCGTTCTACTTTTTCATCGGCAAGCCGTTCTAGGACCGGGAGGGTCGGATGATCGCGAAATGTCTGATAGCCGCGGCGGCGCTGGCGCTGGCCGGGGAGGCGCAGGCCCAGCAGTACTGGGCGGTTGGGGTGACCGAGCACGCCATGTCGTTCGTCGACGGGGATTCGATCGGCGAGTCGGAGCTGGGCGAGCGCACGTTCATCGTCCACCAGGTCTACGACGCCGAACACGCCGGCAAGATGGATCTCCTCGGCAATCAGTCCGAAGTGGTCGTGAATTGCAAAGACGGCACGCTCAGTCAGCGGCGCATGGTGCTGGTCACCACCAGCGGCCGCACCAAGGCCCCGTTCGATCCGAAGATTCCCACCACGGCGCCGAAGGCCGGATCGATGGGCGCGGCCTGGGTCAGATTGGCCTGCACCGGCAAGGCGCCGGCCCAGATCCGCAAGCTCGGCGGCCCTTGGCAGAGCCTGGATGACGCCAGGATGTCCTATCTCACCAAAGCCGCGCGCTAGGCCGCAGGAGCAGGCCGACAAAATCATCGCCGCCGCCCTTCCCGGATCAAGGCGGAATCATGCGAACAAGGCGCTATGCCCAGTCCGCCTAACCTGCCCGAGTTCGACCTGCCGATGATCTTCGGCGACAGCATGGCCGGCCTTGGCTACCAGTCGGGCGTGGCACGGCTAGCCTTCGCCGCCAACACCGCCGACGAGGCCGGGCAAGAACAGATGGTCAAGTCGGGCTACCTGATCCTGACGCCAAGCTGCATGCTTGAACTGCGCAGCCAGATCGATCAGATCCTGACCGAACTGGAACGGCAGGGCGTGATCAGCTTCACGCCGGAGAAGCTGGACGGCTAGACGCCGGCGTCGGGGGAAATCGCCAATGACCAACTCGCTCGCCGCCGCCCGCGTAGGGCCCGGCCTGATCGTCGCCATCTGCTTCGCCATCGCGGCGCTAGAGGGCTACGACATCCAGGCCTTCGGCGTGGCCGCGCCGCACATGGCGCCCGAGTTGGGGCTGGGGCCATCGCAACTCGGCTGGGCCGGCAGCGCGGCGATGTTCGGCCTGGTGATCGGGGCGGTGATCGGCGGCTGGGCGGCCGACCGCTTCGGACGCCGGCCGGTGCTGCTGGTCTCGGTGGCGCTGTTTGGCCTGTTCTCCGTAGCCACCGCCATGGCCCCCAATTTCGAGCTGCTGACTCTGGCGCGCCTTGCGACCGGCGTTGGTTTCGGCGGGGCGATGCCCAACCTGATCGCCATCGCCACCGAAATCAGCCCTCCGAACCGGCGGGTGCTGACCACCACCAGCATGTTCTGCGGCTTGCCGGCGGGCGGCTCGCTGGTGGCCCTGCTGGCCCAGTTCGGCGGCGAGACCCTGGACTGGCGGATGATCTTCCTGATCGGCGGCGCCCTGCCGCTGCTGCTCGTTCCAGTGATCTACTTCCTGCTGCCGGAGACCCGGCCGGCGCCTGTCGAGGGCGTCGAGCGCCAGGTGATGAGGGGCCTATTCGCTGACGGCCGGGCCCTGGCGACGGTGCTGATCTGGACAATCTTCGCGCTCGACCTGTTGGTCACCTACCTGCTGCTCAACTGGCTGCCGACCCTGGTGGTGGCCAAGGGCTACACGGCCGCAGAAGGCGCCTCCGCCTCGTTCTGGATGAACATCATGAGCGTGGTCGGGGCATTGCTGCTCGGCTGGAGCGCCGACCGGGTCGGGCCGCGCTGGCTGCTGGTGGCGGTGTTCGGCCTGCTGGCGGTGGCGCTCTATCTTCTGGCCAACGCCACCGGCATGGTCCAGGTGCTCGCCGCCTCGGCCGCGTCCGGCTTTGCGGTGGTCGGCGGGCTCTACGTGCTCTACGCCCTGGCCCCGACCTACTATCCCGTCGAGGTCCGCGCCGCCGCTGCAGGAGCCGCCATCGCGGTAGGCCGCTTCGGCTCGATCGTCGGGCCGCTGATCGCCGGCAGCCTGCGAGCCAGGGGCTACGGCCCCGATCAGGTGCTGGGCGCGCTGGCTCCCGCCGCGGTGGTGACCATGGTCTGCATCTTTGCGCTGACCACCTTCTGCAAGCCCTATCGGGTCGACTGAGCCCGACGCGCGGTTCCGGCGGCGCTGAGCGCGGCGCGCTGCACGCCGTCCGGCAGGGTCGAGAACCAGGCCTGTGGCGACAGCTGCTCGGCCACCCGCTTGCGGCCGGCTTCGATCAGGCGTTCGGCCAGGCCCGGTTCCTCGCGCAGGCGGCGCAGGGCGGCGGCGGCGGCCTCCACGTCCGGATCAGCCCAGCTCTGGCCGCCGCGATAAATGCCCTGCGGATCATCGACCGGGATCAGCTTCACCGGCACGACCATGGCGCAGCTCTCGTCGAGGAAATCGACATTGCCCGACCAGCCGGTGGCGATCACTGGCGTGCCCAACGCCATCGCCTCGGCCATGATTAGGCCGAAGCCCTCCGCCCGGTGCAGAGAGACGACCACGTCGGCGCTGGCGATCACGCTCTTGACCCGCTCATAGGGCCAGACCTCGTCCAGCACCTCGACGTTCGCCGGCGCCATGGCGCGCAGCTTGGCCAACAGGTCGGGGAACAGCTTGCCGTTTTGGGTCTTGATCAGCAGCCGCGCGGTCGGATCGTCCGGGAAGGCCTTGGCGAAGGCGGCGATGATCCCCTGCGGGTTCTTGCGGGCCATCGACGAATTGAAGTCGAACAGGGTCACAGCCAGGAAGCCCGGCGCCCGCGGCGCCGGCGCGACGCCGCGATAGTCCTCCAGGAACAACGGATGGGGCACGGTGCGGACCGGAGCCTTGGCGCCGGCCAGCGAGTCGCCGGTGAACCGTGAGGGGACCCAAATCTCGTCCAGCAGGCCGGCGTCGTTCAGCCAGGACTTCGGCGCCTTCGGCAACTCGTAGGCCCAGTAGCCGTAGCGCGGCCCACGCACGTTGCGCGGCCCCAGGAAGGCGAGCGCCGCCAGCACTTCTGGCGCGTTGACGTGGAAGATCCAGGCGCCGGGATTGCGCGCGGCGTCGGTGGCCCCGATCCAGTCCAGCTTGGCGCCGGCGATGTCGACGCTTTCCACCGGCGCGCCCAGCGACTCGAACCCCCGTACGCAGAGCTTGGCCGAGTGAGCGATGCCGTAGGAGCCGCCGAAGTCGCCGACCACCCGGATCGGGCCGGAGAAGTCCTGCGCCTCGTGCGGGGCGCGGGCCTGGTGGCGGACATAGGCCTCCAGGGCGGGCCCGAGGATCGGCTGGGCCAGCCGGCGGACCGGCTCAGGGGTGAGCGCGCGCCAGGTCTTGCGGGCGGTGGTCAGCAAACTCATGCGCTGGCCGAACTCCAGGTGACGCCCTGGCTGAGCAGGGCGATGGCGTCTGCGGGGATCAGACCGGGCGCGGTACGGAACACCAGCTTGTCGACCTTGGCTGGCGGGCCGGCGGGGCCGCCCTCGGGCGTGCGGAAGCGTCCGGCCCCAGCGTCGTAGACCAGGGCGTCGCCGCCTGCGGCTTCCGGCGTCCAGCGCTCGGCCACCAGCAGGGTGTTGACCGCGCCGGCGGCGGGCGGGCGCCCGGCCGGCGGCGGCTCGCGGCGCACCGACAGGCGGGCCAGCTCGAACACCGGATGGCTGTCGACGGTCGCCGGCAGGGCGGCCAGATCAACGCCGTACTCGGCCAAGCCCCCGCCGATCAACCAGCGCAGGAAGGCGAAGCGACCCTTGAAGCTGGTCAGCGGGAACAGCCGCTGCAGGTCGCCGCGGCTCTCCCAGATCGACAGGAAGAGCTGGGGGAACGGCATGCCGCGGGCCAGGTCGCGGACTGGAACCTCGTATCCGGCGCGCAGGGCGGTGGCCACGCTGCGCGGCCACTCGGCGCGGTGAGCCAGGCCGAAGGCGGCGAAGCGCAGCTTTGACTCCGAAAGGTCGCCGGCCACCTGCCGCGCGGCGCGGATCGGCAGCTCGGTGTTGGCAAAGACGTCGGGACGCGCCAGGCGGGCGGAGAAGCGACCCTCCAGCGACTCCGGCCCCAGCAGCCAGGCCAGCAGTCCGACCGGATCGGTGGCGAAGCGGTCGCGCAGGTCGCGGCGGGCGGCGGTCAGGGCGGCGATGGCCGGGGCCTCGTCGCTGCGCAGCAGCCAGGCGGCGAGCTCGGCGGAGGACGCGAGCCACGGACCTTCAGGCGCCGCGCCCTTGGGCTCACGAATCACCTGGCCGGGGCGGATGGCGGCCCAGGCCTCGGCGGCTTGGGTCAGGCCGCCGCCAAAGTCCTCGCCGGCCCGGGCCGCGGCCAGCATGCGGCGGCGGACGTCGCGGTCGACCAATTCGCCGGAGGGGAAGGCGCGGTGGCCATAGGGAACGGCGCTGGCCTCGGCATGACCGTTGCGCAACAGGGCGGCGGCGTAGTCGGCGACCAGGGCCGCGAGCGGCGAGCCGGGGATCAACCTCACCCGGTCCTGGTGCTTGGAGAGCAGGTCGGGCCGGGCCGGGTCGAAGCCGGAGAAGTGGAAGAAGGCCAGCGGCTGGCCGTCGACGCTCCAGCCCTGAGCTCCCTTGGCGACCTCGCGGCCTTCCAGGTTCCAGTAGGCGAGGTTGAGGGTCGGCGTGCGCAGGATCGCCAGGTCGCTGACGAAGCCGGGCGCGAGGTCCATCCACTTCTGGTCGGTGAACAGGCCGGAGGCGAAATCGACCCTGCAGTCGAACCGTAGCTTCTCGGCCCACCAGTCCAGCAGGTCGAAGATTTGCGGCTCAGCGCGCGCGGCCATGAAGCCGAGGTTGAACGAGCCTGACTGCAGGATGACGTGGTCGTTGGGGCTGGCCTCGCCGCGCAGCGGTCGCGTGGTGTGCGGGGTGAGCGCCAGCGGGGCCCGCGCCAGGCCTTCGCGCACGGCGTCCAGCGGCCGGTAGACCCAGATGTCGGGATCGAGATAGGCGCCGGTGGCGACGCCCTCTTCGGCCAGCAGCGCCTTGAAGGCGTGCGGCTTGACCGCGGTGTTCAGCTCCAGGGCGTCGTAATAGGCGCACATGGCGGGGAAGTCGGGGACCAGATAGGCGGCGTCCAGCACCCGGATGGCTGGGTCCTTGAAGGCGATCGGGCCATCGGTGGTCACCACCACGCGGCGCGCGTTCGGCTCGGCCTTGGCCAGACTCTCCATGAGGCTGGCGGCCTGGGCCGCATAGTTGCGCGATACGATGGTGAAGATGACGTCCACGGCCGCCCCTTTGTGGCCTATCTCAGGCAGCGGCCAGCAGTTCGTCCAGCTTCTTGACGTCCATGATCGGCGAGGCGACGCCGCCCTCGATGCGCATGACCTTGTTGCAGTACAGGCGGATCAGTTCGACGTCGTGCGAGGCCAGGACCAGGATGCCGGCGCGCTCCATGAGTTGCAGGATCCGCTTGTGGGCGATCTTCTGGAAGTCGGCGTCGCCGACCGCGATCCATTCGTCCATCAGGATGACGTCGGCGTGGACGGCGGTGGCCACCGCAAAGGCCAGACGCGCTTGCATACCCGCCGAATAGGTCTTCAGCGGCATGGCCAGGAATGGGCCGAGACCGGTGAATTCGGCGATCTCGTCCATCCGCGCATCGATTTCCTTGGCGTTCAGGCCGGCGATGCGGCCGCGCAGGCGGATGTTGTCGAGGCCGGTGGCCGAGGGGTCGATGCCGAGGTTGAGGTCGAGCATGGCGGCGATCTGGCCATGCACGTCGATGGTGCCTTCGTCCGGCTCATAGGCGCCTGCCAGGGCGCGGAGCAGGGTGGTCTTGCCCGAGCCGTTGTGGCCGATCAGCCCCAGCCGGTCGCCGGCCTTGAGCTGCAGGTTGACCTTGGAGAGGGCGGTGACTTCGGTTGCGCCCATCGCCGTGCGGCCGAGCTTGCCGCCCACGGTGATGCGGGCCAGGTGCTTTTTCAGCGACTTGGAATCCACCCCGTAGACGGGGAAGCGCAGCGTCAGGTCGGTGACCGTGATCGAAACCTGGGGGCCCTTCATAGGTAGTGCACAATCCGTCGGCGAATGAGGGCGAAGGTGGTGAAGGTGGCGGCCCAGCCGCCCACGGCCAGCACCGACAGCACCGTATAGGTCAGGGCGCTGACCGGCTGGCCCAGCAGTGGCGCACGGACCACCTCGATCAGGTGGTAGAACGGATTGAACAGCAGCACTGCGTGATCAAGCAGGCGTCCGCCCGGCAGCCAGAACACCGGCGTCATGAACATCGCGAACTGGATGATCGAGCCTATGATCTGGGGGATGTCGCGGAAGCGGGCCGAAGCCATGCCGACCGCCAGGCTGACCCACGAGATGTTGAGCAGCAGCAGGGCCACCCCGAGCAGGCCCAGCGGCAGGTTAGCCTGACTCCAGTGGTCATAGAACACCAGCACCCCGACGATGATCACCAGGTGGTGCAGCAGGTTGATGATGTTCCGCATGACTGTGCGCCAGACGAAGGTCAGCATCGGGAGTGAGGTCTGCGAGAGAATGCCCGAAGCCTGCACGAAGGTGCCGCAGCCCTCGATGATCACGTTGGCGATCATGCCCCAGAACACGATGCCGAGCGCGACATACGGGATGAACTCGTTGACCGGGACCTTGAACAGGTTGGCGTAGAGGAACCCGATCCCGGCCACCATCAGGCCCATGGACAGGGTGATCCAGAACGGTCCCAGGATCGAGCCGCGATAGCGCGAGACTACGTCGTGCCAAGCCAGCGACCAGGCCAGTCCAATCCGTTCGCTTGAGGCGCGCAGGTCGGCGAACGCCATGCTGAACTCGTGCATGGGCCCGCGCCGTCCGGTGCGCACCATGTGTTGTACGGATTGCATTCAGTCTCCCGACCCAGAGCATGACGGCGCACGCGCTGCAGCTCGTTCTCGCCGGTGGGTAACAGGTCGCATTTTGCGGCGCAAGCGTGGCGCCGGCCCCGGAATCCAAAGGAAAATCCGCCCGCGATCGGGGTAACGACCCATTAGAGCGGGCTTTCGTCCTCGAACGGCGGAGCGCTGGTCTTCAGGTGGGCGTGGTCGGCGCGGTACTGGTTGAAGTGGCGGCGGTCGGCCGGGCTCGGCTGGGCGGTCTGGCGCACCAGGCCTCCGGCCTCCAGTTCGGCGGCCGAGCGCTTGCGCACGACGAACTCGATCCCGCACTCGCCGATCGGCGTCAGGGTCTGGTCAAAGCGCGGCAGGTCGTAGCGGAACGTGGAGTTCAGCAGCGCGACCTTCTCGACGTCGGCGGCCGGCCCCAGGTCGGCCAGCAACTCCAGCACGTTGATCGAACGGTCCGACCACGACTTCGCCTTCAGCATCGTGAAGGTCCACTTGTGATCGAGATTGTGGGTCGAGGGGAAGACGCCCTGCTCGTAGAGGTCCTCGTCGGGGACGGTGACGACCAGGAAACCACCCGGCTTGATGGCTCCGAACCAGGCTTTCAGGCCCTGGCGCGGATCGACCAGGTGCTCAAGGCAGTGGCTGGAGTGGACGAAGTCCAGGCTCTCGGGCGGCAGTCCGGCCAGGAACTGCGCGTCGCCGTCCTCCCAGTCCCAAACCCGCACGTTCTTCAGTCCCGGGAAGAATGGGACGTAGAGCGACAGGGGATCGGGTTTGCCGCCGATGTCCAGGCCCTCGCCCACGAACCAGCGGCGGCCGAAGTTGGGGTCGGCCATGCGCCGGACGATGGATTTCGAAAGTTCTTTCACCGGACTGATCCTATCGCACGTCCCAGGATTCGGCCCCGGTCTTGGTGAAGCGCGCGGCCTGGGCGGTGCCGCCGAAGGTGGTCAGCAGCCGCTTGAGGCCCTCGCGCCGGGTCGGGTCGACCAGGAACATCATGAAGCCGCCGCCGCCGGCGCCCGACACCTTGCCGCCGAAGACGCCGAAACTCTTGGCCGCTTCATAGACCGCGTCGATGCCGGCCGAGGTCATGTTGTGGGCGGTCTGCTTCTTCAGGCTCCAGCCGGAATCGAGCAGGGCTCCGAAGCGCGGCAGGTCGCCGGCCAGCAACGCTTCGCGCATTTCGAAGGCGCTGGCCTTGATGGCGTGCAGGCTCTCGATCGACTTGGGGGCTTGGCTGCGCATGTTGGCCGTCTGCTCTTCGATGATCGCGGCGGATTCGCGGCTGACCCCGGTGAAATAGAGCACCAGGCTGGCTTCCAGCTCCTTGATCACCTTGTCGGCGACCTCGACGGTCTCGACCTCAACCCGCGCAGAATCGAAGAACCTCATCAGGTTGAGGCCGCCATAGGCCGCCGCGTACTGATCCTGCGCGCCCCCGGCCAGGCTGAGTTCACGCCGTTCGATGTCGAACGCCAGGGCTGCGACCTGGTGGGCGGTCATCTCCAGGCCCATGAACCGGCGCATGGCCTCGACCATCGCCACCACCAGCGCCGAGGACGAGCCCAGGCCCGAGCCCGGCGGGCAGTCGGCGTAGGAGACCATGGTGAGCGGCAAGGCGCGGCCGCCGGCGTGGTCGGCCATGAAGCGATTGTAGACGCCCTTCAACAGGCGCAGCGGCTCGTCGGTGGGCAGCGGGGTGCTGGCCGGCGCCTGCCAGGCCTGGTCGCGGTCGGCTGCGACTAGGCGGACCAGCCCGTCGTCGCGGGCCTGCACCGTCACATGCGCGAACAAGTCGATCGCGGCGTTCAGCACCACGCCGCCATGCTCGTCGCAATAGGGCGAGACGTCCGTGCTGCCGCCGCCGAAACCGAGACGAAGGGGAGCGCGGGCGCGCACCAGCTCATGACGCATATTGGGCGCTCTAACCCCGACCTGTTGGCGTAGACACTGGCGGGGTAGTCGCCGCGGCACAGGTTTGCAACCGTCATCGGCGCCACAATGGCGCCCACCAACTCACGGCATTATCTTCACCGTGGCCCTGGCGAGGGCGGGGACGGCTCTCTATCTGGGCTTCCGAGCGCCCCCAATCTCCCTATGGGGCGGCCGGAAGTCTCGCATGATGAAGATCCTGACCATTGCGGGTGCGGCGGCTATGGCCCTGACCCTTTCCGCCTGCGACCAGCCCGCGAGCTGGGCGCGCGCCGCCACGCCGCCCCAGGCGGTGAAGACGCTCGGCCACGTCCGCAGCCAAGCGGTGGCCTGGAACGACCGCGCCGGCCGCTTCGAGATCAACGGCGCGCCGCTAAAGTCGGGCCGGCTGTGGACTTTCGACGGCACCACCGAGGGCTTCGTGCTGGCCGGCGGCGAAGTGCTGCCCGGCGTGCCCGTGGGGCTGGACGTCCGCAACGGCGCTGGCGACCCCATACTGCGCTCGCCCAAGGGGCTGGAGCTGGACGGCAGCCGCTATTCGCTGGTGCTGGTGCGGCTGACCCGGACCCGGGCCGGCGCCGATTGGGACGGCTCGGTATTCTACACCACCGCCAACCACCCCGAGGCTGGCGACTTCCAGGCCAAGCCCTTGGCGGGCGGCGCTCCGGCGCTCAACGAGACGGTGGTGCTGGTCTACGACATGGCCAACCTGACGCGCGGCGGCGACGACTGGACCAATTCGCTGATCGACCAGATCCGCGTCGACACCGACGACGCGGCCGGCGGCGAGTTCCGGGTCCACCAGATCGCGGTCACCGAGAACCCCGGCGCCGTCGCCCTGGCCCAGGCCCCGATCGGCCCGACCGCGGTCGCCTCGCGCTAGGCCAGTTCCTCAAGCCGCGAGACGTAGCGCAGGCCGATGGCCCGAGCGCTGAAGTTCGTGCGGATATGACGGCGGGCCCGTTCGCCCAGCGCCCGCGTCCCGTCCGGATCGTCGACCAGTCCCCCGATCAGCTCCACCGCGTGATCGACCGACGGATCGGCCCAAACCTGGCCCTCGCCGAACAGATAGGCCCCCTCGGCCACGGGGATCAGCTTGCAGTCGACCAGCTTGCTGGTCTCCGGCGTCATGAAGTCCAGATTGCCGGAATAGTTGGTCGCCACCGCGGCGCGGCCCATGATCATCGCCTCGGCCGGGCCGCGGCCGAAGCCCTCGGAACGGTGCAGCGAGACGAAGGCGTCGCAGCAGCGCACCAGGTTCTTGATCTCGTTATCGGACAGCTGGCGGGTGATGGCCTGAATCTGGCCACCCATCGCTCGGATGCGGGCCTCCAGCGCCTTGCGGGCTGGATTGCCGTCGTCGCCGCCCTTGTACTTGACCACCGCATGCAGCGGCGCGTGCGGCCGCTGGGCCGCCAGCTTCTCGAACGCCTCCAGGATCGCGAACGGGTTCTTGCGCTCGGCGTAGGAGGAGAAGTCGAAGAAGAACAGGCAGACGAAGGCGTTTTCCGGGATGCCGAAGTGCCGGCGGCCGAGGAACGATGACATGGTCAGCTCGACCGACAGCGGCATGTGGGTCACCGGCCGCTTCGTCGCCGGCCTCACCGCCTCCTCGATGAACTTCGACGGCGCCCAGACCTCGTCGAAGCGGTCGAGGATCTTGGCCCACGGCGCGGGGTACTTCGACAGCTCCCAGGCTGGATAGATGATGTTGTAGGCCTTCTCGAACGCCGGCCCCGACCCCTGGTGCTCCAGCACCCCCATCGCCTGCTCCACCTCGTCGGCGTTGATGCAGAAGAGGTTGGTCTTCTCGCTGAGCCGGGGAACCAGGCAGCCCGCGAACTCGCGCTCGAAGTCGGCGTCCTTGTTGCGGTCCATGCCGTAGATGTCGATCAGCCCGGGGGTCGCGCCCGCCGCCCGGAAGGCGCGGAACGCCGAACGCACGTGCTCGGCCATGCCGATGGCCGAGAACGGGTGGCCCACGAGGACGAGGTCGGACGGGCTCATGGTTTGTCCAGCAGGTCGGCGTCGGCGGCGTTCTTCACAGCCTCCAGCCAGGCATGCCCGAACCGCTGGTCGGGCTCGAGGTGTGCGCCCTCGCCCCACTCGTTCCAGGCGTTGATGAAGACGATGCGTTCGTCGCCGAAGTTCTGCCGGCGGGTCTCCTCGAACATCGCCTCAGCCCAGGCCTGGAAGGCGCCCGGCGTGGCGTGCTGATAGACCCAGCCGCCGTCCTGGCGGCGCGGGGTGTTGTCCCAGGAGGGCATGATCCCGCGGAAGCGCTTGTGGCCGTTGATCTCGGCCCCGAGAAAGCCGCGCACCATCTGGCGGTAGTCGTTCACCCGGCCTTCGAAACGGGCGTTGAACAGCGGCCCCGGCGGGTGAATCAGCGCCCCGGCGCCGGCCGGCGGGAACTCCACCGAAGCGTCGAAGCCGATGCTGGCCGGATCGACCTTGCCGCCGGCCTTCTCAAAGCTCTCGACGAAAGCCAGGTAGATCTCGCCGACCCCGACCTTGCGGCAGTGATCGCGCCAGGCGTCGGCCCAGGCCTTGGGATCCGGCAGCAGGCCGGGACGATAGATCAGCAGCAGCGGCTTGCCGCCGACCCGGATGTAGTTGGGCTGCACCAGATAGGGCTCGATCTCGGCGATCGAGGCTTCGGCGTCGCCGGGCTCATAGGTCTGGGCCAGCAGCACGTCGCGTTCCTGGCCGTCCCAGGTGCGGGTCCAGTTCTCGTTCGCCCAGCAGAGGCAGAACGGGAAGTCGCCGGCCACGCTCTCGAGCAGCGGCTCCAGCGGCTTTTCGAGGATCCGCCGCCCGCCGGTGAACCAATAGAAGTAGTGGCAGAAGCCGCCGATCCCGTAGCGCGCCGCCAGCTCGGCCTGGCGCTTCATCGCCGCCGGATTGGACAGGTCGTAGAAGCCGAGGTCGGCCGGCACGTGCGGCTGGTAGTGGCCGCGGTAATTCGGAACCGCGCGGCTGACATTGGTCCACTCGGTGAAGCCCGGGCCCCACCAGCGGTCGTTCTCGGCCACGGTGTGGAACTGCGGCAGGTGGAAGGCGATGGTGCGGATCTTGTTGAGCGCTTCCAGCCGCTCGCCCCAGCGCTCGACGAACCGCTGCTGATTGCGCGTCGCCAGCCGGAGTTTGTAGCCGCTGTCGATCGAGTTGGCGGTGATGCTGAGGTGATGGACGATCTGCGAGGTCGGCTCGTAGATGATCCGCAGACCCCGCTCGCGCAGGCGGAAACAGAGGTCGGCGTCCTCGCAATAGGCCGGCACGAACGCCAGGTCGAAACCGCCCAGCTCGCCGAACACCTTGCGGCGGACCGCCAGGCAGGCGCCGGAGGCGTAGTCGACCTCGCGCCGCACGTTCCAGCGCGGCAGTTGTGGGTCTTCGAACAGGCCGATCATCTCAGCCGTGCCGTCGACGGCGATGCGCGCGCCGGCTTCCTGCAGCCGCCCGTCGGGGAACAGCATCTTCGGGGCGCTGGCCCCGACGTCCTTCTCCTCGGCGAACGGACGCAGGAGGGCCGGCAGCCAGCCGTTACGCACCTGGACGTCGTTGTTCAGGAAGATCAGGAATTCGCCCTTAGCCGCCTCGGCTGCGCGGTTGCAGGTGCGGATGAAGCCGAGGTTTTCGGGATTGGTGATCAGCCGAAGGCCTGCGACCTTGGCCAACACCTTGGAGGTCTCGTCGCTGGAGGCGTCGTCGATGACGATCACCTCGGCGGTGTCGAGCTCGCCCGCCGACTGCAGCGCAGCCAGGCATTCCAGGGTGAAGGTCAGGTTGTTGTAGGCTGGGATCACGATCGACACCGTCGGCTTGGCGACGCTGGCGAACTTCAGCTCGGCGGCGGACTTGGCGATATCGCGCTCAGCCACCTTGATCAGGTTGAAGGGCTTGACCCTCACGTCGCCGACGGCCCGCTCGCGGATGCGGCGGCGGGCGGCCTTCGTGTCGCGATAGGCCTGCAGGTCGTAGGCGCCCGGGTCCTTGGCCCGGCCGGCGGCGCGCAGCTGCTCGAATAGGCCCGCCTCGCCCGAAGGCCGCACCGTGGTGGCGCCCGGCTCGGGCTTGGGCGCGCGGCTGATCGCCCAGTGCTCGAGCGAGGAGACCGGATGATCGGCCGCCGCCGGGTTCTCCAGCAGGTAGGTCAGCTCGTTGAAGTCGGCGGCCGGCGAGACGCCCTCGAAGGCGCCCTCGGTCAGGTAGTGGATCACCGGGTGCGCGGCGTCCGAGGTTTCGGTCTGCTGCTCGAGATAGTATGCGGTGTCGAAGTGGATCGACGGGTCGCGGCGCTCTTCGAAGCCGTGGGCCAGGAAGTGCGCCAGGGCGCTGGTCCCCATCGGCGCCGCGTCGCGATAGCGGTCCATGTACCAGGCCGGATCGAACAGCGGGTGCGGGCTGCGGCCTTCCGAGGCTCCGCTGGCGGCGTAGTGCAGCAGCGGCGCGATCCCCGTCTCGGCCACATCCGCATTGATCGCCAGGTACCAGGAGCCGTTGAACAGCGGGTGGGGCTCGTAGCCCTTGCGCCAGCCTTCGCGCAGGTAGTGCAGCAGCGGGTTCTCGCCGCTGTCAGCGACTTCCTCGGCCTGGCCGACATAGTAGCGGACATCGAACAGCGGGTGCGGGTCGTAGCCCTCGGTGACGCCGCGATGCACGAAGTGCTGCAGGGCGGTCAGGCCGGTCGCGGCCACCTTCACCGCGTGGCGGCTGCGGTAATCCTTCAGGTCGAACAGCGGGTGCGGATCGCGGCCTTCCTTGTCGCCGGCGACCAGATAATGGGCCAGCGGCGCCCAGCGCGAGCCGGCCAGGTCGTCGTTGCGCTGGACGTACCAGGCCTGGTCGAACAAGGCCTTGGGATGGGCGCCGGCGTCGGGTCCGGCGCGGACATAGTCCACCAGGCCCTTCACCAGTCCACCGTCACGGCCGACGCCGGTCTTCAGGCGCACGTCCCACAGGCCCGATCGGGCGATCAGCGCGGCGCGGCCCGGCCACTTGGCGCGGGCCAGCATCAGGTCGAAGCGCTGCTCGGCCTCGCCCTTGTCGGCGACGCCGACGCGGCGGGCGGCGGCCTTGCGGAAGCGGTTCCAGCGGTCCTCGGCCACCACGCGGCGGGCGCGGTGCAGGTCGCGCCGCTTGGCCAGCAGAGCTTCGGCGGAAGGGTCGCTGGCGGGATTTTGGGTGTCGTTGGCCAAGGCTAAATCTCGGTCGCGGTAATTAGCGGCCGGCCAGCGCAGTGTCGACCACCGCTTCGATCCGGGCCCGTTCCTGGCGCAGGAGGGCGGCCTCGCGCTCCAGTTCCTTCAGGCGGCGGTCCTGCAGGTCGCCCAGCTGCCGCTGATAGAGGAGTTCGGCTCGGGTCGAATCAAGGGCGCTGGTCACTGGCGAGACGAATACGCCCATCTGAGTCTTCATTTGGACGATCTGGGCGGCGGCGCGGTCCAGCGGGGCGCGATCGGGTTCGGCTCCAGAGGCGGCGGTCTCGAACCAGGTCAGCACTTCCTGCGCCATCTGTCCGACCAGCGGAACCGCGGCGAGCTCGCCCAACCCGTCGTTGTGTCGCAGATCCTTGGTCAGGAAGCCGTCGATCTCGCGGGCGGCGCGTTCGTCCAGCCGCGGCAGCGGCGCGCCGTGCGCCTTCTCCATGGCGGCGACTTCCTTGCGCCAGTCGGCCAGCAACCCGTCATAGGAGACGAAGGCGCGTGGCAGGTCGCGCGTGCCGGCTTCTGAGGCCAGCATATAGAGCGTCCAGATCAGCACCGACTTCTCGACCGGGAAGGCGTCGCGGCGCGACAGCGACCCAGCCACCGCCAGCGGATGGCGCACCGGGATCACGACCCGGGCGGCGACGCCGGCCTCGTCCAGCACGCCGCGCCAGAACGGCAGCAGCACCGAGACGCGCGGATCCTTCAGCAGCGGGTGCAGCGACTCGCCGAACTCGGCGCGGAACAGGTCGACGGCGCGGACCTTCCAATCGGCCTCGGCCGCCTCGCCCAGCGGCGCGTAGGGTAGGTTGAAGGGGTCGTCCCAGGCGCTGCCCCCGGCGCGCAGGCGCTGGTCGTTGAACACCGAGATCTTCCAGGGCTCGAAGTAGCCCTTGGCGTTGTGCTCGTCGCCGGGCATCACGTTGTCGGGCAGTTCGGCGCCGGCCAGGGCCAGCAGCTGGGCGGTTGCGGACGTGCCGGAGCGGTGCATCCCCAGGACGAGGTAGGCCGCGCGCTCGGTGGTTTGTCGCATCTTGGATCGTCTCGTCTCGCCGCCTCAGGCGGCCCGATGGCATCCGCTGTATGGCCGCTTGCGCACTGCTGCAAGGGCGTGGCTGTTGATCGGCCTGTGCATCTGATGCACACCCAGTCCGGGCTTGGCGTCGTACGGGAAGATCGCAGCATGGCCGCCTTGGCCTCATCGGATCGTGTCCATCGCCTGCTGATGGTCGCCCTCGACACCGATTTCTATCGTCAGGCGCACGACGATCTGACCTATGCGCCGATCGATCCGCCGCGGCACTACGACGTGCAGGGCTGGCGCGAGGGGCGCGACCCCGCCCCCTGGTTTTCGACGCAGGGCTACCTGGCCCTCAATCCCGACATCGCCGCCGCCGACCTCAATCCGTTCGTCCACTACCTGCAGACCGGCCAGCGCGAGGGGCGTGAGATCGAGCCCTCCGAGCGGGCCGGAGCCTACTATGCCGAGATGGGACAGGCGCGGATCACGCCCCAGGAGCGGGCGCAGGCCGCCGAGGCCTTTGATGCGCGTTATTATCTGGCCATGAACCGCGACGTCGCCGAGGGCGGCGGCGATCCCCTCGATCACTTCCTGCGTCATGGCTGGCGCGAGGGCCGCGATCCCAGCCACGCCTTCAGCGTCTCCGACTATCTCGAGCTCAATCCGGACGTAGCCGCCAAGGGCGTCCACCCATTCATCCACTACCTGACCCAGGGGCGCTCGGAGGGTCGGATCGCCAGGGCCGACCTCGGCTTCCGCCATGATGCGCTGGTCAAGCTGAAGCCGTTCGAATCAAGGCTCGCCGATGCGCGGCGCTGGGCGCGGCCGGTCGAGCTTTCCCGCGCCGAGGACCTGATCGCCGCGCTGAGCGGCGCGAAGCGTAGCGGCCTGCACCTGACCTTCAGCCAGGACGATTACAGCCGCTCGGTCGGCGGCTCGCAGCTCTGCGTTCAGCGCGAGTCGGCCGCATTCGCGCAGATGGGGCGCAACCACCTGCACGTCCATCCGGCCAACGGTTGGCCAATGGTCCGGAGCGGTCCAACCGAAACGCCGATGGGCGTGCTGCTGAACGGCGAGAGCGTCGGGAACTTCGCCCCGCCGGCCATCGTCGAGGCGCTGAAGGCGGCGACGCCGCAGGGACCGAGCAGCTTTGCGATCCACAACATGCTCGGCCATTCCAGCCGCGACGTCGTCGACATCGTCCGCGCGGCCGGCCTGAACGCAGGCTTCTTCTGGCTGCACGACATGGGCAGCCTCTGCGCCGGCATCCATCTGCTGCGCAACGACGTGGAAAACTGCGGCGCGCCGCCGGCCGGCAGTCCGGCCTGCGGGATCTGCATCTACGGCCCAGTGCGCGCGGCCCAGGTGCGCGAGCACCAGCGGCTGTTCGAACGGCTGGACCTGACCCTGGCTGCGCCCTCGGCCGTGGCTTTGGATATGTGGCGGGGCGGCGGCGGCCTCGCGGCCTGCTCAGAGACTGTTCGGCCGCTGGCGACCCTGGCGCAATCCAACCAGGCCCCGCCGGTTCGCGAGGGTCCGTTCCTCTTCGCATTTCCAGGCACGCCCTCAATGCACAAGGGCTGGCCGATCTTCAACGACCTGGCCGCGCGCTTCGCCGCCGATCCGCGCTACGACTTCGTCCACCTGGCCACCCGACCGGTTGCCGGATCGATGGCGCGCCACCACGCTGTCACCGTCACCGCCGCCGATCCCCTGGCCATGCGCCAGGCGATGATCGAGCTCTGCGTCGATGCAGCCATGATCTGGTCGCTGTGCATCGAGACCTTCTCCTTTGCGGCCTATGAGGCGGCCTCGGCCGGCGCGGCGGTGGTCACCGGACCCGACAGCGGCAATGTCGCCGCTTTCGCGGCCGCCGAGGATCATGGCCTGGTGCTGCCGGACGAGAAGGTGTTGGCCGATTGGTTCGAGAGCGGCGAGATTCTGAAGCTGGCCCGCACCCGGCGCGGCGCGGCGCTGCAAGACTTGGCGTTCAGCACCCTGAGCGCCGAGCTGGTGGAGAACTGAAGTTGAAGGTCATCTGCTTCTCCAGCTTCACCTTTTCGTACCTGAACCGGGCGCGAGTGTTGTTCGCGTCGTTGAAGCGCTTCCACCCCGACTGGGATCTCGTCGCCCTTATCACCGACGATCCGCCGCCCGGGTTCACGCTGCGCCTGCGCGATGAGCCGTTCGACCGGGTGGTCTATGCCAGCGAGCTGGGAATCGCCGACTACAAGGCCTGGCTGTTCAAGCACGACGTCGTCGAGGTTAGCACCGCGGTGAAGGGCCCGTTCCTGCATCAGGCCTGCGCCGCCGGGCAGGCCGACGCAGTGATCTATCTCGACCCCGACACCGCGCTGTTCGAGAGCCTTGATCCGGTGGTCGCACGGCTGGAGGCCAGCGACATCCTGCTGACCCCGCACCTGCTCGACCCCAACACCGATCACCAGGCCATTCTCGACAACGACCTGTCGGCCTCGCGGACCGGGATCTTCAATCTCGGCTTCGTGGCGGTGCGGACGACCGGCGAGGGCGCGCGCTTCGCCGAGTGGTGGAACGATCGCCTGCTGGAGTACTGCTACGACGACATTCCGGCTGGCCTGTTCGTGGACCAGAAGTGGTGCGACCACGTCCCGGCCCTGTTCGAGAGGGTCGGAGTGGTCCGCGATCCGGGCTGTAACGTCGCCAGCTGGAACCTCAGCCAGCGGACGGTCGCTGTCGGCCGCGACGGGGCGATCACCGTCAATGACGCGCCGCTGCGCTTCTGGCACTTCACCAAGCTGGGCCCGACCGGCGATGTGATGACCAAGCGCTACGCCGGGGACAACCACGCCGTCTACGAGGTTTGGCGCTGGTACAAGGAGGCGGTGGCCGCCGCCAGCGATCCGGTGATCCCCGAGCGCTACTGGGCCTACGCTTCCTATGCCGACGGCACGCCGGTCGATCGGGCGCACCGCCTGCTCTGGCGCGAGCGCGACGACTTGCGAGACCGCTTCCCCGATCCCTTCGCGACCGAGGGCGGCGGTTACCTTGGCTGGCTCCGCGATGCGGGGCTTGCTCAGGACACGGCGGCTTGACAGGCGTCGAGCTGCGACCGACACGAAGCGCGAAGTCGAAGGAGGGCGGGGCCAGTATGGCGGCCGACATCACCGCCGGGGAAGGCCCTGATCTGGTCGCCAAGGTCGAGGCGCTGGCGCGCCTCAGCCAGACCCTGCAGCGAGCCAATCAACGCGCCACGACCCAAGGCGGCCTGACCCAGGCGCGGCTCGGCCTGGCGCTGTCCGAGGCGTTGCTGGCCCGCGAGGCGGACGCCGTTCGCGCCGGGGAATTGGCCATGGCCGGCTACCGCGGTGTGGCCGCCCGCCATCAGCGTCCGCGCCGCCGCAATCGAGTCGCCAAGCGGATCGACGATGCGCTCGACCGGTTCCTCTCGCCTGGCCGCGCCCTGGTGATTGCGCGCTCTGGGGTTTGGAGCGGCGAGGGCGGGCGACTGAGCCGGCTGCTGGCCATGGAGTCCTACGCCCGGCGCGGCGGCGATCCGGCGGCGGCGCCAGCGGCGCTGTTCGACCAGGCCTGGTATCTGAAGGCCCGGCCCGATCTCGCCGGTTCGGGCGTCAGTCCGCTGGTGCACTACCTGCTGCGCGGCGCGGCCGAGGGCGTCGATCCGCACCCGCTGTTCGACACAGCCTTCTACGCCGAGCGCAATGCCGCTGAACTCGCCGCGACCGGGCTGACGCCGCTGGAGCACTTCGTCCGGCTGGGCGCCGCGCAGGGGCGCGATCCGCATCCGCTGTTCGACGTCGCCTACTACCTGCGCCAGACGCTGGATCTGGTCGGCTCGGGCGGAAATCCGCTCCAGCACTATCTGGCGGCGGGGGCGGGGCTCAGCCCGCACCGGCTGTTCGCCCCTGACTTCTATGCCGGCCAGGTGGCCGCGGCCGGCCTGACCACCGCACCGACCCTGCTGCACTACCTGACCGTGGGATCCGAGCTGGGGCTCAAGCCGCACCCGCTGTTCGATCCGGCCTGGTACCGGGCGCAGAACCCGGACGTCGCGGCCGACGGCCTCGAGCCGCTGGTCCACTATCTGAAGTCGGGCGCCGCCGAGCACCGCCGGCCGAGCCCCTGGTTCGATCCGGTCCGCTATGGCGAACTGCGCGGAGCGGCGCTCCTGGCCAGCGCCAATCCGCTGCTCGACTACCTGCAAGGCGGGGCTTGGGCGATCAGCGAGCCCGACCTCGGTGCAACCACTGTCAGCTTCCTGGCTGCGGCGAGCGAACTCGGCGCCAGCGGCGTCACGCCCCTGGAGCACTGGGCGCGCCGGCAGGGCGATCAGATTCCAAGCGCCTGAAACTGCCGCCAGACTTCACGGTAGTAGCCTTCGACGTAGTGAAACGGGCTGAGCCCCCAGCGATGCCCAATGTCGCCAAGCCGCAATTCATCCGGCGTTGAGACCCGTTCCGCCTGCGGGAAGAGATCGCGGAAGGCGTCTTGGTAGCGGTCGAGCACCCGATTGTAGTCTGCGATCCTGGCCGGCTTGCCGGTGAAGATCTCGACCTCTTCCGAGAAGGCGCGCGGCTTGCCGTCGGCGTCCAGGTAATGGTCGGCCCAGCGCGCCTCGTGGACGATGATCTTTGCCTCACGCAGCGGCGTCGCCCGGATGAAGGCCGCCATCTCGCCGGCGGCCTGGCCCCAGAGCAGGTCACTGGCCGGAGAAGTTCGGGGGATGGCGCGCGCCGTGCCGAACGGCGGCTGGGCCAGATACCCGCTGACATCCAGCTCCCAGCTGTGGGTCACGATCGTCTCGCCAGTCGCCAGCAGGTCGAGTCTCTCATCGATAAAGTCGAAGATGATGTGGGTGGGCTGGTGGGCGAGCAGGGCGCCAAGCGCCGTCTTGGCGAGATCGGCGACCATCGCGCGATGGGGGAACGGCGCAAGTTCTGGGGGTAGCTCTTCAGCCAGCTGCACGCCGGTAAGAGGCGTAGAGAACAGGCTGGGAAAACTGGTTCGCGAAATGTAGAGCAAATCTTGCGGCGGCGCTTCGCCCATGATCGGCCATACATCGCGGGTAATGCAGCTGCCGACTATGGCGACCCTGGACAAACCCTAATCCTCGCGTCTCGGGCGATGCCCGCTTAAAAAGAAACACGCATGGCGCGAATTGACCGGCCGCGTGCGCCATTGACATCCTTAAGAGGCCCGATCATGTCTCCCGCGTTTTTGGCGCAATCCGCCTTGGACTTCGAGCACCCAATTCGGCCATGGTCGCCCCGGCCATCGGCGGCGAGCATCCACGGAACAGCGCGGCGCGCATGAAGATCTTCAATCCGTTCGCGGATATGCCTGACAATCCGCTGACCCGCGCGATCAAAGAGGGCCGGCGGCCGCTGATCTATGCGGGCATGTTCAGCTTGGTGTCGAACCTGCTGTACCTGGCGCTCCCAATCTTCACCTTCCAGATCTACGGTCGGGTGATGGCCAGTTACAGCGTCCCGACGCTGCTGGTCCTTACCTTCATGGTTCTCCTGGCGTTCGTGATCTCCGGACTGGTCGACGACTATCGAGCCAAGGTCCTCGTGAACTACGGCGTCATTCTGGACCAGCGCGTGTCGGGCCGAGTCTTCTCGGCGCTCTTCGATTCGGTGGTCCGCGGCAATCCGGCCGCACGTTCTCAGGCGCTGCGCGATCTCGACGGCTTCCGCCAGATGCTGACCGGGCCGGCCTTCGGCACGGCGTTCGACCTGCCGTGGATGCCGGTGTTCATGCTGGTGTTGTTCGTGATCGACCCGATCATCGGCCTGGTGACCCTGTTCGGCGCCGGCTTGCTGGTCCTCATCACCATCCTGCAGGACCGCGCAACGCGCCCTGCGCTGAAGGAAGCCAACGATGCGGCGCTGCGCAGCTACTCGTTCACGGACGCCGCCCTGCGCAACGGCGAGGTGGTCCGCGCAATGGGAATGGTCGAACCGCTTGGCTCGCGCTGGGCCAGCTTCCGCTCGATCACCATGGAACGCAGCGCCGCCGCCAGCGAGCGCGCCAGCGTCCTGAGCAACATTTCCAAGTTCACGCGCCAGGCCATCCAGGTGCTGATCATCGCGATCGGCGCCTATCTGGTGGTCAAGGGCAAGATTCACTCGGGCCTGCTGTTCGCCAACATGATCCTGGCCGCCCGCGCCCTGCAGCCGATCGAACGGCTGGTCGGCTCCTGGGATGCGCTGACCAACGGCTACCGCGCCTACGAGCGCCTGAACGCCCTGTTCGCCGACTACAAGCCGAGCAAGACCAGCACCGCTCTGCCCAAGCCGCTGGGCCAGCTCTCCGTCGAGGCCGTGAACTTCGCGCCTCAGGGCGCCTCCCGCTTCGTCCTGCAGGGGGTGAACTTCAAGATCGAGCCGGGCGAGATGCTGGGGATTATCGGCCCTTCCGGCGCCGGCAAGTCCTCCTTGGCCCGTCTGATGGTCGGCATCTGGCAGCCCAACAGCGGTCACGTGCGTCTCGACGGGGCCGACGTGTTTTCCTGGGACCGCTCGGAGTTTGGCCGGCATGTCGGCTACCTGCCGCAGGACACCGAGCTGTTCGCGGGCAGCATTCGTGACAACATCGCCCGCTTCCGATCCGACGTGGACGACGAGCAGGTGGTCAAGGCCGCCCAGGTCGCCGGCGTGCACCAGCTGATCCTGCGCCTTCCGAGTGGCTACGACACCGATCTGGGCGAATCTGGACACGTGCTGTCGGCCGGACAGCGTCAGCGGGTCGGCCTGGCCCGGGCGCTGCTGGGCCAGCCGCGCCTAATCGTGCTGGACGAACCCAACGCCGCGCTCGACGCCGAAGGCGAGGACGCTCTGATCAATGCATTGGATGCCCTGAAGGCGGGCGGCTCGACGATCGTCATCGTCTCTCACAAGCCGAGCGTGTTCCGTTCGGCGGACAAGATGCTGATGCTGCGCGACGGCCGCATGGAGATGTTCGGGCCGCGTGACCAGGTCATGGCCCGGGTGGTTCAGCCCGCAACCCCACGTGCGATCGAGGCCGGCCGATGAAAATGGATTTCAACGCGCCCAAGCCCTACGTCACCCCGTCCTTTGACGACAAGGATCTGGTGCCGCTCGATCCGGTGCTGGAAGAGCGGCTGCGTCGTCCGATCGTCCGCGGCGCTGCGGTGGTCGGCGTGTTCGTGGTGGGCCTGACCCTATTCTCCGCGGTCGCCAAGATCGACAGCGCGGTGGTCGCGCCCGGCATGGTCCGGGTCGAAGACAACCGCAAGACGGTGCGCCACCTGCAGGGCGGCACGGTCAAGGCCATCCTGGTCAAGGAAGGCCAGCACGTGAAGCAAGGCCAGGTCCTGCTGACCTTCGACCAGGTGCAGCCCAGGGCCACCAACGACGTGCTGCAGAACCAGCAGGATGCGTTGCTCGCTCAATCGGCCAGGTTCCAGGCCGAGGCGACCGGCGCGCGCGCCGTGACGTTCCCGCCGGAATTGACGTCGCGCACCGCCGATCCACGCGTGGCGGGGATCATTCGCGACCAAGACTTCCTGTTCATGACGCGACTGCAGTACTTCGAGACCCAGAGCGCCGTGCTCTCGCAGAAGCTGCAGCAGCTCGAGACCCAGATCGGCGGCGTCCAAGCCCAGGTCGATGCGGTCAAGGAATCCGACCAGCTGACCCGCGAGGAGTTGGCCGGCTACCAGACGCTGTATGAAAAGGGCTATGCGCCCAAGACGCTGATCCTGCGTTACCAGCGCCAGCTCGCTGATCTTGCGGGTCGCCGCGGGTCGCTGGTGGCCGAAATCACGCGCCTGCGCCAGCAGATCGGCGAGACCCGCCTGCAGCAGAACACGCTCAAGGAGCAGCGGGTCAGCCAGGCCGCGGAAGGCCTGCGCCAGATGCAGACGTCGTTGGCCGAGGTCACGCCGAAGCTCGCCGCCGCCAGCCAGACGCTCGACGCCGCGACGGTCCGCTCGCCGGCCGACGGGTATGTCCTCGACTTGACCCAGTTCACGGTCGGCGGCGTGGTCGGGGCCGGCGAACGTCTGATGAGCGTGGTTCCGGCCAACGCGCCGCTGATCGTTTCCTCGCGAATCAAGCCGCAAGACATCGACGTCGTGAAGCCGGGCATGGAGGCGCGCGTGCGCCTGTCGGCCTTCAACTCGCGCACCGCGCCGCCGGTCAATGCGACGGTCACCACGGTGTCGGCCGACCAGCTGGTCGACGAGAAGACTGGCGAGGGTTATTTCCGCGCCGACTTGAAGATCGAACCGCGGGAGCTGACCAAGCTTCCCAAGGGCGCGAAACTGAGCCCTGGCATGCCCGCGGAAACGATGATCGTCACGGGCAACCGCTCGATTCTCTCCTACATTGTCAGCCCCCTCACCGACACGATCCGGGATGCGCTCCGGGAAGACTAAATAGTTAACAATCGGTGTGTGAAGACCTCCGACTAGGAGAGGTTTTCTACCCGTTTTTGGTGTTGCGCATCCCCACGGCATCCGATACGTCTTCCTCGGGCTCGTTTAACCTTCGCCACGACCCTGTGGTGGCAGAAGAGGACCGCTGGGACCGCTCCATTGGAAAATGGTGGCCAGGCGTTTCGGGGGTCCATGTGACACAGACTGGAGAGAAACATGGCTGAACTAATCTTCGAAACCGCGACGCAGGCGCAGGCTGATGCGTTCGCCGCGGGCGACACCCTGAAGTTCTCGACCGCTGGAGCCAAGGGCTCGCAAGTGGTCGTGGCCTTCACGAACACCTCGTTCCCGGACCCCGTTGCTAACACCGCCACCCTGACCTTCGGCGGCAAGTCCCTGACCTTCCCGACTGCGATCCTCGGCAAGACCACGTCGTTCGCCGACGGCTCGGTGCTCTACGTTGGCACCACCGGCGCGGATACCGTCCTGGGCTCGGCCTTCGCCGATGGCCTCTGGGGCAACGACGGCGCCGACAACTTCAGCGGCGACGCTGGCGACGATGTCATCCAAGGCAACAAGGGCAATGACACGATCACCGGTGGCACCGGCAACGACTCGATCTTCGGGGGTCAGAACGACGACCTCATCAGCGCTGATTCGGGCAACAACTTCGTCCAAGGCAACATCGGCCTCGACGTGATCAGCGCGGGCGCCGGCAACGACACCCTGCTGGGCGGTCAAGACAGCGACACCATCACCGCTGGCGCTGGCAACGACTATGTCAGCGGCGACCTGGGCGATGACAGCATCGACGGCGGCGCGGGCGTGGACACGCTCCTCGGCGGCGACGGCGCTGACAAGATCAGCAACTCGAGCGGCAACGACTCGGTTGATGGCGGCGCTGGCAACGACACCTTCACCGGCACCGGCAGCGACGCTGAAACCATCTTCGGCGGCGCGGGCAACGACTCCATCGCTGCTGGCGCTGGCGCCGACGTCGTGAACGGCAACACCGGCGACGACCAAATCAAGGGCGAAGCTGGCACGGACACCCTGTCGGGTGGTCAAGGTGTCGACGACATCGACGGTGGCGACGACGCGGACTGGATCGCTGGCAACATCGGTGCTGACGTCCTCAAGGGCGGCAAGGGCGCCGACACCCTGATCGGTGGTCAAGACAACGACAACCTCAATGGCGGCGAAGATGCCGACCAACTGTACGGCGACCTCGGCGACGACGTCCTGGACGGCGGTCTCGGCAACGACAGCGTCACTGGCGGCGCGGGCATTGACACGATCACTAACCTTGGCGGCAAGGACACCGTGTCCGGCGGCGATGGCAACGACATCATCACCGTGACCGGCGACGGCACCAACGCCAGCACCGTCTTCGGCGACGCCGGCGATGACCAAATCAACGGTTCGGTCGGCGCTGATAGCCTCAGCGGCGGCGTTGGCCTGGACGTGATCAGCGGCCTCGCTGGTAATGACTACATCTACGGCGGCGCCGACAGCGACACCATCACCGCGGGCGACGGTAACGACACCGTTTACGGCGAAGATGGCGACGACCAAATCACTCTGGCTGCTGCTGGCGCGACCGAACAAAACTCGGCCGATGGCGGCGCGGGCGCTGACAAGATCTTTGGTGGCGTCGGCATCGACTACATCATCGGCGGCGCCGGCAACGACACCATCGAAAGCGGCCTCGGCGCTGGCGCTGGCGCTGACACCATCGAAGGTGGTGAAGGCAACGACCAGATCCTCGGCGGCGACGGTGCGAGCATCATCAACGGTGGCGCCGGCAACGACGTGATCACCGATGGCGCTGGCGCGGATGTCGTCAACGGCGGCGACGGCGACGACACCATCAACTTCATCGGTGGTGGCCTGGGTTCTGCCAACGGCGGCGCTGGCAACGACATCATCGCCGGTGGCACCTTCAACGACGTCATCAACGGCGGCGCTGACAGCGATACCCTGGCTGGCAATGACGGCAACGATACGGTCAGCGGTGGTGACGGTATCGATGCGCTCACTGGCGGTCTGGGCAACGACCAACTGCTCGGCGGCGTCGGGAACGACACCATCGACGGCGGCGACGGCACCGACACCATCACCGGCGGTGCTGGCGTTGACACCCTTACGGGTGGTCTCCTGGCGGATCGGTTCGTGTTCGCCGCCGGCGACTCTTCGGCCACCGCGACTGCCGGGACGACTGCGGACTCGATCACTGACTTCGTGAGCGCGACCGACACGATCGCCCTCGGCGTGGTTGGCTCGGTCGGGAACTACAACGAGCAAACTGGCCTCACCTACGCTGACGCTTATGCGGCTGCGAACGTGCTGGTCGCTGGTGGCACGAAGGATATCGTCGCGGTTCAAGTTGGCGCCGATACCTTCATCTTCGCCGACAGCGGAGCCACGAACGCTATCTCGACGGTCATCAAGCTGACGGGCGTTGCGCTCGCTGGTCTGGACGACGCGGGTGCGGACTTCGTCGCCTAAACTCGACGACAGTCACAAGATTGGAGCCGCCCTTCGGGGCGGCTCTTTTTTTGTCTGCGATTTGGGGATTTGAGCCGATCGGCTCGGGGGCGACGCTTGGGCCCAGAAACGAGATCGGGCGGCGAAGCGATTGCTTCGCCGCCCGATCAAAGCGACACAGCCATGGAGAGCAGGGCTGACACTGAACTGTAACCGAATGCGCCTTTCGGTCAAAGGAACTCTAGTGTCGCAGGGCCGGACTAACGGATTTGTGAGCGGAGCCGTAGCGGCCCGCGGCGCAGGGATTCCGGCGAGCTAGAGGGCCTGCTCGAAAATCCGGTCGAGGACCACGCGACCGTCCCGGCGGACGATGTAGCGGCCGGTATACTGTCCATGCTTCCAGGAACCCGCCGCGGCGCGTTTGCCTACGAAGCTCATGTACTGGGCCTTGGCCCGGTCGAGCGGGGGTTGGGAGCCCGAGGCGACGCTGGCGCCATCGGGGCCCTGGATGGTCAGCTCCTGGACGTCGCCCGGTCGCAGGTTGATCGCCCGGGCGTAGGCGATGAGCATAGGCGCAGCTGAGGTCGGCGCCGCGATGCCGCCGGCCTCAATGCCCTCCATTGACACTGGCGCGCCCGCGAAGCCGACGTTCAGCACCGCGCCGTCCTTGTAGGCCAGGGCCGCCGCGGCGGCCGGCGCCCACAGACCGGGACCCGCGCCGCTCGCGTCGCAGGCGTCGGCTGCAGCGCTCGGCGCGCCCGGATCGACCATCGCGCCGTCCTTGCGCACGGTGACGTGCAGGTGCGGGTACTCGGTGTTGCCGGAGAGTCCGACCCGGGCGATCGACTGGCCGGCCGCGACCTGATCGCCGACCTTCACGCCGATGCTGCCCTTGGCCAGATGGCAGTACTGGGTCTCCCAGCCGCCGCCGTGATCGACGACGACGCCGTTGCCGCAATCCTGTCCGCCCAGGGCAGCCTTGCCGATGGTCTTCACCGAGACGTCAGTCACCCCATCGCGTAGCCGAGCCACGCGTCCCGGGGCGGCCGCCAACACAGCGACGCCGCGGGCCTGGGCCGCCATGTCCAGCAGCCGAATATCGACGCCGCCGTGGGCGTCATAGGTGTTTGAGCCGCAGCGATAGTCCTTCGCGCCCGGTCCCGGGTCGTGATCGACGTAATTCTGGACCTCGCAGGTCTTGCCGATCTCGCAGGCGACAGGGAACTCCAGCCGCGGCGCACCGGCGACCGGCGGAGCTGGAGCCGCGGACGCGCCCGCAGGCGCCTGCCCTGGCGCGGCCTGGGCCTGTGCCTGCGTGTCGGCGGGCGGCGAACAGGCGGCGGCCGCGGCGATGAGAGCGAGTGGGGCGAGCTTCAATCGGCGTCTCCTTGACCGCGAGGGCGCCAGATCGATGGGCCCGAATTGTGACGTCACCAGAACGAGATTCCGCTGAGCGCGGCCAGCTGCTGCATGTCCTCGGCGTAGATCTCGCGCAGGAACGCGGCGTCCTCGTCTGACAGCGCCGCGCCGACGTCACGGCCTACATGCACCTCCCGATGATCAACCTGCGGAGACGGCGCAGCGCCCAGGAAGGCGTTGACCCGCCCGAGCGTCGCGTTCGGATCGCCGCGCAGATCGTCGGCCTGCAGGACCAGCACCTGCTCGCGTGGAAAGAGGCTGTAGAGACGCTCAAGCTGCTCGCCATAGAAGCCCCGCTCGACATAGGAAATCTCGCGATCGACGCCCCAAGGCTCCCGCTCGAACAGTCGCCGGCGGCCCGCGCGGATGCACCAGGAGAATGGCGCGGTCTCGACACCGCGCGAGGTTTCCATCTTCCAATGTGACCAGGCCCGCTCGACCGGATCGCGCAGCATGACGACCAGTCGAACCGCAGGATTGTAGCGCGCAATGCGCTCGAGGCTCCGCGGCCAGTAGATGTAGATCGGCGTCGCCTCTCCGCGGATCGCCGGCCGCTCCCAATGGAACTGCGCGTGATAAGGGCCGTAGTCGGGGGCGTTCCAGTCGACCGATTCGTCGTCGAAGAAATGGACCTCCTTGGTCGCGGAAACCGCATAGGCCGGATCGTCCGACAGGTAGTCGAAGAGCGCGGTCGTCCCGGCCTTCTGCACCCCGACGACGATGAAATTCACCAAAGGCTGCACGCCAGACCTCAGAATTGTTCGACTTGCGGCGCACAGCCGCCTCTCGATCCCTGGATACGGCTTCATCGCGCCCGCGACACGCGATAATAGAGGGCCAGTCTTCGGCGGGGCGAGGCGGCAGCCCCTTCGCCACATCACAAAGGGCCTAGAGCTTGATCACTACCATCGACGAAGAACGCGGCGAGGTCATCGTCAAGAACGGCGAGACCGAAGTGCGCCACAGCCTGGCGAGCGCCGAGGGCTTCGCGGCGGCGTCCAAGGCCTGGCTGCGCGCCACCTGGGACTCGAAGTACGTCTACTCGTTCGCCTGGATGGGCCGCCCGATCATCCAGCTGCCGGAGGACATGGTCCGTCTGCAGGAGGTGATCTATGCGCTGCAGCCCGACGTGCTGGTGGAAACCGGCGTCGCGCACGGCGGCAGCCTGATTTTCTACGCCTCGCTGTTCGAGGCCATGGGCAAGGGCCGCGTCGTCGGCATCGATATCGAGATCCGACCGCACAACCGCGCGGCCATCGAAGCCCATCCGATGAAGAAGCGTATCGACCTGATCGAAGGCTCCTCCACCGCGCCGGAAGTGCTCGACCAGGTGAAGGCGCTGATCAAGCCGGGCGAGAAGGTCCTGGTGGTGCTCGATTCCAACCACACCCACGCCCACGTTCTGGAAGAGTTGCGGCTCTACGGCGAGCTGATCGAGGTCGGCTCCTACGTGGTGGCGACCGACGGCATCATGGCCCAGGTCAAGGGCGGCCCGCGCACCGGCGATGACTGGGACTGGAACAACCCGCAAAAAGCGGTCCACGACTTCGTGGCGCAGGACCAGCGCTTCATCGTCGAAGAGCCGGCCTTCCCGTTCAACGAGGGCGCGGTGACCGAGCGCGTGACCTACTGGCCCGACGCCTTCGTCAAGCGGATCGCCTAACCCATGAAGGTCGTCCTGCTGGCCGGCGGTCTCGGCACCCGGATCTCCGAGGAAAGCCACCTCAAGCCCAAGCCGATGATCGAAGTCGGCGGACGGCCGATCCTGTGGCACATCATGAAGCTGTTCTCGCACTACGGCTTCAACGACTTCATCGTGTGCCTTGGCTACAAGGGCTACGTGGTGAAGGAGTATTTCGCCAACTACGTCCTGCATAACGCCGACCTGACCGTCGACCTGGCCCAGGGCTCGGTCGAGTACCACGCCACCAACCACGAGCCCTGGCGGGTGACCCTGGTGGATACGGGCGAGGAGTCCATGACCGGCGGCCGCATCAAGCGGGTCGCCAAGTACCTGGACCCGAACGAGCCGTTCTTCCTGACCTATGGCGACGGCGTCGCGGACATCGATCTCGGCGAGTTGCTCGCCTTCCACACGGCGCACGGCAAGGATGCGACGGTCAGCGCGGTGTTGCCGCCCGGCCGGTTCGGCGCGCTGGACATCGTCGAAGGCCGGGTCGATCGCTTCATCGAAAAGCCCCCGGGCGACAACGGCCTGATCAACGGGGGCTTCTTCGTGCTCGATCCGAAGGTGATCGACCGCATCGCCGGCGACGCGACGGTGTGGGAGCTGGAGCCCCTGCAGGGCCTGGCCGCCGATGGCCAGCTGATGGCCCGGCCGCACGACGGCTTCTGGGCGGCGATGGACACCTTGCGCGACAAGAACACGCTCGAATCGCTTTGGGCCTCCGGCAAGGCGCCGTGGAAGCTCTGGAAATGACGCGGCCTACCCCCGCCTTCTGGTCGGGAAAACGGGTCCTTCTGACCGGACACACCGGGTTCAAAGGCTCGTGGGCTGCGGTCTGGCTGGCGCGGATGGGCGCGCAGGTCACCGGCCTGGCATTGGCCCCAGACCAGCAGCCGGCCCTGTTCGACCAGGCCCGCGTCGAAGGCCTGGTCGAGTCGCACTTTGTAGACCTGCGCGACCAAGCCGCGGTAGAGGCGCTGGTCCGCAGTCGCCCGTTTGACCTGGTGCTGCACATGGCCGCCCAGCCGATCGTGCGCACCTCGATCGAGGACCCGGTCGCGACGTTCGCGGCCAATATCATGGGCACGGCCCACCTGCTGCAGGCCCTGCGCGCCCAGCCGGCGCTGGCGGCCTGCCTGGTGATCACGTCCGACAAGGTCTACGCCAACAACGAACAGGGCAGGGCCTTCGCCGAGGGCGACGCGCTCGGCGGCAAGGATCCTTATTCGGCCTCCAAGGCCGCGGCCGAGATCGTCACCCAGAGCTTCGCCCGCAGTTTCTTCGACAAGGCCGGCGTGCCGGTCGCCACAGCCCGCGGCGGCAACGTCATCGGCGGCGGCGACTTCTCCCGCGACCGCCTGGTGGCCGACATCGTCCGCGCCGGCGCCAGCCAGGCCCAGACTGTGCTGCGCCATCCCGAAGCCACCCGCCCCTGGCAGCACGTACTCGACTGCATGGCCGGCTACCTGGTCTATCTCGAACGCCTGGCCACGGACCCGAACACCCCGCGTGCGCTGAACTTCGGCCCGCGCCCCGGCGGCCCGGAAGTGACGGTCGGCGAGCTCGCCACCCGCGCGACCGCCGCGCTCGGCGCCCAACCGTGGCGCCACGAACCCGACCCCCATTCGATCGAGGCCCGCGCCCTCGGCATCGACGCCAGCCTGGCCCGCCAGGTGCTCGGCTTCGAAAGCCGTCTCGACGCGCCGGCCGCGGTCGACTGGACCATGGAATGGTACCGCGCCCAGGCCGATGGCGGCGACGCCCTTGGTCTCGTGCGTGAACAGATCACGCGTTACGAAAGCCTCTGATGACTGTCCCCGCCTGCCGCTTCTGCCGCGCCCCGCTGACCCAGACCTTCCTGGACCTCGGCGACCAGCCCCTGGCCAATTCCTACCTGACCAAGGCGCAGCTCGAGGCTGGGACCGAGGGCTTCTATCCCCTGCACACCCGCGTCTGCGGGACCTGCTTCCTAGTCCAGGCCGATGATCCGGTCGCGGCTGACGCCATCTTCGACGAAGGCTACGCCTATTTCTCGGCCTATTCCGAAAGCTGGGTGGCGCATGCCAAGCGCTATGCCGAGGCGATGGCGGGACGGTTCGGCCTGGGACCCGCCTCGCTGGTGATCGAGGTCGCCTCCAACGACGGCTACCTGCTGCAGCACTTCAAGGCGATGGGGGTTCCGGTCCTCGGTGTCGAGCCCACCGCCAACACCGCGCAGGTGGCGATCGAGGAGCGGGGCATCCCCACCGAAGTCACCTTCTTCAACGCGGCGACGGGCAAGGACCTGCAGGCCCGGGGCATCGCCGCCGACTTGATGGCCGGCAACAACGTGCTGGCCCACGTGCCAGACATCGGCGACTTCGTTGCCGGCTTCCAGTACGTGCTGAAGCCCGAGGGCGTGCTCACCTTCGAGTTCCCGCACCTGCTGAACCTGATCGAGAAGGTCCAGTTCGACACCATTTATCACGAGCACTATTCGTACCTGTCGCTGCTGGCGGTCGAGAAGGTGCTTCGGACCAATGGCCTGAGACCGTTCGACGTCGAACTACTTCCGACCCATGGCGGTTCTCTGCGGCTGTTCTGCGCCCATGAGAGTTCCAGCCACCAGGAAACCCAGGCTCTGCGCGACCTGCGGGCCCGCGAGCAGGCGGCCAATCTCGACAAGCCGGCCGGCTATGAAGGCTTCGCCGCCCGCGTGGAGGCGGTCCGTCGTGGGTTCCTCGACTTCCTCGCGAAAGCCAAGTCGGAGGGCAAGACCGTCGCCGCCTACGGCGCCGCCGCCAAGGGCAACACCTTCCTCAACTACGCGGGGGTGACGCCGGCCGACATCGTGGCGGTGTTCGACGCCAATCCGCACAAGCAGGGCCGTTTCCTGCCGGGCACGCACATTCCGACCCATGCTCCCGCCCAGATCGCTCAGTTCAAGCCGGACTATGTGATCATCCTGCCGTGGAACCTGAAGGACGAGATCATGGGCCAACTGGCCTACATCAAGGAGTGGGGCGGCCAGTTCGTCACAGCCGCGCCAGACACCAAGGTCGTCGGCTGATGAAGTTCACGGCGACGGAGATCGAGGGCGTCGTCATCGTCGACCTGGAGCCGGCAAGCGACGATCGCGGCTCCTTCGCCCGCCTGCATTGCCCGCAGGAGTTCGCCGCCGCCGGCCATCCGTTCGTCCCGCAGCAGACCAGCCTGTCGCGCAACTTGAAGGCCGGCACCCTGCGCGGGCTGCATTACGAGGCGGCTCCGCACGAAGAGGCCAAGCTGGTCCGCGCGCCTCGCGGGGCGATCTTCGACGTCGCCGTCGACCTGCGGCCCGCCAGCCCGACCTTCCGTCGCTGGACCGGAACCCAGTTGAGCGCCGACAACGGCCGCGCCCTGCTGATCGGCCAGGGCATGGCCCACGGCTTCATCACCCTGGAGGACGACACCGACGTCCTCTACCAGATCGATCGCATCTTCGAGCCCGGGCACGGTCTCGGCGCCCGCTGGAACGACCCGGCCTTCGCCATCGCCTGGCCGGCGTCGCCGCAGGTGATTTCCGAGCGCGACGCGGGCTATCCTGACTTCGAGGCCTGAGGCGACATGCTCGACATCGATCCGACCGCGAAGATCTCGAAACTGGCCGACATCGAGCCGTCGGCCCGCGGCACCCTGATCAGGATCGGGGCGCGGACCATGATCGACGCCTTCGTGAAGATCAAACCGGCCGGCGGAGTGGGCGAGGTGACGATCGGCGAGGACTGCGCGATCAACTCCGGGACCATGATCTACACCGGCAACGGTATCCGCATCGGCGACGCGGTGCTGATCGCCGCCAACTGCACCCTGGCCCCGACCAACCACGCGTTCGGCGACCGCACGCGGCGGATCCGCGACCAGGGGTTCCTGCCCTCGAAGGGCGGCATCGTCATCGAGGACGACGTCTGGCTGGGCGCCAATGTGGTGGTGCTGGACGGCGCGGTGATCGGCCAGGGAACCATCGTCGCGGCCGGCTCCGTCGTGCGCGGCGTGCTGGAACCCTATTCGATCTATGCCGGCGTGCCGGCCCAGCGCACCGGCGCTCGCGGGCAATGACCACCTACACCGTCATCGGCGCCAGCGGCTTCATCGGGTCGCGCCTGGTCGCGGCCCTGCGGGAGCGCGGCGATGAGGTCTACGCCCCGGCCCGCGGCGAGGCGGCGCTACTGACCCGTGACCTCGGCAAGGTGTTCTACTGCGCCGGCCTGACCGGCGACTTCATGGTCCGGCCATTCGACACGGTCGAGGCCCATGTCGGCCTGTTGACCCAGGTGCTGCGCCAGGCCCGCTTCGAGCGCCTGGTCTACCTATCCTCGACCCGGCTTTATGACAGCCTGGGCGAGCGGGGCGGGCGCGAGGACGACGTGCTGGAGTTCGACGTCGCCGCCCCGCGCAATGTCTACGATCTCTCCAAGGCGCTGGGCGAGAACCTCTGCCTGGCGCGCTCGGAAGGCCGCGCCTCGGTCGCCCGGCTGGCCAACGTGTTCGACTGGTCGGGCGACGCCGGCGGCTTCCTGTCGGACCTGCTGAAGCGGGCGCGGCGCGAGCGGCGGATCAGCCTCGCCTCCTCGCCGCAGGCTGGCCGCGACTACATTCATGCAGGCGACGTGATCGCCGCCCTGCTGGCCATGCAGGACCATGACGCCGACGGCGTATTCAACATCGCCCGCGGCGAGGCGATCTCCAACGCCGAGTTGGCTGACGTGCTGGACGCGGCGGGCTGGCGGCTCGAGCTCACCGGCCCGGAGTCCGCCCCGCACGGCCCGACCTGCGACGTCACGCGCTTGCAGGCGCTCGGCGTGCGCCCGCGCGACGTGCGACAGGTGCTGGCCGCCGCGCTCGCCGACCCCGACTTCTTCGTCGGCGCCTAAGCGGCGACCGGGATCTTCCCCGAGGCGCGGGCGCGGAGCACGGCGCCCTCGATCATGTCGTAGAAGTCAGCCGCGAACTGCTTGGTCTGGCCGAGCGGGCTGGCCTTCAGCATGCTCCGCAGGTCGGTGCGCAGCGCCGCGCGGCGGGCCGGGTCGGCCGCCAGCTTCAGGGCGATCTGGACGTATTCCTCAGGGCTGCGCGCGCAGAGATCGCCCAGGCCGGCATTGGTCAGGATCGAGTAGCTGAGCCGCTCGAACATCGCATCGCCGACCAGGGTGACCACCGGCACGCCCATCCACAGGCACTCGCAGGTGGTGGTGCCGCCGGTCTGCGGGAAGGTGTCCAGCGAGATGTCCATCTCGTTGTAGAACGGCATGTGCGCGCCGCGGATGTCGATGAAGCGGACGCGGTCGGCGCTTACGCCCTCGGCCGCGAACAGCGCTTCCATATTGGCGCGGAAGGACGGCGCGCCGCCCTCGGGCCGGATGAACAGGAAGCGGGCGTCGGGGACCGAGGCGGTGATCCTGGCCCAGGCCTGAACCATCTCGCGGCTGTACTTGTATGGGTTGTTGGCGGTGCCGAAGGTCAGGTAGCCGTTGCGTTGCTCGGGCGTGCCCGGGGTGATGGGGCGCTCGGGGAAGGCCAATTCGCCCATGGCGATCCAGCTCTTCGGCATCAGCAGCGGCTCTTCGACCAACAGTTCGGGGCGGGTGGGCGCCACATAGGGGTCGAGGATCAGGTGATCGATGGTCTCAAGGCCCGCCGAGTGCGGATAGCCGAGCCAGCTGGCCGACAGCGGCGCCGGCTTGAAGGCCATGACGTTCAGCTTGTTCATGTGGGTCGAGCCGCCCAGTTCGACCAGCATGTCGAGCTGGTCGTTGGCGATCATCTGGGCCGCGTCACGGTCGGAGATGTCCTTCTCCCAGCGGAACGCGTCGACCGCGGCGGTGATCTTGGCCTGGGTGGCGTCGACGCGATCTTCCTGGAAGTAGGAGTAGCAGTAGACTTCGAAGCGTGAGCGATCGAGGTGCTCGAACAGCGGCAGCGCGAAATACGCCACCGGGTGGTTGCGCAGGTCCGACGACATGATGCCCAGGCGGATCTTGCCGTTGGGCGTCCGCGCCGGCGGTAGGGTGATCGGGAAGCGCTTGGCGCCTTCGATGATCCGCCGCCCGCCGCGACGGTGCATCGCGACCAGCTCGACACGGTGCTCGTCGTTGCGGATACGGGCCAGGTGGGCCAGCAGGGCGGTCATCTTGCCGCCGTCGACCAGCCGGTCGCCGATGTCGGAGAAGCCGCCAAGCGCCTCGGCGCCGTCGTAGTCGGCCAGGCGGGTGAGAATCTCCAGGGCCACCTTCAGCTGGCTGGAGTCGAGCTCGCCCATCTGGTCTTGGGCCGCGCGCAGCACATGGTAGGCGTTTTCGATGTGGTCCGACTCGTCGCCAAAGCGCGACCGCGCCAGGCTTTCGGCATAGGCGATGCGGTAGTTGACCATCTCGGGATCGAGCTCGATGGCCTTGGCGTAGTGGGTGTTGGCGCGCTCGCGGTCGTAGTCGGAGATCACTCCGGCGATCTGGTAGTGGATCCAGGCGAGGTCGCCCAGATCGCCCAGCAACTGGGTCAGATAGGCCTCGGCGTCGCGCAGGCGGCCCGAGCGGCGCAGGGCTAGGGCCTTGCCCTCGCGCAGCTTGGCGCTGTCCGGCATCAGGACGAGGGCCTGTTCGAACAGCGGCAGGCAAGCCGCCGATCCCTCCTTCTCTGCGGTGACGGCGGTCAGGTCCAGCCAGGCGTCGAGGTAGTCCTGCTTGAGTTTGGTGGCCAGCCGCAGGCGGATCAGCGCCTTGTCGAGCTCGCCGCTAAGCCAGAGGCCGCGGCCGAGCCCGCGCTGGAACTCCGCGCTGCTCGGTTGCAGGCGGACCAGCTTGGTGAAGGCCTCCACCGCGCCGGGGCCGTTCTTCATGTCGTTGTGGATGTTGCCGCGGTTGCTGATCGCCGAGATGTTCTTGGGGCTGATCTTCTCGGCGCGATCCAGCGCCTTCAGCGCCTCCTCGTACTTCTTCTGGCGGCGATAGGCGACGCCGAGGATGTTCCAGAGGTCAAAGTCGCGGCCGTAGATTTCGACGCCGGCCCGGGCCCAGCGCTCGGCCTGGGCGAAGCGCTGGTGGCGGAACAGCAGGGCGGCGAAGTTGCGATAGACGCCGACCGCGGCGTTGGGGTTCGCTTCCAGCGCAGCTTCGGTCAGCGCGACGCCCTTCTCGGTGTCGCCGGACCGGAACGCCGCATCCGCCTCAGCAAAGTACTCGGTCGACATTCAAGCTTCCTGTCACGCCACACTGTGTGGGAATCGCCGGGGCGCGCTGCGCCGCTGGGTCGGCGCGCAATCTAGTGAGCTGCTCCTGCGGCGCCAACTATGGCGCGATTATCCGCCGCGGAACCGCCATTTGAGACCAAGGATGACACCCGACAGCACGAGACAGACACTGTTTGCTCCAGCCACGGGCCAGCTGCGGGTCATAAGGCCGTAGGCGATCCATAGCGAGAAGCCCGTGACCGTCACGACGTACATGCGCAGGCTGATCGAGGAAGCGTCCTTTTCACGCCAGATCTTGGCGATCTGAGGCGTGAAGCTGGCCATCGAGCAAAGCGCCGCGGCCGTGCCGATGAGGTCGGGCAGGGAAAGAGCCATGGGCTGCAAACGGGCCGGCATGGCCAGGGTTGCAGTCAACGAAAAGGGCGCGGAGCCTGCCGCCCCGCGCCCTTCGTCAAGCCAGCCTCCGAAGGGAGATCAGCGCGGCTTGTAGATGCGGTCGAACACCCCGCCGTCGCCGAAGTGGTAGGCTTGGGCCTTCTTCCAGCCGCCGAAGGTGTCGTCGATGGTCACCAGCGGGATCTTCGGGAACTTCTTGGCCCACTTCGCCGCCGCCTCGGGATTGCGCGGGCGGTAGTGGTTCTTGCCGATCAGGTCCTGAGCCAGCGGGCTGTAGAGGAAGTTCAGATAGCCCTCAGCGACCGTGCGGGTCTTCTTGCGGTCGACCACCTTGTCGACGATCGCCACCGGCGGTTCGGCCAGGATCGAGACCGACGGATAGACAATGTCGACCTTGCCCGGGCCGAGTTCCTCGATGGCCAGGTGGGCTTCGTTTTCCCAGGAAAGCAGGACGTCGCCGATGCCGCGCTGGACGAAGGTGGTGGTCGAGCCGCGCGCCCCGGTGTCGAGCACCGGCACGTGCTTGAAGAGTTCAGTGATGAAGGCCTCGGCCTTGGCCGCGTTGCCGCCCGGCTGGCGCAGCGCCCAGGCCCAAGCCGCCAGATAGTTCCAGCGCGCGCCGCCGGAGGTCTTCGGGTTCGGCGTGATCACGTCGATGCCGGGTTTGATCAGGTCGCCCCAGTCCTTGATCTTCCACGGGTTGCCCTTGCGGACCAGGAACACGATGGTCGAGGTGTACGGCGTCGAGTTGTTGGGCAGGCGCGTCTGCCAGTTGGCCGGCAGCAGCTTGGCCTTGGCGGCGATCTCGTCGATGTCGCTGGCCAGCGCCAGGGTGACCACGTCGGCCTGCAGGCCGTCGATCACCGAGCGGGCCTGCTTGCCCGAGCCGCCATGGCTCTGCTGGATGACGATGTCCTGGCCGACCTTTTCCTTCCAGTACTTGGCGTAGGCGACGTTGATGTCCTTGTAGAGCTCGCGCGTCGGGTCGTAGCTGACGTTCAGCAGCGTGAGCGCCTTGGCCTGGGCCGCCGCCGGCGAGGCGAGCATGGCCGGCGCGGCAACGGCCGCGGCGCCAGCGGTCCCGGCGGCTAGCACGCCGCGGCGGGACGGAAGTTTGCTGTTCTGGCTCATGGATCGCAGTCCTTGTTCTTCAGACTTGAGATTGTGTGGGGAAGGGCGAGCGCGCCGACCGGCCGTAGCCGGCGCGCCCGCCGCTAGGCATCAGAAAGCGTACTGGGTACGCAGCGAGTAGATGCTGAAGTCCTGGCCGACCTGGGCGCCGGCAGGCGGGGTCGCGGTCCCGGCCCCGAAGGCGGTCCCGCCGGGCGACAGACGGTCGACCGAGACGTCCTGATAGGCCGCCTGGAACCGCAGCACGTTGTTGACGTACCAATTGAGACCCAGGGTGACGATCTCCTGTTCGCCGCCGCGGATCGCCGAGGCGACCGGGGCCGTGCCGGCGTTGCCGGCAAGGTAGTTGAGGTCCAGCTTGGAATAACGCAGGCCGAGCTCCCAGGCTCCCCAGGTCCCCTTTTTCAGGTCGAACGGCTTGGCCGGGCGGGGCGAGTCGAAGGTGCCGGCCGAGTAGCGGCGCGGCTCGCCGGTGATGGTCCAGCCCGCCTGGGCGTACCAGCCGGAGAAGTCCGGGTCGCTGAGCGAGCCCTTACGATCGACGTCGATGTCGAAGTATTCGGTCTGGAGGTAGAGGCTCTTCCACTGGGCGCCGAACTCGGCCCCGATGACCGTCAGGCCGTCGGAGTCGATGTTGCCGGTGTCGATCAGGCGGGTGCCGTCGACGCGGATTTCCGGCCGGTCGCGCAGGCGGATGGTGGTCGCCGCGGGCGCGCCGCTGACGTCAGGACCGGTGGCGGCGGGGTTGATCACGATCGTCGTGTTCACGCCCAGGTGGATCAGAGAGTCGTCGCGGCGGAACGGCACATAGGTCAGGCGGCCGACGAAGGCGGTCTGCTCGTCGAAGCTGGCGGTGCCGATAATGTTGCCGGTGATCGCCGCGGTGCCGGTCCAGTTGTCGCCGCTGCCGAGCAGGGCGACGGCGGTACGGCCGTCGCCGGCGGCGATGCCGCGGACGGTCTCGGACGGCGAGGCGCGCTCGACGAACAGCGAGCCGTTCGTGGAGACCGCTTCTTCCAGGCCGCTCGGCGGCGAGAAGGCGCCGATCCGCAGCTTCAGGTTCGCGACCGGGAAGCCGTACTGCACCCAGGCGGCGCTGATCTTGCCGGCTTCTTCCGTGCCCGAACCGCCGAAGTCGTAGAGGAAGTTGTAGTCGAAGGCGCCGAAGGCCTTGCCCTCGATGCCGATGCGGGCGCGGCGGAAGTTGGCGCCGTCGGACAGGTCGCGCGCGTGGTCGTTCTCGGTGGCGTCGCCGAACGAGCCGCGGCGGTAGTCGGTGGCCAGCGGGCCGGCCGCAGCCTGGTCGTAGTGGGCGGCGTCGAGCTGGAACACGCCGCGGAACGAGGCGGTGAAGTTCCCATCAGCGCTGGCGATGGTCGGGCGGCCGTTGGCGAGGGAGACCGTCGTCGCGGTCGCTTCCTTACGCACGTCGGCGATGTTGTTGGCGGTCGACTGCTTGAGGTCGGAGATCTGCGCCTGCAGCAGCTCCAGTTGTTCCTCGAGCGCCTTGATGCGCGTGTCGGTCGCCTCGTCGGCGGCGGCCAGGCCCGGCCATGCCAAGGCGATCGCGGCCGCGCCGGTGATGAGTTTGGTTTTCCACGTCATGTGGTCTTTTGCCCCTCGTTGTTGGAGTTCGTTTTTCTCAAACTCGACCGCGTAAAGGCCCGATAATTCCTATGGGGAAAATCGAGTTTGACTTCAAGCGGTCGTAGATTTCCTGACAGCGCGCCCGTGACGCAGCCCATGCTTGGGTCGCTGTCATCCCGATGACATAAGGGTCGGGCTTCGTTGGTCGTTGTGTTTCAGGATCGATTCGCCTTGGCGCTCTCGCCCTCGTCCCCGCGGTATATCCCGCCAACCTGGCTCGGGCCGATCGGTCCCGTCCTGGTGGCTGGCGGCGCAGGCGTGGCCGCGATCCTGGGCTTCGCGTTGCTGGTCGGCGCTGATGTCCAGGCGGTGTCATGGATGCTGCTCGTGGTCGCCGGCGTCACCGGCCTGACGGCCTGGCACGTGGCCGAACGCACGTCGGACGCGCCGCCCGAGACGATCGCGCTGTCGCGGGCCGGACATGAGGACGCGCCGCCGTATGAGAGCCTCGTCAACGCCTTGCCGGACCCGGTCCTGGTGATAGCCGCCCATGAGCCCGATGACCTCACAGGCCGGCGTTTCGTGCTGGTTAACGCCGCCGCGCGCGAAACCCTCCGCGTACAATATGACGCAGGGTTGTTGGTGACCGTCATTCGCGACCCGGATGTGCTCGAAGCCGTCGATGAAGCGCTGTTCGGCGGCCTGGAGGCGGAGGCCGTCTACGAAATGGGCGGCGCCCAGGAGCGGGTCATGCGCGCCATGGCCAAGCCGCTAGGCGTGGCGCCCGACGGCGCCCGCCTCGCCCTGCTGGTGCTGCGCGACGAGACCGACATTCGCCGCGCCGAGCGCACCCGCGCCGACTTCCTGGCCAACGCCAGCCATGAACTCCGCACCCCGCTGGCCTCGCTGGCGGGCTTCATCGAGACACTCCGCGGCCACGCCAGGGACGACGCCGGCGCGCGCGAGAAATTCCTCAGCATCATGCATGCTCAGGCAGAGCGGATGTCGCGCCTGATCGACGATCTGCTGTCGCTCAGCCGCATCGAGCTCAATGAGCACATCGCCCCGCACGGCGAGCTCGACCTGGTGATGGCGGTCATGGACGTGCTGGATTCGCTGGGGCCGGTGGCGCGCGACCGCGGCGTGCGCCTGGAGCCGGAGGCGTTGCCGTGCCGGGGCGAAGTGATGATCGCCGGCGATCGCGACCAGATCATCCAGGTGATCCAGAACCTCGTCGACAACGCCATCAAGTACACGCCGAAGGGCGAGGCGGTTCGCATCAACCTGCAACCGAGCATCACGGCCGCCGCCGCAGCCATGCCGGCCGACCCGCGAGCTGGCCGCTTCTCGCTGCTGACCCCCGATCGCGCCGAGGATACCTACGCAGCGCTGCGGGTCTCCGATGCGGGGGTCGGTCTGGCGCGTGAGCACCTGCCGCGCCTGACCGAGCGTTTCTATCGGGTCGAGGGCCAGAAGAGCGGCGAGCGCTCGGGTACGGGCCTCGGCCTCGCGATCGTCAAGCACATCGTCAATCGCCACCGCGGCGGCCTGGCGGTGGAGAGCGTCCAGGGCGAGGGCGCGACCTTCACCGCCTACTTCCCGCTGGTCCGCGCCGAAGCGGCCGGCGAAGCCTGAGGCGCACAAACAAACATCCCCGGGACAAGCCCGGGGATGGGGAGTTCGACGGGGAAAGTCCGTCCGGCCCTAGAACTTAACGGTCAGCGAGGCGCCGTAGGTCTTCGGTTGGCCCGGGAAGCGGACCACCACGTTGGCGTTGCTGCTAACGGCGCTCCAGTAATACTCGTCGGTCAGGTTGCGGCCCCAGACCGAGAACTCCCAGCGGTCGTCCAGCGAGTGGATGCCGAGGCTGGCGTTGAGCAGGCCGTAGTCCTCGATCACGAAGCGCGGATCGCCTTCCAGGTCGGCGTGCGACTCCGACTGGTAGCGGCCGCTCAGCGCGCCCTGCAGACCGAGCTTGTCGTTGAGCTCGTGGCTGTAGAGCACGGTCAGCCCGCCTTGGAACTTCGGGCTGTAGAGGAACGGCTTGCCGTCGAAGCTGGCCGGCTGGCCGGCGGAGTTGATGCCGGTGTAGCCCTTCACCTCGGTGTGCAGGAAGGTCGCCGAACCGATGAAGGTCAGGTCGGTGGTGGCGCGCCAGGTGACCTCGCCGTCGAGGCCGTAGGCCTCCGACTCGGGCACGTTGGAGAGCCGCGCGAGAGCCGTGTAGATCGGGTCGGCGAAGTAGACGCTGAGCTGCTTGTCCTCGTAGTCGTAGTAGAAGGCGCTGACATTGGCCTGCACCCGACGCTCGAACAGGGCGGCTTTCACCCCCACCTCGTAGGCGGTCAGCAGTTCCTGCGTGGCCGGGGCGTTCTGAGTGGAGATGTTGGCGGCGTTGATCGGCGTGGCGCCGGCCTTGGCCCCGCGCGAGATCGAGCCGAACACCAGCACCTCGTCGTTGGGCGTCCAGTCCAGCGCCAGCCGCCAGGCGACGTTGTCCTCGTCCAACGTCGAGGTCACCAGGCCGAAGCTCTTCTTCACCGGGTCGAAGGTGTTGCACTGGCCCTGGCTGATCGGCGCCACCAGGCCGTATGCGGCGAAGAACAGCGCCCGGTTCACGACGTTCACGTTCGGCAGCATGTTGCCGTTGAAGTCGCGCGAGCAGCCCTCGTAGTCTTGCTTGTCCTGGGTGTAGCGGATGCCGGCGGTGAGCTTGAACGCTTCGCTGAGCTCGTACTCGCCATTGGCGAACAGGCTCCAGGTGTTGGTCTCGATATTGCCGATATCCTGGTAGGTGCGGAACGCCTGGCTCAGCTGCAGCGCCGTATAACCGCCGGAGTTGAAGGGCGTGGCGAGCAGCGGCGCGCCCACCGTGCGGATCAGGCTGACATTGGCGTTCTGGCCGAGCAGGGTCCGGTTGCTGTCGAGGATGCGATCGCGGGCGATATAGCCGCCGAACAGCCAGAAGGTCTTCTCGCTGCCGCCCTCGATATGCAGTTCCTGGGCGATCGACTCGATGTCGCCCTCGGCGTGCTGGACCAGGATTTCGTAGGGCGCGCCGCTCCAGTCGAACTTCGCGTCGCGGGTCAGCTTGTTGTAGCTGGTCAGCGAGACCAGTTGCATGTCGCCGCCGAGATCCCAGTCGACCCGCACCTTGCCGGCGTAGAAGTCGTTGTCCTCACGCAGCGGCCCGCCGATGCCCAGGCCGGTGCCGATGTCCGTCCCGCGCACCGAGATCGGCGCCCAGTCGGCCTGGCTGGCGTCGGTCGGCGGATTGGCGGCGATGTAGGCGGCCAGGCCGGGCGCGTTGAACGGGCTGCCGGTGGTGGCCGGCGTGAAGCCGATGCCCTGGGCCGCCACGGTGTCGGACTTGTTCTTCCAGGCCGTGAACGAGACGTCGATGTTGACGGTGTCGGACGGCTGCATAGCCAGCGAGCCGCGCACGCCGTAGCGATGCACTTCGCCCTGGCGCTCGCCGCGGCTGCGGCTGACCTGCCAGCCCTCGTCGCTGTCCTCCGTGCGGAAGGCCAGGCGGCCCTGGATGCGCTCGGCTATCGGGCCGCTGACAAAGCTCTCGAAGTTGTGGGTCTTGTAGTTGCCGATCTCGACGCTGGCCGACGCGTGGAACTCTTCGGTCGGCTTGTTGGTCACGAAGTCGATCAGGCCAGCGGTGGTGTTGCGGCCATAGAGCGTGCCCTGCGGCCCCTTCAGAACCTCGACCCGTTCCAGGTCGTAGATCGGGCCGGTGTTCATCATCGGATAGGCGTAGGCGACCTCGTCGGTATAGGTGCCGACGGTCGAGGTGGCCGACATGTTGATCGTGTTGAAGCCGATCCCGCGCAGGGTGTAGGTCGGCACCCCCTGATAGCTCTGCGAGACCGTGAAGCTCGGCGCGAAGGTGCTGAGATCCTTCACATTGGTCACGTGCAGGCGCGAGAGCGTCTCGCCGGTCACCGCCTGGATAGCCATACCGACCGAGTTGGCGCTCTCTTCCCGCCGCTGGGCGGTGACGACGATCGCCTCGATCTCAGTAGCGCCGCTGTTGCTGCTTTGCGCCGCGACCGGTGAAGCGGCCAGCATGGCGGCCCCCGAAGCCCCCAGCACCAAAGCCCTGCGCAGATTGCCCGACATGTTGTTTCCTCCCTTGGCGCCGCGCCTCTATCGTGCGGGTGCGCCTGCTGGGACCGCGGCGTTCGCGCGGCCTATCCTGGGTGGAGCCTGGGCGCGGGGCTCGCCTCCGGCTAGCTGACAGAAGTGATAGGGATGCCGGGGCGTCAGAGGCCGGTCCGCGATCGTAATGAAACTGTCATCGAACTGTCGCGGAGGGTCAGCATAAGGCGGGCAATTTCCGGCGTGCGAGGGCATGGGGCAACGGCCCCTTTCGCCTGCGCGCGCAACGGCATGGACCTCCGATGCTCACCTGGATCGCCCTTACGGCGCTGCTTCTGTTCTCCGCGGCCACCTATATGGCCGGCCGTCGCAAGGCGGTGACGGTCACGGCCGGCAAGCCCGTCCTTCTTCATTCCCTGCCCGGCTACTACGGCAGCTACGCGGCCCTTTGGGCCGGCGTTCCGGCGGCCCTGCTCATCCTGCTGTTCGCCATGTTCGGGCCGCGCCTGGAAGCGGCGCTGCTGCGGGTCGACCCGCCGGCCGCCGTCGCCGCCCTGACCGCGCCGCAGCAGGACGTCTTCTTCGACGACGCTCGCGCCATCGCCCACGGCGGCACGCCCAGCGAGACCATCTATGACGGCGCGCTGAAGACGGCGCTCGACGCCAAGGCCGCCAAGTCCCAGCAGCTGCGCAACCTGATCGACTACGGCTCCATCGCGCTCGGCGCGATCATCGCCCTGGCGGGCGCCTTCATCGCCTATCCGCGCATCTCCCCGCAGTTCCGCGCCCGCAACAAGGTCGAGGGCTGGGTCGCGGGCCTGTTCATCGCCTGCTCGGTGACGGCGATCCTGACCACGGCGGGCATCGTCGCCTCATTGGTCTGGGAGAGCTGGCGCTTCTTCCAGGCAGTGCCGATCCACGAGTTCCTGTTCGGAACCGAGTGGAACCCCCAGATCGCCATGCGGGCCGACCAGTTCGCCGGCGCCGGCGCGTTCGGCGCGGTGCCGCTGTTCGTCGGCACCTTCCTGATCATGCTGATCGCCATGATCGTCGCCGCGCCGATCGGCCTCTACTCGGCGATCTACCTCTCGGAATACGCCAGCCGGACCACCCGCGCGGTGGTGAAGCCGCTGCTGGAGATCCTCGCCGGGGTGCCGACCGTGGTCTACGGCTTCTTCGCCGCCCTGACCGTCGGACCGCTGCTGCGCGCCTTCTTCAACTGGATCGGCGCGGGCCTGGCCGGCGGGCCGCTGGACGACCTCGCCCAGTACCTGATGCAGGTTCAGAACCAGATGGCGCTGGTGGCTGGGGCGGTGATGGGGATCATGCTGATCCCGTTCGTCTCCTCGCTGTCCGACGACATCATCAACGCCGTGCCGCAGTCGCTGCGCGACGGCAGCCTGGCCATGGGCGCGACCCGCTCCGAGACGGTCAAGAAGGTGGTGCTTCCGGCCGCGCTGCCGGGGATCATGGCCGCCATGCTGCTGGCCGTCTCCCGCGCCGTCGGCGAGACCATGATCGTCACCATGGCCGCGGGCTTGCAGGCCAAGACCACGCTCAACCCGCTCGACACCGTGACCACCGTCACCGTCCAGATCGTCACCCTGCTCACCGGCGACCAGGAGTTCGACAGCCCCAAGACGCTGTCGGCCTTCGGGCTGGGGCTCACCCTGTTCGTGGTGACCCTGCTCCTCAACATCGTCGCCCTGCGCATCGTGCAGAAATATCGGGAACAGTATGACTGACGCCGCCATCCCGACCGCCGCGACCAGCCTGCGCCAGACCGTCGAGGCGCGGCTGAAGAAGCGTCACGCCCAGGAGATGCGCTTCCGCATGTACGGTCGCATGGCCATCATCGTGGCGCTCAGCTTCCTGGCGGTCCTGCTCGGCCGGATCGTCCACCAGGGCTACACGACCTTCATCGACTACCAGATCAGCGTGCCGGTGCTGCTGGACGCCAGCAAGATCGACAAGGCCGATCCGACCGGCGCCAACTACGACATGCTGGTCGCCAATTCGGTGCTGGCCAAGCTGGGCGAGACCGACGACGAGTTCGGCGAGAAGTCCGGCAAGGTCATGGAGATCATGTCCAACGACCTGGGCTTCCAGCTGCTGAAGATGGTCCGCGAGGATCCTTCGCTGATCGGCAAGACGATCACCGTCACCGGCCCGGTGAAGTCGGACGCCGCCCTCTATTTCAAGGGCGAGATCAAGCGCTCGACGCCCGAGGACGAGCGTAAGCTCGACAACCAGCAGCTCGATTGGATCGACAAGCTCAAGGCCTCCGGGGCGGTCACCTCCGGCTTCAACTTCGGCTTCCTGACCCGCTCGGACTCCACCGAGCCGGAACAGGCCGGCGTGCTGGGCGCGGTGGTCGGCTCGCTGATGATGCTGCTGGTGACCGCGGTCCTGGCCATCCCGATCGGGGTGCTGGCGGCCACCTATCTGGAAGAGTTCGCGCCGAAGAACCGCTGGACCGACCTGATCGAGGTCAACATCAACAACCTCGCCGCCGTCCCCTCCATCGTCTACGGCCTGCTGGGCCTGGCGGTGTTCATCAATTGGCTGGCCGTGCCGCGCTCCTCGCCGCTGGTCGGCGGCCTGGTGCTGGCGCTGATGGCCCTGCCAACGGTGATCATCGCCACCCGCTCGGCGCTGAAGGCGGTGCCGCCCTCGATCCGGGAAGCCGCGCTGGGCGTTGGCGCCTCGCGCACCCAGACCGTGTTCCACCATGTCCTGCCGCTGGCCATGCCCGGCGTCATGACCGGCGCGATCCTGTCGCTGGCCCACGCCCTGGGCGAGACCGCGCCGCTGCTGATGATCGGCATGGTCTCGTTCGTCCCGGGGGTGCCGGAAGGCTTCACCGGCGCGGCGACCGTCCTGCCCGTTCAGGTGTTCATCTGGGAGAACGCTTCCGAGCGCGGCTTCCATGAGCGCACCGCCGCCGCCATCATCGTGCTGCTGGTGTTCATGATCGTCATGAACCTGGCCGCCATTCTGGTGAGGCGCCGCTTCGAGCGGCGTTGGTAGGCGATGCGCCGACTTAGTTCCTCCCCGAGGTCCCTCATGACCAGCCAGCGAGACGACTCCATGGCCCACGACACCGCCGCCCCGGTCCACATCGCCGTCGACCGCGCCCACGCCAGCCTGCCCACGACGCCGGTTAAGATCCGCGCCCGCGAGGTGAACGTCTTCTACGGCGACAAACAGGCCCTGTTCGACGTCTCGCTCGACGTGCCCGAGAACGCAGTCACCGCGCTGATCGGTCCGTCCGGCTGCGGCAAGTCCACCTTCCTGCGCTCGATCAACCGGATGAACGACACCATCCCGGGCGCCAAGGTCACCGGCCGCATCGAGCTGGACGGCGAGGACGTCAACGACCGCTCCATCGACCCGGTGGTGCTGCGCGCCCGTGTCGGCATGGTGTTTCAGAAGCCGAACCCGTTCCCCAAGACCATCTTCGAGAACGTCGCCTACGGACCACGCATCCACGGCATCGCTACCGGCAAGGCCGAGCTGGAGGCGATCGTCGAATCCTCGCTCAAGCGCGCCGGCCTCTGGGCCGAGGTCGCCGACCGCCTGCACCAGCCGGGCACCGGCCTCTCGGGCGGCCAGCAGCAGCGCCTGGTCATCGCCCGCGCCATCGCCGTCTCGCCCGAAGTGATCCTGATGGACGAGCCCTGCTCGGCGCTCGACCCGATCGCCACGGCGCGGATCGAGGAACTGATCGACGAACTGCGCAACCAGTACTGCATCGTCATCGTCACCCACTCGATGGCGCAGGCCGCGCGGGTGTCGCAGAAGACCGCCTTCTTCCACTTGGGCAAGCTGGTGGAGGCTGGTCCGACCGGCGAGATCTTCACCAATCCGCGCGACAGCCGGACCCAGGACTACATCACCGGCCGGTTTGGCTAGGGGCGAGCGACATGAACGAGCACATCGTCAAATCCTACGAAGACGAACTGAACACCCTCACCGCCGACTGCGCGCGGATGGGCGGCCTCACCGAGGCTCAGGTCGGCGACGCCCTCGACGCGGTGGTCAAGCGCGACCAGGCCCTGGCTGAGAGCGTGGTCGGTCGCGATGAGCGACTCGATCTCCTGGAGGCCGACATCGAGCGCAAGGCGATCCGGTTGATCGCCCTGCGCCAGCCGATGGCCAACGATCTGCGCAAGACCGTGGCGGCGATGAAGATCGCCTCCAATCTCGAGCGCTGCGGCGACCTGGCCAAGAACATCGCCAAGCGCACCCTGATCCTCAACGAGGCCGAGCCGATCAGCCCGCTGACCCGATCGATCGAGCGCATGGGCCGCCTGGTGCTGGGTCGGCTGAAAGACGTGCTGGACGCCTACACCGGCTCGGACCTCGACCGCGCCCTGGCCGTCTGGTCGCGCGACGACGAGGTGGACGAGCACTACAACAGCCTGTTCCGCGAGCTGCTGACCTACATGATGGGCGATCCGCGCACGATCACGGCCTGCGCCCATCTGCTGTTCGTGGCCAAGAACCTCGAGCGGATCGGGGACCACGCCACCAACATCGCCGAGATCATCCACTACGAGATCACCGGTGAAGAGATGATCGCCGCCGAGCGGCCGAAGACCGACGCCCTGCGCGTCTAGCGCAGGCAAGGAGTTACTGAATTGACCCCATTTATCCTGGTGGTCGAGGACGAAGACGCGCTCTCGACCCTGCTGCAATACAACCTCGACAAGGAAGGCTACGACGTGGTCGTGGCCGCTGACGGCGAGGAGGCCCTGACCCTGGTCTCCGAGCGCCTGCCCGACATCATCATTCTCGACTGGATGCTGCCGAAGATCTCAGGGATCGAGGTCTGCCGCCGCCTGCGCCAGCGCTCGGAAAGCCGCAACGTTCCGATTATCATGCTCACCGCCCGGGGCGAGGAGAGCGACCGGATCCGCGGCCTCGACACCGGAGCCGACGACTACATCGTCAAGCCGTTCGCGATGAGCGAGCTGTCGGCCCGCATCCGCGCGGTGCTGCGCCGCATCCGTCCGGGCCTGGCCGAGGACCGCGTCCACATCGGCGACCTGACCATCGACCGCGTCGCCCACCGGGTGAAGCGGGCCGGCAAGGAGATCCACCTCGGCCCGACCGAGTTCCGCCTGCTGGACTACCTGATGCAGCACCCGGGCCGGGTGTTCAGCCGCGAACAGCTGCTCGACGCGGTGTGGGGCTCGGACGTTTATGTCGAGGCGCGCACGGTCGACGTCCACGTCGGTCGCCTGCGCAAGGCGTTGAACCGCGAAGAAGCGATGGCCGACCCGATCCGCACCGTCCGCTCGGCCGGCTATTCGCTGGATTTGGACGCCTAGAGGGTCCCGTTCGTGTCGTCCCGGAAGCCGCGCAGCGGCTGTCCGGGATCCATGAACACCAGATGGCTCAGCGGGGCCTACGCCTCCGCGCGCCGGTAGATCGACCGCTTCGGCGTCGCCAGCACCCGACGCACCATCGGTTCGAACGCCTCCAGCGGCATCGACTCGTAGTTCGGATCGAAGCTGTTCTGGTCGTACAGGTGGCAGAACTGGGCCGTGTATTCGAAGTCCGGGTGGCCGCGGAACTGCTCGCGCATGTCGCGGTCCAGACCCAGATAGTGGAAGAAGTAGTAGCCCTGGAAGACGCCGTGCTTATCGAGCATCCAGTGGTTCCGCTCCGACACATAGGGTTTCAGGATCACCGCCCCGATCTCGGCATGGTTGGCCGGGCCGAGCAGGTCGCCGACATCGTGCAGCAGAGCGCAGACCACATATTCCTCGTCGCGGCCGTCCTTGAACGCGCGGGTGGCGGTCTGCAGCGAGTGCTCCAGCCGGTCGACCGGATAGCCGCCGAAGTCGCCGCCCAGCATCTTCAGATGTGACAGGAGCCGGTCGGGCAGCTCGCGGTTGAACGGGCCGGCCGCGCTGATGATGGCCATCCAGTCTTCCTGGGTGCCGTCAGTCATGGCGGTGAACTTCGCCTGAGCCTGAACTTCGCCGTCGGCCATGGCGCCATCTCCCTCTGTTTGCGCCATCGTGCGACCAAGCCGAGGACAGGTCAACGAAGGCGCTCGACGCATGCCGCGACAAAAAACGGGCCGCGCCATGCCCTGGCGCGGCCCGCTCGTTTGCACCGCTGAGCCTCGGTGCGGAGGCAGCGGGCGGGTTCGCTCGGAAACCCGCCGGGCCCCGATCAGTACGCCACGGCGCGCTTTTGATCGCGAACGACGCGGCGGATTTGCGAGCCGGCCAGGCCGAACCCGAGGATCATCATCGCCCAGGTCGCCGGTTCCGGCACTGCGGAGCCGCCAGGAGTGGTCGGGATCGCCGAGGCGGTCACGCTCTTCAGCCAGAACTTGTCGTTGTCGCCTTGGCCTTCGTCGATTGCGGCGAAGAAGAAGTAACGACCAGTCAGGCTCGTGGTCCAGGTCGCGGTGCCGTTGCTCGAGCTCAGGTTGCTGCTGATGTCGGTCAGCGAGCCGCTGTTGAACGGGTTGCTGCTGTAGCGATAGTCAGCGTCATCTTGCCCGCTAGACCATTGCGAGAATTGGGCTTGGGTCAGGTTCACCACTTGACCGAAGTCGAGCAGAAGGCCTTCACCCTCGTCGTTGCTGGTATTGACGCCGTCGTCATTGTTGCCGTCGACGCCGAGCCCATTGCCGCTCCAGGTCACGTCGTCCTGGTCGCCGAGATTGACGGACGAACCAAGACTACCAAAGCCTTTCACCGTGACGGTGAGGCCGGAAATCGTGAGGGAGTAAGTGTCGGTCCCGGACGTGTTGAGACCGCCAGGGTTACTGTTAAACGCGAACACCGCCGCATTAGCGGAACCCGCAATCACAAGTGTTAGCGCAGCCGCAGCGGCGCTCGTGAACAGCCTCTTCATTGGTATTCCCCATATAACACCGTTATGGAATTAGTTAATGCGGAATTAATTTCCTGTCACGCGAAAGGCGCCGGTAATTCTTGAAAACAACTGAAGCGAGTTGTTTTCATGGAAAAGTTGCGAACGCCGTCGTCACACTCGTGCGGGGCGCGAAATTGCCCGCGCCACATTCGCGCCATGCGTGAATAGGACGTGGTGGAGCGGCGGCGGGCGGGCCTGCAAAGGTCCGCTCTTGAGGCGCCGCTGCAGAACCGCTAGAGAACGCCAACCGTGAGAACGGTTGCCCCGCGAGGGGTCTGCGGGCGTAGCTCAGGGGTAGAGCGTCAGCTTCCCAAGCTGAATGTCGTGGGTTCGAATCCCATCGCCCGCTCCAATTCTCCGTAGAATTCAGCCCAGTTTTGCGCCGGCCAGCCGGTTCACCTGACGGCGGCGTGGCCGGGCCGCCGGGGATCACCCACCGGGCGTCTACGTCATCAGCCCCCAGAGACTTAGGCGATCACCCCATAGTTCCCGCCCTCGGGCCGCGGTACCCACAGTCATGGATAACGGTCCGAAGCGGGCGCAAGCGCCAAAACGAGCGGGTGGGATCAAGATCGCACCTTTGATCATCGCAGCTGCGATGGGATGTATCGCGATCGGGGCCCACGCGGCGCCGGCGGAGGTCGATCCCAAGGCTGTCGACGCGCTCACGCGGATGAGCACCTATCTGCGCTCAATCCCGGCCTTCGAGATCGGCCTGCAGACGCAAACTGACGATGTCGACGTCTATGGGCAGCTGATCACGCTCAGCGGTAAGGCGAATTACAAGGTCCGCCGTCCGGACGCGTTCTCCTTTGATCTGGCGCTGCCCACCCAGGCTGGACGGTACGTCTACGACGGCAAGACGGTGACCGCCTACGATGCGAAGGCCAACGCCTATAAGACGCTCCAGGCGCCCTCGACGATCCGCGCCACCCTTGAGCTCGCCGAGCAGAAGTACGGGGCCTCCGTGCCCCTGGACGACCTCTTCACATGGAGCGAGGGCGATAGCCGGGCGCAGGCGCTGACGTCCGCGCACTACGTAGGCAAGACCCAGATCGGCGGCCAGACCGCAAGCCACTACGCCTTCCGGCAGCCCGGGAGGGATTGGCAGATCTGGATCGCTGACGGAGACAAGCCGACGCCGTTGCGCGTCAGCATTATCGCCAGCGACGACCCCGCCCGGCCGGAGTTCCAGGCCGACCTTTCCTGGAACGTCGCTCCACAGTTTGATCAGGATGCGTTTGCCTTCGCACCCCCGCCGAAGGCGCGTCCCATCCCCTGAGGGCTTGCAATGCCGAACCTCAATGTCGCCAAAGTCGTGCTCCTCGCCGGAGCGTTAGCGCTTGCGCTTCCCGTGGGTATCGCTGAGGCGCAGCGCGCCGGAGGCCGGGGTGGCGGCGCCGGAGCCGGCGCGGCGCGCAGCGCGCCCACGAGCGTCAACCGCGGCGCAAACGTCAACCGCGGGGCAAACGTCAATCGCAGCGGAAACGTGAACGTCAACTCCAACCGCAACGTGAACGTCAACAGCAACGGCAACTTCAACGGCAATGGCGGCTATTACGACGACCGGGAGTACCATCCTGTCGCCGCCGGCATGGTCGTCGGGGCGACCTCGGCCATCGTCAGCAACGCAATGACGCCGCCACCGCCGCCACCGCCGCCCGTTCCGCCGTACCCTTACTGATCGCCGCGCGCCCCGCGCCTAAACGGCGAACTCGAGCATCGCCCGCATGCCGCTCGGGCCGCGGTCTAGGGTGAGGTCGCCCTTCAGATTATTGGTCATCGCCTTGATGACCTTTGATCCCAGGCCGCTGCCCTTCGGTGGATCGGTCGGGTCGAAGCCGGGCCCGTCATCCTCGACGCTGAGCGTCACGCGTCCCCCCGCGACGCTGCGCACGACGATCCGCACCTCCCCGGAGACATCCGCCGGATAGGCGTACTTGGCGGCGTTGGTGACCAGTTCGGAAACGATCACCCCAATCGAGACCGCCGCGTCGGTGCGCACCTCGGCGCTGTCGCCGAGCAGCCGGACTTCGCGCCGCGCCCGCGGCGTGGAGCAGGTGTCCGATAGATCCCGGGCCAAGCCATCGAGGTAGGATGCCAGGTCCACGGCCTCGACGTTCTCGGACGTATAGAGCCGCCGGTGCACCTGGCCGATCGCATGGATGCGGCTCTGAGCGTCCACCAGCGCCGAGCGGGCTGAATGGTCGTCCAGCGACGACGCCTGCATGCGCACCATGGCCGAGACCATCTGCAGGCTGTTGGCGACGCGGTGGTTCACCTCGGCCAGCAGCACCGCCTGCCGCTCGACCAGCGCCTCGAGCCGCCGGTTGGTCTCCTGCAGCGCCTGTTCGGCCAGCACCTTGGCCCGGCGCAGCCGCAGTTGCGACAGGGCCTGCATGAAGCTGTTGTTCAGGAGGTCGAAGAAGTCGTCGTCCGTCGATTTGACCACGTAGTCGTACGCGCCGGCCTTCAGCGCCGCGACCGCGATCCTGGTCTCATCCGATCCGGTCACGAAGACGATCGGTGTCTCCGGGGCGACCTCGCGCAGCTGCTCCAGAGTGGTCAGGCCGTCCTGGCCGGGCATGTAGTGGTCGATGGCGATGAGGTCGAAGTTCTGGGCGCCCGCGAGTTCGAGACCTTCGCGGCCATCCCCGGCAGGGGTCACCCGGAAACCGAGAGCAGTCATTCGGCGCTCGACGAGCCGGCGCAGGCCATCGTCGTCGTCGATATAGAGCACGTGGGCGTTGTTGGGCATCTAGGCGTCGATCTCCGGCACCTGGATCACCGACAGGAACAGGCCAAGCTGCCGGATCGCCTGGGCGAAGTTCTCATAGTCGACTGGCTTGGTGATGTAGACGTTGCAGCCCAGGTCGTAGCAGCGCTGGATCTCGACCTTGTCGTCGGTCGTGGTCAGCACCACGATCGGCGTGCGCTTCAGCCGCTCGTCCTGCTTCAGGTTGGCGAGGATATCGGTGCCGCTCATGTCTGGCAGGTTGAGGTCGAGAAGGATCAGCGCCGGGCCGTTCAAGGCCGGCCCCTCGGCGGCGTTGCAGAGGAAGTCCAGCGCCGTACTGCCGTCGGTGAAGTGGCGGATGTTGTTGGAGATCCCGGCTCGGCGAATGTTCTTTTCGATGAGGCGGGCGTGCCCCTCGTCGTCCTCGATCATCACGATGGTGACGGATTGATGGTCGCTCATGGTCTCGTCCTTAGGCTCCGGCCGTGGTCGGCAGGGAAATTCTGAAAGTCGCGCCCTGGTCCAGTTCGGAGGCGCAGGTGATCACCCCGCCCAGGCGGTAGACGAGGGCGCGGACGTGGGCCAGGCCCAGGCCCTCGCCCGGCTGGTCCTGCGTCCCGGCGCGGCGGAACAGGTCGAAGATGCGCTCGTGGTCCTTTGGCGCGACGCCGCGGCCGTTGTCCTCGACTTCGAATACTAGGCGGCCAGGCTCGCGCCAGCCGCGCAGCCGGATAAGCCCTGGCCGCCCCGGCTTCAGATACTTGACCGCGTTGTCGACCAGGTTGCCGAACACCTGCTCCATGACCAGGCGGTCGGACACGACGTCGGGAATGCCCGCTTCGACGACGATCTGGGCGCCGGCCTCGCCCAAACGGTGGCGCACCCCATCCGCGACGCTGCCCAACAGGGCCGCCATGTTCAGGCGTTCGGGCGTGATGATCCGCTGGCCCTGGCGTGACAACTGCAGGATGGCGTTGATCAGCCGGTCCATCTTCTGGGTCGACGAGCGGATGAAGCCGATCGCCTCGGGCAGGTCTTCGCGCACCGCCAGCCTCGCCTCGGCGTTGACCACCTCGGGCGCGGTCTTCTCGGCGTTGTCGAGCAGTTCGTTCAGCGGTTTCAGACTGGCGTTCAGCTCGCTGGTGAAGCCGAGCACGTTGACCAGCGGCGAGCGAAGGTCGTGCGAGACGATGTAGGCGAAGCGCTGGATCTCCTCATTGGCCCGCTTGAGGTCGGCGGTGCGCTCCAGCACCGCGTCCTCCAGCCCCGCGTTGAGCTCCTCCAGTTCGTGGTGTGACTGGGCGATCTGGCGCATGAATCGGCTGACCACCCAGACCGACACCGCGGCGACGATGGTCAGCGCGACGCCGGCCGCCGCCAGCGCGGCGACCAACAGGGCGCCCGTGCGCTGTTGCGCGTCGGTGCGGACCTTGAGCAGCCGGCTCTCCTCGGCCGCCATCTCGGTGGCGAGGCGGCGGATCTCGACCAGGATCTCGGCGCCGCCGTCCTCGTCGAACCGCGCCACGGCCTGGGCGTGGTTCCCGGTACGGGTGAGGACGATCGATTCCTCCAGCAGCCTCAGTCGCCGCTCGGTCAGCACCCGTAACTGCGCGATGCGCTGCAGCTGGGTCGGGTTGTCCTCGGTCAGGGCGGCCAGCCTGTCGAGGCGCTGGGGCAACTCGCCCGCGGCGGCGCGATAGGTCGCGGCGAAGCGTTCGCCGGGCCGCAGCAGAAAGCCGCGCCGCGCGGTCTCGGAGCGTTCGCTGAGGATCCGGAATTCGGACAGCTCGTGCATCACGTCGTTGGTGTGGCCGACCAACTGGCCGTAGTCGCGATACTGGCCCACCGTCCAGGCTGTCAGGGCGACCACCAGGGCGAGGGTGACGAAGCCGACCAGCAGCCCGTACAACGCGAAACGGTTGGCGCCCTTCTCGGTCACTCGAAGTTCCGGGCCTGGTCGGTGCGCGGCTGTTCGTGCCTTGCGCGCAATTGCATTCTCGTCCCCCCGGCCGCCGACGGGCCATATCAGAAGCCACGCTGGGGCACCGTCGCCTATACGACATTGCGCCATCGCGGGTGTGTCACAGTTGTTACTTTCCCGCGTGCATCCGCCTCATGCCTGAACAGAAGGTGACGCCGCGCTCAAGCGCGGTTCAGGCTCATGCGTTCAAGGTGGGTGCTCCAGGCGCCGACTTTGGCGTCGCTCAGCCGCGAGGAGGTCGCCATGTCGTCTCGATCCGCCCGCGCGACCTTGATGGTTTCAGGGCTGGCGGCGATCATCCTGGCCGGTTGTCGCGAGGAGGCGGCCGTGCGGCCACCCGAGCCTCTGTTCGTGCCGGCCGGCGGGGCGGCCGCCTATCTGCCGACCCTGGCGCCCGCCTGGCAGGACCTGCCGTCCGCGCCGCCGGCCCCGGTTCGCCACGCCGCCTACGCGCCCGACTACGGCTACGCCGAGCGCGCCTACGCCCTCGACCAGGCCTTCTACGACGCCCCGCCGGACTACGGCGTCTACGATCTGGAGGGCGAGCCCTGGGCCTGGCGCAGCGACGACGGCTATCTGATGTTCGCCGAGCCGATCGATGTCGGTTACCGCTACTATTACTACGAGCCCGGCCACGACTATCCGTTCTTCGTCCGCACGCCCGACTACGGCTACGGCTACGGCGCAGGCGGGGCGTTGCTCGCGGCCTATGCCGCCAGCGGCGAGTTGCTCCCCTATGGCCGAGCCTACGAATTGGCGGCCCGCGCAGGCCGCTACTGGGGCCGCGCCCGGGCCCTCTATGCGTCCGCCCAAATCCGGCCCGCGCCGGTGGTCTACGAGACCTGGCTGTCGCGCCGCCCGCAGCTGGCTTCCAGCCGCGAACCCTGGATGAGCGCCGCCGTCCGCGCGCCGGGGTGGCGCAGCTATCGGGAACGCCACGAGTCCCGGGACGTGCGCCACTTCGCCCGCGAGCGCGAGCGTCGAAGCGAGCAGGTCGAGCGGCTTGAGCGCCGCGAGATCCGCCAGGCCTTGCGTCGCGAGGAACCGGTGCGGGTGGCGCCGATCGAGCGCGAGCGCGGACCCCAGCCGCAAGGCGGTGATCAAGGTCGTCGCGAGCAGGCTCGCCGAGCGGAGAGTCGCGTTCAACGCGCCCAAGACGAACGCCGCGCGGACCAGGTCCACCGCGAGCGTCAGGCGCTCCGTCGCGAGGAGCAGGTGCGCGTCGCCTCCATCAAGCGTGAACGCGGCGAGCAGCGCCGTCAGCAGGCGGAAGCACAGCGCCGGCAAGCGAGCCGTGAGCAGGCCGAGGTGCGCCGTCAGCAGGCGCAAGGCCGGCATGAGACGCGCCAGGCTGAGGCCCGAGGCGATCGCCCCGCGCGCGACATGCGTCCGCCGCCGCAGCGCGTCGAGCGTCAGGAGCGCGCTGAAGATCCGCGGGCTCGTCCCGAGCGCTCAGAGCGTCAGCCGGAGCGGCGCCAAGCCGCTCCGCACGAACGCGGTCGCGGCCATTGAGCGGCCGCTAGGCCTCAGCCTCGACCTTGGCGGCGGCCTTCTTGCGCGGGGCCTTAGGCGCGGGGGGCGGCTTTGCGGCCTCCCGTGCGCCCATTTCACCCTCGATGATCGGCAGCAGGCCCTCCGCCGCCAGCTTGCGCTCCGGCGTCCCGATGTCGATCTGGCGCAGGGCGTTGACCTTCAGGGACGCCAGTTCGGCGTCGGTCATCGAGGGGATCATGTCAGTCAACGGCATGCGGTCTTCCTTGTGGGTTTGGCGACGAAGCCGGGGCGGCGTCGCTAGGCCGCCTCCAGCAGCAGGGCGGCGTAGGGGCTTTGCGAGCGCTCATCCGGCTCGACTTCGTAGTCGAAGCGCTGGCCCGACAGCATCGCGGGCATGCCGGAAGCCACCACGCAGGAGGCGTGGACGAAGACATCTGGTCCGCCATCGTCCGGCGTGATGAAGCCGAGGCCCCGGGAGGCGTCGAACCAGGTCAAAGTGCCTGTATTCACGAGACTTCTCCAATACGCGAGAAGGCGGCGCCAAATGCAGCTTCCGCAACCGCGGGCCATCGGCGCCTGATCTCAATTTGCTCGTACATGAAAAAGGCCCCAACGCCCTTGGCGTCGAGACCCCCTCCGCGGTCAATTGGGTCCGAGCCTATCGTCCGCATGTCTTGAATTGCCGAAAGCCAAAGTTGTTCCGCCAATTGTCAAAATAAAAATATCAGACTTCTGGGAATAAAGCGCGTCCAATTATTTCATAATATCGCCACACTAAGAGCAGTGACTGTCGTTCTAACGAGCGTCATCCTCGGGCGATGAAGGAAATACGGCCCAGCAGCCTGTTCTACGCCCAGTCCGGATGGCGTGCGTTCGGCCCATGAAGGGAGCCGAGCCATGAAACTTTATCCCGGCGCCGCCGCGCACGATTCCTCGGTAAATCGCAGTTGGCTCACGCAGGAGAACGGGCGCCAGGCGCCCGCTTTCGTCCGCCGCGACGAGGCGAGATTCGCCTACGCCAATTGGGAGGACGACGGAGGCGCGCTGCGCGCGATGCGCAGCGCATTCATCGGACCGCCGCGCCCCTGACCTGACCGGGCAGCGCAAGCCCCCGGGGAGTTTACAATTGTTTTCGCACGTATTGCGCGAACGCCGTTGCGCCAACCCTTGCCCTATGGTGTACAGCCGTTAACCGCGCGTCCGGGGGGCTATCCGGAATCCGCGCTCAGCTATCTCACCTGATGGGTTCCATGAAGTTCAAGTCGATCGTCGCCGCCGCCGCTCTGCTGGCCGCCGCCGCTTCCGCTCAAAGCGCCTCCGCCGGCGTGCTGTTTTTTGAAGATTTCGATTCCTCGACCCAGGGCCTGAACTGGGGCGGCAACGCCAACTTCACGGTCGGCAGCCCTCCCGGATCGGTCGACCTGATCGGCACGGGTTTCTATGACCTCTATCCGGGTCAAGGAAACTACGTCGACCTCGACGGCACCACCGGCAGCGGCAACGATCCGGCCGGCCAGCTGATCTCGACGCAGACCTTCGGCGCCGGCTCCTACACCCTCGACTTCCTGCTCGGCGGCAACGCCCGCGGCTACGGCGCGCGCACCACCACGATCAAGATCGGCAACTGGTCGACCGTGGTCGGCCCGCTGGAGTCGAACTCGGGCCTGAACGCCTACTCCTTCACCTTCGCCACCAACGGCGGCGCTCTGGAAATCACCCAGACCGGCCCGTCGAACCAGCAAGGCAACGTCATCGACAACATCAAGCTGTCGTCCGCGGTGCCGGAACCGGCCACCTGGGCGATGATGATCGTGGGCTTCGGAGCCGCCGGCGCCATGGTCCGCCGTCGCCGCGTGGTGGCGTTCGCCGCCTAACGGCGCCGACACCGACCAGATCAAGGGCCCGCTTCCGCAAGGAGGCGGGCCTTTTTCTTTAGCCCTTCAGCACTAGCGGCAGGCCGGCGCTCACCAGCACCGCGCGGTCGGCCGCGGCCGCCAGCGCCTGGTTCATCCAGCCGGCCTCGTCGCGGAACCGGCGCGCCAGGGCATTGTCGGGCACGATGCCCTGGCCGACCTCGTTGGAGATCGCCAGCACGCGAGCCGGGCACGCGGCCAGGGCGGCGACCAGATCGACGATGGCCAGCGACAGGTTCGCGTCGTCCAGCATCAGGTTGGTCAGCCACAGGGTCAGGCAGTCGATCACCGCAGTGTCGCCGGGACCCAGCGCCCGCACCGCGGCGGCCAGTTCGCGCGGCGCCTCCACCGTCTCCCAGTTGCCGCCGCGCTCGACCTGATGGCGGGCGATGCGGTCCGCCATTTCCCCGTCGAGCGCCTCGGCCGTGGCGATCATCACCAGCCGGCCGCCCATCGCCTGCGCTTCGCGCAGCGCATAGCTGGTCTTGCCGGAGCGGGCGCCGCCAAGAATGTAGGTCAGGCTCATCGGGATTGACGCTCCGCATGGCAGAGCCTAGGCAGGCCCCGCGACAGGTTCCCCGCAAGGGGATTAATAGGGAACTCAGGTTTAAGACCTGGGCTGCCCCCGCAACTGTAAGCGGCGAGCTCGCGCGTCATAGGCCACTGGACGGAAGTCTGGGAAGGCGGCGCGCATCGGCTGTGACCCGTGAGCCAGGAGACCTGCCTGACGCGGTCGTCCTTCGTACGCTCGGTGGGAGCGCGCGAACGGGGAAGTTTCCCGAGAGACGACGTCCGTCGACCTGCGTGCAAACGCGGGTTCAAGTCGTCACGCGTCAGGGGGAACACCCGATGAAGACCGTTCTACTCGCCACCGCCGCCGCCCTTTGCGGCCTCTCCACCACAGCCTTCGCCCAGACCGCCGGCCCGGTGACGGTCGCCAGCGTCAGCGAACTGGTGGTCACCGCCAACCGCTCGCCGCAGCAAGCCGACCGCGTCGGCCAGAGCCTCAGCCTCCTCACCGCCGAGGAAATTCGCGCAGCCCAGACCATCGACGTCTCCAGCCTGCTGGCGACCACGCCGGGCGTCTCCTTCTCGCGCAACGGCGGGGTCGGCGGCTCGACCTCGCTGCGCATCCGCGGCGCGGAGAGCGACCAGACCGTGGTGGTGATCGACGGCGTGAAGCTCAATGACCCCTCGACCTCGGGCGGCGGCTACAACTTCTCGAACCTGCTGGCCGGCGACATCGCCCGCATCGAGATCCTGCGCGGCGCGCAGTCGACCCTGTGGGGCAGCCAGGCCATCGGCGGGGTGGTCAACATCGTCACCGGTCAGGCCGAGCAGCCTTTCGAGGGCGAGCTGGTCCTCGAGGGCGGTTCGATGGGCACGAGCTACGTGCGCGCCGCCGCCGGTGGCAAGGGCGAGCGCCTGACCTGGCGTCTGGCCGCCAGCCGCTACGACACCGAGGGTGTCTCGTCCTACAAGCTCGGCGCTGAGAAGGACGGCTATGCGAACACCGGCGCCAGCGGCCGCGTGGTGTTCCAGCCCACCGACACGCTCTCCTTCGACCTGCGCGGCGTCTACTCCAAGGGACGCAACGACTTCGACGGTTTCCCGCCGCCGACCTTCAGCTTCGGCGACACCCCCGAGTACGGCGAGACCGAGGAGTACGTCGGCTATGCTGCGGTCAATCTCGACCTGTTGGAAGGCGCCCTGAAGAACCGGCTGGCCTACGGCTACACCCGCACCGACCGCCTCAACGTCAATCCGGACCAGCCGGTGACCACCACCACTTTCGACGCCCGCGGCGAGAACAAGCGCTGGGAGTATCAGGGCGTCTGGACGATCAACCAGGCCTGGACCGCGACCTTCGGCGGCGAGGTCGAGGACTCCTCGATGCGCACGGTCTCGCCGAGCGAGTTCGCGCCGAGCCCGCCGGTGACCCGCGCCAAGGCCGGCATTGATGGGATCTACGCTCAGGTCCAGGGCGAGGTGGTCAGCGGCCTCACCCTGACCGGCGGTCTGCGCCGCGACAGCCACGACACCTTCGGCGATGCGACCCTTGGCCAGCTGGCCGCGGCCTGGTCGCTCAACGATGGAAACACCGTGCTGCGCGCCAGCTGGGGCCAGGGCTTCAAGGCGCCGACCCTCTACCAACTCTATTCGGAGTACGGGAACACCGCCTTGGAGGCCGAACAGGCCGACAGCTGGGACGCGGGGATCGAGCAGCACTTCGCCGAGCGCTTCATGGTTCGCGTCACCTGGTTCCAGCGCGACACCGACAACCAGATCGACTTCTTCTCCTGCACTTCGACCACCACCAATCCGCTGTGCTTTGCGAATGGGGTGCGGCGCTTCGGCTACTACGCCAACACCGCCCAGACCAAGGCGCACGGCGTCGAGCTGGAAGGCAGCGCCGACCTTGGCCCGCTGGCGCTGGCGGCGAACTACACCTGGACCGACACCGAGAACGACTCCCCAGGCAATGTGAACCGCGGCAAGCACCTCACCCGCCGACCCGAGCACCAAGCCAACATCCAGGCGACCTATAGCTGGGACAATGGGGCCAGCTTCGGCGGCTCGATCCGCTATGTCGGCGACAGCTTCGACAACGCCGCCAACAGCTATGTCCTGCAGAGCTACACCCTGCTGGACCTGCGGGCCGCCTATCCGGTGAACGAGAACCTGGAGCTCTACGGCCGCGTCGAGAACGCCCTCGACGAGACCTACGAGACCACGCGCAACTACGGCTCTCCGGGCCACGGGGTCTATGCCGGTGTCCGCGCTAGATTCTGACCCTGGCCTGGAGGGCTTCCTCCGGCACGGCGGCCGCCTGGCCGCGGCGCGGGCGGCGTTTCCGAACGTCCCCGGGCCCTGGCTCGACCTGTCGACCGGGATCAACCCGCGCCCCTATCCGGCGCGGCGGGCCGACGCCGCGGCCCTGCGGCGGTTGCCCGATCCGGAGGAGGTGGCGGCCCTGGAGGCCGCCGCCGCGCAGGCGTTCGGCGTCTCGGCCGATCGAGTGGCCGCCACACCAGGCACGGAGGCGGCGCTACGCGCCCTGCCGCGGCTGCTCGGCGCACGCTCGGTGGCCATCGCCGCCCCGACCTACGGCGGCCACGCCGAGGCCTGGCGACTGGCCGGAGCCAAGGTCGATCTGGTTCCGCGCGACCGGCTCGCCGCCAGCGCGGCCGAGGCGGTGGTGCTGGTCAGTCCGAACAATCCCGACGGCGCCCGAACGCCCGTTCCGCACGCCGGCGATCGCTGGCTGATCGTCGACGAGGCCTTCGTCGAGACCGCGCCCGAGCTCAGTATCGCCGACCGCGTCGGTGGTCGCACCGTCATCCTCCGCTCGTTCGGCAAGTTCTATGGTCTGCCAGGCGTGCGCCTGGGATTTGTGATCGCCGAGCCGGGCCTGGCCGCACGGGTCTCGGCCCAATTCGGCGACTGGCCGCTAAGCGCCGAAGCGATCGCCGCCGGCCTTGCAGCCTATCCGGACGCGGACTGGCGCGAGCGCACGCAGGCGCGGCTGGCGCACGACGCCGATCGGCTCGACGCCCTGTTGACCGCCGCCGGCTTCGAGATCGTCGGCGGGACTTCGCTGTTCCGGCTGGCGGCGACGCCGGACGCGGCGGCGCGCTTCATCGCCCTGGCCCGTCGCGGCGTGCTGGCTCGCCCCTTTCCCGATCAGCCGACCTGGCTCAGGTTCGGTATTCCGAAACCCAAAGACTGGCCGCGCCTGGCGGCCGCCCTGGAGGGCTCGCGCCGATGAGCGACGAAGAGCAGAAGAACGCCGAGCACAAGGCCGCCATGCAGGCGCTGAAGGCCGAGCGCGAGGCGCTGATGGCCAGCAAGACCGATGAGGCGCCCGGCCTGCTCCTGGTTCACACCGGCGACGGCAAGGGCAAGTCCACCGCCGCCTTCGGCATGGTCGCGCGCGCCCTGGGCTGGAACCAGAAGGTCGGCATCGTCCAGTACATCAAGGGTAAGTGGATCACCGGCGAGCGCCAGTTCTTCAAGCGCTTCCCTGAGAGCGTCCGCTACGAGGTGATGGGCGAGGGCTTCACCTGGGACACCCAGGACCGCGCCCGCGACATCGCGGCCGCCGAGGCCGCCTGGGCCATCTCGGTGGAGATGCTGCACGATCCGGAGCTCGATCTGGTGCTGCTGGACGAGCTGAACATCGCCCTGCGCTACGACTATCTCGACATCGACAAGGTGGTCGCCGACCTGCAGGCCAGGCCGCGCGACAAACACGTGGTCATTACCGGCCGAAACGCCAAGCCCGAGCTGATCGCCATCGCCGATCTGGTCACCGAGATGACCCTGGTCAAGCATCCGTTCGAGCAGGGCATCAAGGCCCAGCGCGGGATCGACTTTTGAGCTGGATGCTCACCCGGCGGTCGGCGCTCGCTGCGGGCGCCGCCGTGGGCCTCGGCGGTGCCGGCGCGCCCGAGCCGCGGCGCATCGTGTCGCTCAATCCCTGCCTGGACGTGATCCTGGTGGCGGTCGCCGACCGCAGCCAGATCGCCGCGATCAGCCACTATTCGCATGACCAGTCCTCCTCCAGCATCGGCCCGGCCGGCGCGACCTATCCGTTCACCTATGAGAGCGCGGAGGAGGTGCTGTCCCTGCGGCCCGACCTGGTGCTGACCGGGCGCCATTCCTCGCCGGCCACCCGCGCGGCCCTGGCCCGCCTGGGTATCCGCGCCGAACTGTTTGCGGTGCCCAACTCGGTCCAGGACAGCCTCGACCAGGTCCGCCAGGTAGCCCGCGCCGTGCATCGCCCGCAGCGCGGCGAGGCGCTGGTCGCGCAGATCGAGGCTGCCCTCGCCGCCGCCACGCCGCCGCCGGGCGCCCCGCGGCTCAGCGCTCTGAGCTACCAGGCCGGCGGCTTCGCCAGCGCTCCCGGGACGATGATGGACGAGATGATGACCCGCTGCGGGCTCGACAACGCCGCCGCCCGCTATGGCCTCAAGCGCACCGGCAACGTCCCCCTGGAGCTGCTGGTCGCCGACCCGCCCGACGTGTTGCTGGCCGCAGAGTCCGAGCCCGGCGCCCCGACCTGGGCCGACCGCATCTCCAACCATCCGGCCCTGGCCCGCGTCGCCGGACGGATGCACCGCGCCACCTTTCCCCAGCAGCTCACTTTCTGCGGGGGGCCCGTGCTGATCCGTACCGCCCAGATGCTGGCCAAGGTCCGCCGTGAGGCGCTGGATATGCGAGGTAGGGTATGAGCCGCCGCCAGACCACCCTCGCGGTTCTCGCCGGCCTCGCGGTGCTGCTGGCCCTCGTCAGCATGGCGGCGGGCCGCGTCTGGGTGCCGCTCAGCGAGTGGACGGATCCCAGCAATCCGCGCCGGGCGATCATCTTCGAACTGCGCCTGCCGCGCACCATCCTGGCCATCGCGGTCGGTGCGGCGCTCGGCATGGCCGGAGCGGCGATGCAGGGCTACACCCGCAACCCGCTGGCCGATCCGGGCGCGCTCGGCGTCTCCTCGATGGGCGCGCTCGGCGCCGTACTCACCCTCTATCTTGGGGCCGGCGCCGCAGAGCCGTGGGTCATCGCCGCTGCGGCCATGCTCGGCGCCCTGATCGCCGTCTTCCTGTTGCTGGCGCTGTCGGGCCAGGCGTCCAGCATCGTCACCTTCATTCTGGCCGGAGTGATCCTGCAAACCATGGCCGGGGCCGGCGTCGCCCTGGCGCTCAGCCTGGCCCCCAATCCCTGGGCGGTGAACGAGATCGTCAACTGGCTGATGGGCTCCCTGGCCGACCGCAGCCTCGGCGAGGTGCAGATCGCGCTGCCGCTGATCGGCGTTGGCTGCCTGCTGCTGCTGCTGATCGGCCGCAGCCTCGACGCCCTCACCCTGGGCGAGACCGGGGCCCGCTCGCTTGGCGTCAACATGACCCGCGTCCGCTGGATGCTGGCGCTCGGCGTCGCCCTGACCGCCGGAGCCAGCGTCGCCGTCACCGGCGTCATCGGCTTCGTCGGCCTCATCGTGCCGCATCTGCTGCGCCCGCTGGTCGGGGCTAGGCCCGGCGGCCTTCTGTGGCCCAGCGCGCTCGGCGGCGCAGTGCTGGTGCTGGCCGCCGACATCGCCGTGCGTCTGACCCCCGCCGCCGGCGAGGTGAAGCTCGGCGTCGCCATGGCCGTGCTCGGCGGGCCGTTCTTCTTCGCCTTGCTGCTGTCCCTGCGCCGGAGGATCGCATGAGCGCACTGATCGCCCAGGAGGTCCGCGTCCGGCTCGGCGGCAAGCCGGTGGTCGACGGCGTCACCGCCACGTTCGAGCCCGGAACCGTCACTGCCATCCTCGGCCCCAACGGCGCGGGCAAGTCGACCCTGCTCGCCTGCCTGGCCGGTCTTCGCAGGCCGCAGGGCGGGAGCGTGGGGCTTGGCGACCACGCTCTGCTGGAAATGGCGCCGCGGGCCCGCGCCCGCCGCATCGGTTTCATTCCCCAGACGCCCGAAGTCGCCTGGGCGGTGGAGGCGCGGATTCTGGTCGGGCTCGGCCGTACCCCTTTCATCGGCTCCAGCGGCCTTAGCCTGGAGGACGCCGCCGCCATCGACCGGGCCATGGCCGCCGCCGGAGTCGTCGAACTGGCCGACCGCGACGTCACCACCCTTTCCGGCGGCGAGCGCGGCCGGGTGCTGATCGCCCGCGCACTGGCCGGCGACCCCGAATGGCTGCTGGCCGACGAGCCGCTCACCGGCCTCGATCCCGGCCACCAACTCGACGCCGGCGACCTGTTCCGCGCCATGGCGCACGATCAGGGCAGGGGCGTGGTCGTCACCCTGCACGACCTCTCGCTGGCCGCTCGCATCGCCGACCGGATCATCGTCATGGCGGCCGGGGCGGTGCTGGCCGACGGCCCGCCGGCGCAGGCCCTATCGTCCGAGGTGATGAAGGCGGCCTATGGCGTCGACGCCCGGGTCGTGGGGGGCGAGGGCGGCCCGCTGATCGAGATCGTCGGACGTGCCGGCTGATCCCTGGCTGGTGCTGGCCGCCGCCGGGGTGGAGGGCGTCGTCGGCTATCCGCGCCGTCTGCATGCGCTGGTTCCACATCCGGTGGTGTGGATCGGCAGGGCGCTGCGCGGGCTGGAGGCCCTCAACCGCGGCGGCGATCTGCGCCGTCGCTTGGCCGGGATCGCGGCCCTGCTGCTGGTCGCCGGGGCGGCCGGCGGCGCCGGCTGGGCGCTCGACAGGTTGCTGCAAGGCTGGGCGGAAATCCTGATGATAGGACTGGGCTCCCTCGGCCTCGCCGCTCGCAGTCTCTACGACCACGTCGCCGCCGTGAGTGCGGCGCTTGATCCCCCTCCGTCTCGCCTTCGGCGAGCCACCTCCCCCAGCGGGGGAGGATCTGGGTTTCTAGGTGCTCCCCCGCTGGGGGAGCTGTCGGCGACTGAGGGGGAACGCCTCCCCGCGGCCCGCACCGCGGTGGCCATGATCGTCGGCCGCGACACCGCCCAGCTCGACCGCGACGGCGTCGCCGCTGCCGCCCTGGAGAGCCTGGCCGAGAGCTTCAACGACGGCGTTGTCGCCCCGCTGTTCTGGTTTCTGGTCGGGGGCCTCGCGGGCCTGTTCGCCTACAAGGCGGTCAACACCGCCGACAGCGTCATCGGCCACAAGGAAGAGCCTTACCGCTGCTTCGGCTGGGCCGCGGCGCGCGCCGATGATCTGATGAACCTGATCCCCGCCCGCCTGGCCGGTGCGCTGATCGCCCTGGTCGCCGGACGTGGCTGGCGGATCATGTGGCATGACGCCGGCAAGCACGCCTCGCCCAACTCCGGCTGGCCCGAGGCAGCGATGGCCGGCGCGCTCGGCGTCGAGCTCGGCGGCCCGGCCAGTTACGACGGCGTCCCGCACGAACGGCCCGCGTTTGGCGAGGGCCCGCGGCCGTCGCCCCTGGACCTTCGTCGTGGGCTTGGGCTCTATCTGCGCGCCTGCGCGGTACTCGCCGCCGCCCTGGCGCTTGGAGGGTTCGTTTGGCCGCGTTGATGATCCAGGGATGCGGCTCGGACGTCGGCAAGTCGGTGCTGGTCGCCGGGCTCTGCCGGGTGTTCGCCAACCAGGGCCTGACCGTGCGGCCGTTCAAGCCGCAGAACATGTCGAATAACGCCGCGGTCACTATCGACGGCGGCGAGATCGGCCGCGCCCAGGCCCTCCAGGCCATCGCCTGCCGCACCCCGCCGACCGTCGACATGAACCCGGTGCTACTCAAGCCGCAGAGCGATGTCGGCGCGCAACTGATCGTGCGCGGCCAGATGGCCGGGACCTGGCAGGCCCGCGCCTATCAGGACCGCAAGGCCGGCCTGCTCGACGTGGTGCTGAAGAGCTTCCGCAAGCTGCAGGACGAGAGCGACCTGGTCATCGTGGAAGGCGCCGGCAGTCCGGCTGAGACCAACCTGCGGGCCGGCGACATCGCCAATATGGGCTTCGCCCGCTCCGCCGGCGTGCCGGTGGTCCTGGTCGGCGACATCGACCGCGGCCACGTGATCGCCGCCCTGGTCGGCGCCTATGCGGTGCTGGATCCGGAAGATCGCGCGATGATCGCCGGCTTCCTGATCAACAAGTTCCGCGGCGACCCGGCCCTGTTCGACGACGGACGCGCCGAAATCGTGGCCCGCACCGGCTGGGCCGATCTCGGCATGGCGCCCTGGCTGGCCGCAGCGCGCAGGCTGCCGGCCGAGGACGCGGTGGTGCTCGACAAGGTCGCGTCCAGCGCCGCGCGGCGGGTGAAGATCGTCGCGCCGATGTTCTCGCGTATCGCCAACTTCGACGACTTCGACCCGCTGCGTCAGGAACCGGAGATCGACTTCGGCTTCGTCCCGCCTGGCTCGCCGCTGCCGGGGGACGCCGACCTGGTGATCCTGCCGGGGACCAAGGCCACCCTCGCCGACCTCGCCTTCCTACGCGCCCAGGGCTGGGACATCGACCTGACCGCTCATGTCCGCCGCGGCGGCCGGGTGTTGGGGATTTGCGGCGGCTTCCAGATGCTGGGCCGGGCCGTCGCTGACCCCGACGGTGTCGAAGGCCCGCCGGGCCGCGCCGAGGGCCTGGGGCTGCTCGACGTCGAGACGGTGCTGACCGGCGACAAGGTGCTGCGCCCGACGCACGGACGCCTGACCTCCGGCGAAGCGTTCGAAGGCTATGAGATCCATGTCGGTCGCACTGACGGCCCGGCCCTGCAGCGTCCATTCCTGAACCGCGCGGATGGTTCGGGGGAAGGCGCAGTCTCCCCCGACGGCCGCATCGCCGGGGCCTATGTGCATGGCCTGTTCGACAAGGCCCCGGCCCGGGCCGCCCTGCTGGACGGTCTCGGCGCGGCGTCCGACGGCCTCGACCAGCACGACCGGGTCGACGCCGCCCTGGACGAGATCGCCGCCGTGCTCCAGCAGTCCTTCGACATTCCCCGCCTGGCCGCCATCGCCGGCCTGGAGTTTCGCCCATGACGCCCATCGTTCCCCTCGACCGCAGCCAGGAAGCCGCCTACCGCGCCCTGGTCGACGGCAAGGCCAAGCCGCTCGGCGCGCTGGGCCGCATCGAGGACCTGGCCGTGCGCCTGGCCCTGATCGCCGGCCGCCCGAACCCCAGCTTCGACCGTGCGCTGCTGCTGGTCTTCGCAGGCGATCACGGGCTCAACGAGGCCGGCGTCTCGGCCTATCCGTCGGCGGTGACCACGGCGATGGTCGCGACCCTGCTGGCCGGCCGCGCCAGCGCCAACGCCTTCGCCCGCGCCGTCGGCGCCGAGGTTCGGGTGGTCGACGCCGGTGTGGACGCCGACTTCGCCCCGCATCCGGCGTTGATCGCCGCCAAGGTCCGCAAGGGTACGCGCAACGCCGCAGTGGGCCCCGCTCTCACCGCGGCGGAGGTCGATCTGGCCCTCGAGCGCGGCGCCGCCATCGCCCGTCAAGCGATCGAAGAGGACGGCTTCGACGTCCTGGCGGTCGGCGAGATGGGCATCGGCAACAGCGCCAGCGCCGCCCTGATCCTGCACCGCCTGGCGCCGGCGTCGTTGGCCGACTGCATCGGCCCTGGCGCCGGCCACGATGCGGAGGGTCTGACCCGCAAGCGCGCGGTGCTTGAAACCGCCGCCGCCCGGAGCCCGGCGACCGACCCTCGCGAGGTGCTGGCCCAGTTCGGCGGTCTGGAGATCGTGGCCATGGCCGGCGCCATCCTCGGCGCGGCCGCCGCGCAAACGCCGGTGCTGGTGGACGGCTTCATCGCCTCCACCGCCGCCCTGGCGGCGATCCGACTCGAGCCGGCCTGCGCCGACTACTGCATCTTCGCCCATCGCTCGGCCGAGCGCGGTCACGCCATCGCGCTGCAGGCGGCTGGCGCGGCGCCGCTGCTCGACCTCTCGATGCGGCTGGGGGAGGGGACGGGCGCGCTGCTGGCCGTACCGATCGTGCGCGCCGCCGCCGCGCTGCTGAGCGAAGTCGCCAGCCTGGACGACGTGCTGGCCGGCCGCCTGTGAGCTTCGTTCTCCGCCAGGTCCAGCTCTTCCTCTGCGCGGTGCAGTTCCTGACCCGTGTACCGACGCCGGCCCTGCGCGGCTTCGAGACCGACTGGATCTCCCGCAGCGCACGCTACTTCCCGCTGGTCGGTATGCTGGTCGGCGGCGTCTGCGCGGCGGTGTTCTGGGGCGCCTCGCAGCTTTGGAGCGGCTGGCTTCCAGCCCTGCTGGCCATCGGCGCAGGCGTGCTGGTGACCGGCGCCCTCCATGAGGACGGCCTGGCCGACACCGCCGACGGCCTGGGCGGCGGCCCCACGATCGCCAAGCGCCTGACCATCATGAAGGACAGCCGCATCGGGACCTATGGCGCTCTGGCGCTCGGCCTGAGCTTGGCGCTGAAGGGCGCGGCGCTCGCGACCCTGCCCGCTGCGCTCGGCGCCTGGACCCTGGTGGCCGCCCATGCCGGGGGGCGCGGGGCGGCAGTGCTGGTGATGCGCGCCTTTTCCTATGTCGGGGATGCGAAGACCGGAAAGTGGAAGCCGGCCCCCTCCGACCTCAGCCTGCCGGAGATGCTCACTGCACTGATCCTCGCCGGCCTGCCCATGGCGCTGTCGCCGGGCGGGGTGGTCCTGCTGGCCTTGCTGCTGGGCGGCGTGATGGCCGCGGCGCTGGCGCTGGCAGCCAGGCGCCTGCTCGGCGGCTACACCGGCGACGTGCTCGGCGCGGTCGAGCAGGTCTTCGAATTGGGCTTCGTGCTCGGGGTCTCGGCCAGCCTCGCCGCGGCGATCGGCTCGGTTGACGGATAGGCCGAACTACTCGACCTAAGCGAGTAGTATTGTGCTTTCACGGCAAGCATTAGCCGCATACGGTTGGTTTTACTGAGGTATCCGTCGCCTGAACGACGGACGGCGGGGCAGGCGCCGATCTATTTCAACTCAGTGCTCGGGCGTTGGGGCTGGACATGACGGACGAGAGGCGGGACGACGCGACGGCGGCGGAGCTGCGTCATCGCACGGCCAATACCTTCCAGCTGATCTCTGCCCTGGCCCGCATGCGCGGTCAGCGCGCGGTCGAGCCCGAGACCCGTCGCCAGCTCACCTGGATGGCCGAGGCGATCAACTCACTGGGCGCTTTGGAGCGCCACCGCCTCGACGGCGGGGTCGATTTCCAAAGCTACCTTGAAGAGATGGCGCCGGTCTGGCGCCGCCGACAGGGTGCGCGTCCGGCTGAGATCCTGGTGAACTCCGCGCCGCTGATCGCGCCCGATCAGGCGGCCTCGACCCTGGCGTTGATCATCCACGAGCTGGTCTCCAACGCCCTGACCCACGCCTACGGGCCTGACGTCGCCGGCAAGGTGCAGGTCAGCCTCGCGCCCTGCGCCCCCGACCGTTTCGAGATAGTGGTCAGCGACGATGGCTCGGGCTTCGATCCGGCCGGGCCCGACGCCCGCGAGCGCTTCGGTCTGTGGTTCGTGCGCAGCCTCGCGGCCCAGGTGCGCGGCGAGTTCAAGCTTGAGACCCAGCCCAGCGTCACCGCCCGCCTGATCTTCTCGATCTAGAGCGAGGGCGGCTGCGGCAACAGCCGTTCATAGTGGCGGCGGACCACGTCGTAGCACTCGCAGGCATTGGCCTGCAGGCCCTCGCGGTCGACGATGTCCAGGACGCCGCGGCGGTAGCGGATATAGCCCTTCTGCTGCAGAGAGCGGGCGACGGCGGTCACCGTCGTGCGCTGCACGCCCAGCATGTCGGCCAGGAACTCCTGGGTCAGCGCCACCGTGTCGCCCGAAATCCGGTCGCGGCACGACAGCAGCCAGCGGCAGAAACGCGCCTCCACCGAATGCAGGGCGTTGCAGGCGGCCGACTGCGAGGCGTGGCCGAGCAGCGCCTCGGTATGGCGGTCGATCATCTCGCGGATCCGCGGACTCCGGACCCAGGCGTCGTGCAGTTGGTTCGACCCGATCCGCGCGCAGCGACAAGGCGTCTGCACCATCACCCGCGACAGCGACTGGCGCGAGGCGACGGCCGAGGTCAGCCCGACGGCGCCTTCCCGGCCGATGGTGGCGTTCTCGATGGCCGCGCCGTTCTCCATCAAGGTCATCGTCGAGATGACGCCGTCGTGCGGGAAGTAGACGACGTCAATTCGGTCGCCGGGCTCGTACAACAGCCGTCCGCGTTCAAGGTCGGTGTGAGTCAGGTGCGGCGCCACCAGCGCGTAGTCCTCAGGCGGCAGCGCGGCGAGTAAGCGATTTTGCACCGAGAACCAGGACCCCTTCATCGGGCGAATCGATCTCCGCCTTTCAGTTGCGGGGTCAACCTATCGAGACGGTTCGGGAATGACTGTCGTGAACACGACACTCCTTGGCGGACGCCGTGCGCAAACCGCCCGGCGTCTGCGAGGACCTCGGAAAGCTCGCGCGAATTGCTCGCGGTTTCTCAGCCTAATCCCGTGGAGGGCAGTAAAGCTGCGGCCTGCTCAGTGGAAATGCAGGTTGGCGCGTCCACCCAGGTGCGGCTCGTGCTTGCGGGCGTTGGCCACGGCGATCTCCCAGGCGACCGTGACCGGTCCGGCCTCGGAGAACCACAGTTCGGCGTCGCGGCAGCTGAAGCGCATCATGGTCAGCCGCGGATCGTCCTTGCCCTCTGGATGCCAGGCGGCGGCCACGGCGTTCCAGTACTTGGCGATCCTCACCTCGTCGTGGTCCAGGGTCAGCTCGCCGGTGATGCAGGCGCACAGGTCCTTGTGCTGAAACACGTACGCGGCCTCTCGGGCATCGACGATCTGACGCGCCAGTTCGGTGTCTGTGCGGGTGAAGAACCAGATCTGTTCGCGCTCGCGTTCGACGAAGGCGGTCATGGGCTGCATCCGACGCGAGGCGCCGCTTGTCAGGCCCAGCATGCCGACCTGATGGCGTTCGATCTCGTCCCACAGCTTCCGCTCGACGGCGACGCGGTCCTTCATGTCGATGTTCATGACGACTCCTCCGATAGCCTGTTGGAGTCGAAACCCTGAAGCTGCGCTGCGGTTCCGGCGACGCTCATTAGGGATTTACCTCGGGTCACACTTCCAGCGCGGGCTCGACTGGGTCATGATGGGCCATTCTTTCGACTGCAGATTCAAAATTGAGATCATTTCGATGAGCGAGATCATCGTCCCCCGCCAGTTCCGGGGACCTCCCTACACGGCCAATGGCGGTTACATTTGCGGCGTGCTCGCCGGCGCGGTCGGTGGCCGTGGCGTGGCGATGCTGCGTTCGGGCGTGCCGCTCGACACCGCCGTCAGCTTGCAGCCTGGCGAAGACGGCGCCGTGATCCTGGTGAACGCCGAGGGCGCGGTGTTGGGCTCTGCCAAGCGCGCCGAGGACAGCCAAATCCCCAACCCGCCGCCGGCCCCGCCGAGCGTCGAAGAGGCCCGCGCCTTCGCGGCCGCCTCGCAGTTCGCCGAGAAGTCGCTGCACCGTGGCTGCTTCTCCTGCTGCGTCGAGCGCGAGGCCGGCGAGGGCCTGGGCGTTCACGTCGGGCAGATCGACGGTGCGCCGGCCGGCCAGTGCGCCGGCGTCTGGACGCCGCACGCCAATTTCGCCGACGCCGACGGCACGGTCCCGGACGAGATCACCTGGGGCGCGCTCGACTGCTCGGGCTCCATGGCCTGGTGGATCAAGACCGGCTCGCCGGTCGGCCTGCTCGGCACCATGGCCGGCGAGGTCCTGAAGAAGCCGAAGGCCGGCGAGACCTACGTGGTCGTCGCTTGGGCGCGTGAGGTCGAAGGCCGCAAGTACTTTGCCGGCGTCGCCCTGTTCGACAAGGACGGCGAGGTCATGGCCCGCTCCGGCCAGATCTGGATCGGCCGTCCGCCGGGCGGCTTCGCGCCGCCTCCAGGCGTCGTGGCCGCCGCCAGCTGATCGCCCGCGGCTCACCGTCGCAATGAGCGCGCGCGCGTCGTCCCCCAGGGCGACGCGCGCTTCGCAGCGCCCACGTGGGCGAACATTGATCCTCGAGTTTTCGGCTCTCGCTTAGCGGGAGTTGCGCGGAATTGCGCGAGCAGTGCGTATTTTGTGTGCCTTTCCGGCAATGTCGGGCACGCTCACCGAACATAGTTCGCAGAACATGTTTGATATTTACCGATAGGTAACTATCCGGACAGAGGCTCCCCCCACGCGAAATCGGAGGAAGTCCGATGTTCAAGGTGGAGTATCATTTACTTGGCGAAGGTCTCTGGAGTAAGGGCGGCCTTCCTATGACGCGACTGGGTGCGGCCTATATGGCCGAGACCCTTCGAGAGCTTGGATTCGCTCATGAGGTCAGGGTGGTGCCCGCGGAGCCCCCTGCAAGCAGCAGCGACGAGCACCTGCTCGACATCCGGGTCTAGTACGCAGGCAGGCCGCACCCCGAGACGGCCTGCCAGCGACCTTGCAATTGTTGATTGCGCCAACGGTCGCGTCCTATGGACGTCGGCGACTGGCGTGTGTCGGGGAGTTTCTGTGTGGCGCGAGATCGGTCGTACCGTAGCCTTGAGTATCTCAGGAAAAGCGCCGCCACCTCGCGCGTCCTCAACCTCTGGCGCATCTCCCAGACCGAGGCGGGCAAGCTCGACTACGAGCAGAACCCGTTTTTCCGCAACTCGCTGCTGAACCGCAGCATCATCCTGAAGCACCGGGTGCGCGGCGGCGAGGGCGACCTCTTCGACTATCCGGTGCAGACGGCGACCAAGATCCTGCTGCCGATCGCCGAGCGTGAGCTGCGCTTTGGCGCGCGGTTCCTGTTCGTCGGTCAGCGCAATTTCGAGGAGGTGGCCGCGGTCTCCTTTGGCGACGACCTGCAAGTCGGCGCCCGCGACCGCCAGGTGCTCGACATCATCGCCGGGCTGCCGTCGCTCGACCCGTTCTTGATGCGCGAGATCTTGAGGACCAACGGCTTCGTGCCGGCAGCCTGCTATTTCAACGTCTCCGACGGCGACCTGGAGCGGATGTTCAGTTCCGCCCGCGCCGAGCTGGAGCCGCTGGTCAAGATGTCGTTCGGCGATGGCCACGGCTTCTCCAGCAAGGCCGCCACCCTGCTCGCCAAGATCCTCTCGGACGCCAACAGCGCCGAGCTCGAGCCCCTGCGCGCGGTCATGAACATGGACCCGCAGACCTTCCGCGAAGGCATCTTCTGCTGGAAGGCCTTCCTCTATTACAAATGGCAGCTCAAGGATCTGCTGCCGCGCATCCGCGTGGTGCTGGACGAGATCGCCGGCGTGCGGCCGCTCGGCCCGCTCGACGCTGACGACAAGATCTATATCGCCCGCATCAAGACCGAGCTGCGCGGCTGGATCTTTGGAGCGGTCGGCAGCGTCACGGAATCGCTGGCGGTCTACGACAAGGCCTACGCCGCCCTGACCCAGCAGAGCGACCCGGCCTTCTTCCGCGACTTCCTGTTGCGCGCGCCGGCCATGTTTTACAGCATGGGCGAGCGGCTCAGCGGCATTGAGCACGTGGCCAGCTTCTGGCGCTTCCGCTTCCCGTCCAACCAGATGCTGCGGGTCGCCGTCGACGAACTGGTCGATATGCTGATGGACTTCGAGGTCAGCCTCAACGCCGGCCAAGCCGAAGCCGCCTGACCGCAAATGAAAAGCGCCCCCGGCGGTGGCCGGAGGCGCTTCCATCAACTCAGTTCAGAGCTGCTTACGGGTTGAACGCGCCCAGGGCGCCGAACACGCTCTGACCGAGCGAGCCGCCGAACAGATTGGCGGACGAGCCCAGCGAGGCCCCGGCCTGGTCACGGTCGCGCAGCGAGCCGCCGAAGGTGTAGCGCACGCCCACCTTGAGGGTGTCCGACTTCAGGTCGAGGTCGTCCATCTCGCCATGCTCGTAGCCGCCGACCACGCTCCAGGGGGTGCCGGCGAACTGGTATTCGGCGTCGGCGCCGAGATTCCAGATGTCCAGGTCGCCGCCGTCGGCGTCAGCCTTGGTGTAGCCGGCCGAGCCTTGGAGCTTGAAGTTGTCGCTGACGAAGTAACGGACTTCGGCGCGGCCGGCCCAGAAGTCGACGTCGTCGATGTCGTCCGATCGGCCGTAGCCGACCTGGCCGTACAGGGTCGCCTGCGGGGCGACGTTGTACTGGGCCTCGGCGCCGACCGACCACAGGGTCACGTCGTCGCTCTTGTTGACGCCGACGAAGCCGCCGGCCAGGCCGCCGGTGAACGCCGTGTTGACGTGGCCGGTGACGGCCCAGGTGGTGGCGTCGTCGCCGTCGGCGTCGAAGTTGGTCACCGCGCCATCGACTTGGCCGCGCAGCGAGCCGAGGTCGAACGCGACCGCGCCTTCGCCTTGCAGCACGTCGGCGTCGGTATCGCCCAGGCCGCCGACGTCAAGCTCGGTGCGGCCGTAGTTGGCGCCCACATGGCCCACGGTCTGGGCTTGGGCGGCGGCGCCGGTCAGCGCGAAAAAGGCGGCCACGGCGGCCGTCGCGAACAGTTGGTTTCTCACTTTTTGGATCCCTTTTGGGTTTGAAATACTGAGGCCCAGCTATGCCCGTCATCCCTCCGTCACAATGGCTGAACCCTTTGGATTTCACGGGTCGGCGAAGAGTGTGACCGGTCAGTCACAGTCCATTTTTCCGCTCTTGAAATGCCAATTGCGCCTGCCCATGGCCTGGCTCTGGATTGGCAAGAAATTGCCCCGCCAACCTGGAAGCCGACGGCAATTCGGGCCGCGCAAGGCCCGGTTGCCGCGATGCGCCGTCAGCGACCGGCGATTGCTACGCGGAAAATCGTCCGCCGTGCTCAGGCGTCGGGTTTGGGCGCCAGGAAGCGGCCGGCCAGCAACGCCGCCTCGGTGCGGTTGCGCGCCCCGGTCAGGCGGAGAATCGCATGGATGTGGAGCTTGACGGTCCCCGGCGAGATGCCGAGCAGGTCGGCGATCTCGCGGTTGCGGCGACCCACCGCCATCTGCTTCAGCACGTCGATCTGTCGGGGCGACAGCCCGCTGCCGGTACGGCTCGCCCGCCGCGGCGCGCGGACCGGAAAATAGCCGCCGCCGCCGTACACAGCGGCCAGCGCGTGCCTGAACTGGCTGAGCTCGAAGTCCTTGGAGACGTAGCCGTGCGCCCCGGCGTCCTGGGCGAGCTGGGAGAAGGCGGGATTCACGCGATCGTCGATGACGACGGCCGGCGTCTGCGGCGCGGCGGCAAGCAGCCGCCTCAGGCCCTTGAAGTCGTAGTTGACGCTGAAGAGGTCGACCAGCAGCAGGGCTGGCGCCCGCTCGGCCAGGACTGCGGCGGCTGCGTCCAGTTCGCCCGTGGCGTGGACGCGGCCAAGGCCGACGGCCTCCGCCACCACCTGGGTGATGGCCAGGCGGCAGATAGGCTTTTCTTCGACCAGCAGGACGAGCCCGGCCTCGCTACCTGACTCCGTCACGCCGTTGCAGGAAAAGGTGTCGGGGGGCGGGCACATGGTCCCCGGAAAACATAAAGCCCCTGGTAGCGCAATGGGTATTTAGGAAATACCCGGTAATGGAGCGGTATTTGCGACCGATAACCACAGGTGTATCGGATTCATGCTTGAGTGTGTGTAATTGATTCGCCTAGCGACCGTGTATCATCCTCCCGGGATCGTTTTACTGGAAGCCAGTATATCCAAATATATATGCCTAATATCTCCATTGTTATACGTAAGTAGCGTTTTAGGCGCATTTGTACTTATTGTTATTGATATGGATCAAATTTAGGAGACGCTCGGGCTGCGGACATTGGGAGGTGTTTATGCAGTCAGACGAGATCGGCGAACGCTTGGCGTTCATGCGGCTGGATGAGGCGGGACGAGCGGCGCTACGGGCTGTGGGCCCGCATGTGACCAAGGCGCTGCCGACGGCGCTGGACGACTTCTATGAGGTCATCTGGAAGTACCCGCAAACCCGGGCGATGTTCACCGGCGCCGACCAGATGCGCGGGGCGCGCCAGCGCCAGATCCAGCACTGGGCCAAGATCGCCGCCGCCGAGTTCGACCAGGACTATGTGGCTGCGGTCACGGCGGTGGGGCACGTCCACGCGCGCATCGGCCTGGCGCCCCGCTGGTACATCGGCGGCTATGCGCTGCTGCTGGAGTCGCTGATCGGCGCGGTGCTGACCGCGCGCTGGCCGAAGGCCGGCTTCGGGTCGCGTGCAGCCCCGGCCTCGGAGGTCGCCGCCGAACTCGGCGCCTTGGCCAAGGCCACTCTGCTCGACATGGACTACGCCATCACCGTCTACCTCGAGGCGGCCGAGGCCGCGCGGCTGGCCGCCGAGGCGCGGGTGCTGGCGGAGGAGCGCAGCACGGTGTCGCTCCACCTCGGCGGCGCGCTGGCGGCGCTGGCCGGCGGCGATCTCGGCTACCGGCTGGGCGACGACCTGCCGCCCGAGTACGCGGCGCTGCGCGAAGACTTCAACCGCGCCGCGGCCCAGGTCGAGACGGCGATGCGCCAGGTGGCCGATGCGACCGCTTCGATCTCCGCCAGCGCCTCTGAGTTGGCCAGCGCCTCGAACGACCTGTCGCGGCGGACCGAGCAGCAGGCGGCGGGCCTGGAAGAGACCGCCGCGGCCCTCGACCAGGTGACCGCCACGGTCCGGCAGACAGCGGAGGGCGCGCGGACGGCCGGGGCCACCATGCTGGAGGCCAGGGGCCACGCCGAGCGCTCTGGGCGGATCGTCGCCGACGCGGTCAATGCCATGGGTGAGATCGAGTCCTCCTCCAAACAGATCGGCCAGATCATTGGGGTGATCGACGAGATCGCCTTCCAGACCAACCTGCTGGCGCTCAACGCCGGGGTCGAGGCGGCGCGGGCCGGCGAGGCGGGCCGGGGCTTCGCCGTGGTCGCTTCCGAGGTTCGCGCCCTGGCCCAACGCTCGGCCGAGGCGGCCCGCGAGATCAAGACCCTGATCTCGGAATCCAGCGCCCAGGTCGGCCACGGCGTACAGCTGGTCGGGGAGACCGGCGAGGCCCTGCGCGCCATCGTCGGCCGGGTGACCGAGATCGACACAGTGATCGGGACCATCGCCGCCTCGGCGCGGGAGCAGGCTGTCAGCCTCGCCGAGGTCAACGCCGCCGTGAACCAGATGGACCAGACGGTTCAGCAGAACGCCGCCATGGTCGAGCAGTCCTCCGCGGCCACCCACAGCCTGCGCGACGAGGCCGCCGAGTTGGTCGCGCTGGTGGGAGGTTTCCGGCTGTCGGACCAGGGGCAGCCGGCTTCCCCGGTTCATCGCCTTGCCGAGCGGGTGACCGATGCGTTCGCGCCCGTGCTCCGCGAGGTCCGCTCATGAGCGAGCCGGAGGCGCTGGCGCGCCGCCTGCGCCGTCTGCACCGCCTGTCCCAGACCGGCGGCTGGGAGTGGGATCTGGTTTCCGGGGCCCTGGCCTGGTCGCCCGAGACCTGCGCCATCCTGGGCCTGCCGCAGGACCAAGCGCCGACCTACGAGCTGTTCCTCGCCCTCGTGCATCCAGGCGACCGCAGCGAGGTGGAGCGCCAGGTCGCCGAAGTCCGGGCCGGGCGGTCGCCCTACGACATTGCCCACCGCATCCAGCGCCCGAACGGCTCGGTGCGGCACGTCCGCCATCAGGGAGAGGTCGAGCGCGACCGCGGCGGCCGTCCGGCGCTGATGTCTGGCGTCGTGCGCGACGTCACCGAGATCCAGCTCGCCCGCGCCGTGTCCCGCAGCACTCAGGAGATGCTGGCCGGCATGCTGCGCATATCGCCCGAGGCCATCTTGCTGTGCGACGCCAGGGGGCGGATCCTGGCCTTCAGCACCGGGGCCGAGACACTGTTCGGCTATGCTGCGGCCGAGGTCGTCGGCCAGACGGTCGAGGCGCTGATGCCTGAACGCCTGCGGGCAAATCACGCCGGCTACGTCACCGAGTTCAGCGCCGGCTCGGGGCTCAATCTACGCATGCACGAGCGCGCCGAGATCGTCGGCCGCCGCCGCAACGGCGAGGAGTTCCCGGCCGAGGCCTCGCTCGCCAAGTTGCAGACCCCTGAAGGCTTCGTCCTGATGACCATCGTCCGTGACCTGACCGAGCGGCGGGCTGTCGAGACGACCCTGATCGAGGCGCGCGAGCAGTCGGAGCGCGCCAGTCAGGCCAAGTCCACCTTCCTGGCCAATATGAGCCACGAGATCCGCACGCCGTTGAACGGCGTGCTGGGCGTCGCCGGCGCCCTGGGCATGACCGACCTCAATCCGCGGCAACGCGAGATGGTGGCGCTGATCGAGACCTCGGGCCGGGCGCTGCAAGGGTTGCTCGGCGACATCCTCGATCTCTCGAAGGTCGACGCCGGCCGGCTGCAGTTGCGGGTCGCGCCCTTCTCCCTGAACAGGCTGCTGGACGAGACCGTCGCCCTGTTCGGGGCCAGCGCCGCCGAGCGCGGCGTGGCGTTGGTGCTCTCCGTCGAGGACACGCCGCCCGGCGCCTACCTCGGCGACGACCTGCGAATCCGTCAGGTGCTGTCCAACCTGGTCAGCAACGCCGTGAAGTTCACCGCGCACGGGCGCATTGAGGTGGCGGCGTGGCTGGCTCCGGGGGATACGCCCGGAACCTCGCTGGCGACCTTCAGCGTGCGCGACACCGGGGTCGGCTTCGCGCCCGAGGTGGCCGAGCGGCTGTTCGAGCGCTTCGAGCAGGCCGACGGCTCGATCACCCGCAGCTTCGGCGGCACCGGCCTGGGCCTGGCGATCTCCAAAGCGCTGGTCGAGCTGATGGGCGGCCGGATCTTCGCCGAAGGTCGGCCCGGCCAGGGGGCCGTCTTCACCTTCATCGTCCCGCTGGAGCACAATGTGGCGGAACTGCCGGACACCGTCGCCGACAGCCCCGAGCCGCGGCCGTCCGCCGAAACCCTGAACGTGCTGCTGGCCGAGGACCACCCGATCAACCGCATGGCCGTTGAGTACATTCTGGAGGGCCTGCCGGTCGACCTGGTCAGCGTCGGCGACGGCGCCCAGGCCGTGACCGCCGCCGCGCAGCGCCCGTACGACCTGGTGCTGATGGACATGCAAATGCCGGTGATGGACGGGCTGACCGCCATCCGCCACATCCGCGAGGAGGAGAGGGCGGCCGGCCGCTCTCGGGCCCACATCTGCGTGCTGACCGCCAACGCCTTCGAGGAGCACCGCGAACGTGCGGCGGCGGCCGGCGCGGACAGCTTCCTGACCAAGCCGGTGCAGGTCGATCGGCTGGTCGATCTGGTCTGCGGGATCGCCGGCCTGGCCGCCGAGCCCGGCTAGGCGCGGATCATCCCGGAGTTTGCAGGTACGTCCGCGCGCCCTATCTAGGCGCCATGCTCGCCGACGCCGTGACGCCCGAAAACCTCCGCGACCTGGTCGGGCGCTTCTATGGCCGTGCGCGCGAGGACGAATTGATCGGCCCGGTGTTCAACGCCGCCATCGGCGACTGGGACCACCACCTCGACCATATCGCCCAGTTCTGGGCCGCCGGCCTGCTGGGCGTCGGCCGCTTCACCGGCCGGCCGATGGCCGCCCACATGCGCCAGCCGATCACCCCGCCGATGTTCGACCGATGGTTGGCGCTTTGGGCGGAGGCGACCAGCGAGGTCTACACCCCGCCGATCGCCCAGGCCCTGCAGGCCAGAGCCGCCCGCATCGCCGAGAGCTTCAAGCTCGGCCTGTTTTATCGGCCGGCTCAGGACGCCGCGGGCGCATAGTTCCCCAGGGCGTTGCCGCTGGCGTCGCCGGCCCCGCTGCCGCCGTCGACCGGGATGATGGCGCCGTTCACATAGGCGGCCTTGTCGGTGGACAGGAAGATGGCCATGTCGGCGATCTCGTCCTTCTTGCCGTAGCGGCGCAGCGGGTTGCGGCTCTTGACCCGCTCCTCGGCCTCGGGCGTCGGGGCCAGCCGCGCCATGCCCTCGGTCTCGGCGATCGGGCCGGGAGAGATGGCGTTGACCCGCACCCCGGCCGGACCCCACTCCAGCGCCAGGCACTTGGTCAGCATGTTGATCCCGGCCTTGGCGGCGCAGACATGGGCCTGGAACAGCGAGGCGCGCTCGGCCTGGCCGGCGGTGATCGAGATCAGCGAGGCGCCCGGCCGGCGCAGGAACTCGAACGAGGCGCGCAGCACGTTGAAGGTGCCGATCAGGTCGATGTCGACCACGGTCTTGAAGCCGTTGGCGCTCATGCCCAGGGCCGGGGCCACGAAGTTGCCGGCCGCGCCCGACAGCACGATGTCGATCGGGCCGAACTCGTCATGGGTCCGCTTCAGCGCGGCCTCGACGGCGGCGTAGTCGCGCACGTCGGCGGCGATGCCGATGCAGGGTCCGAAGGCCGAGACCTCCTTGGCGGCCGCCTCGATCTTCTCGGGGCTGCGGCTGATGATGACGACGTTCGCGCCGGCCTGGGCGAAGCGCTTGGCGATGCCCAGATTGATGCCGCTCGATCCCCCCGCGACGAACGCCGTCTTGCCGGCCAGTTCCTGGGTCATGGTCTTCCTCCGTTGTGGTTGCGACGAGTTAGCCCGCAAACGGGCCTTTGAGGAAGCTTGACGCAACGTCGTCCGATCTGTTTGTTATCAACGATAACCTATCTTGATCCAAATCAAGGAGGGGCGCCGCCCGGGCAGCGACACTGTCGGCCAGGGACGAATGCGTCCGACGAGGAGAGGAAACCTGATGACTGCGACCGACATGATCGCCGCGCGTCCGTCCGGCGCGAAGCTGGAGCACTTCGACGTCCTGGTGGCGGGCGCGGGCATCTCCGGCGTCGGCGCGGCCTATCACCTGCAGACCCAGCGCCCCGGGACCAGCTTCGCGGTCCTGGAATCCAAGGACACCTTCGGCGGCACCTGGGTGACGCACAAGTATCCGGGCATCCGCTCCGACAGCGACCTCTACACCTTCGGCTACCGCTTCAAGCCCTGGACCGGCGCGCCGATCGCCACCGCTGCCGAGATCCTCAGCTACATGAACGAGGTGATCGAGGAGAACGACCTCGGCCGCCACATCCGCTTCGGCCACAAGATCGTGGGCGCCAGCTGGTCCAGCGCCGACAACCTCTGGACCGTCGACGTCGTGCGCAGCGACGGGACCAAGGCGCAGTTCACCACCAACTTCCTCTTCATGTGCCAGGGCTACTACAACCACGACCGCGGCTACACGCCCGAGTGGGCCGGCATGGCCGACTTCGGCGGCCAGGTCGTGCACCCGCAGCACTGGCCCGACGACATCGACCTGAAGGGCAAGAACGTCATCGTCATCGGCTCGGGCGCCACCGCCGCGACCCTGGTGCCCAACATCGCCGACCAGACCGCGCACGTGACCCTGCTGCAGCGCTCGCCGACATACTTCGTGCCGGGCCGCAACGTCGACGAGCTGGCCGACACCCTGCGCCAGCTTCAGATCGACGAGACCTGGGTCCATGAGATCGTCCGCCGCAAGCGCCTGTTCGACGGCGCGGCCTTCACCAAGCGGGCCGTGGAAGAGAGCGAGGCGGTCAAGGCCGAGCTGCTGGCCGGGGTGCGCATGTTCCTCGGCGAGGACTTCGACGTCGACAAGCACTTCACGCCCCGCTACCGCCCCTGGCGCCAGCGCATCGCCTTTATCCCCGATGGCGACCTGTTCCGCGGCATCGCCTCGGGCAAGGCCTCGGTGGTCACCGACGAGATCGAGCGCTTCACCGAGAACGGCATCCTGCTGAAATCGGGCGAGGAGCTGAAGGCCGACATCATCATCACCGCCACCGGCTTCGACCTCAGCGTGATGGGCGACATCCCGTTCCAGGTGGACGGCAAGGCGGTCGACTGGGCCGACACCGTCACCTATCGCGGCATGATGTTCACCGGCGTGCCGAACCTGGCCTGGGTTTTCGGCTACTTCCGCGCCTCCTGGACCCTGCGCGCCGACCTGATGGGCGACTTCGTGGCCCGCCTGCTCGAGCACATGCAGGACAAGGGCTACAAAAAGGTGGTCCCGGTCCTGCGCCCCGAGGACCAGGACATGGCCATCAAGCCGTGGATCGATCCGGAGAACTTCAACCCGGGCTACCTGATGCGCGGCATGCACCTGATGCCCAAGAGCGGCGACAAAGCCGACTGGCAGCACACCCAGGACTACTGGTCCGAGAAGGACGAGATCCCCAACCTCGACCTCACCGACAAGGCCTTCAAGTACAGCTGATATTTTCCTCCCCTGCATAGCGGGGGAGGGGGACCGCCCGAAGGGTGGTGGAGGGGGCGAGCCTCAAGCTCGGCGCCGATCACTGAACTGGCCGCGGCGGCCGAGCCGCATCTCTACCGGCAGCGCGTCACGGTGTCGGTCTGGCCCTTCGAGCGCAGCGCCCCGCCGACCAGCACCAGGGTCTGCTCGGTGTCGGCGCAGACCCGGCGGGCGCGGCCGCCCGTGGTGATGGTGGTGATCTCGCGGCCGCTTAGCAGCGCGCTCCGGCCGTCGGCGGCGATCTCCACCTTATCGACCACGCCGCGCTCGACCGAGCTCGACTTGGCCAGGAAGGCCGCCGACCGCTGGCGCGCCTTGGCCAGGCCGCTGCTGCCATAGGGGATCAGCCCGCGCTTGGGATCGCGGGTCTGGTCGGTGAACACCGCGTCCTTGGTGAACAGCGCGAAGAAGGCGTCCAGGTCGCGGGCGTTCCAGGCGGCCTCCTGCCGCGCCGCGAACGCCCGCGCTTGGGCTTCCGTCAGTCGTGCAGCTTGGGCCTCGCCGCCCGCGACCAGCAGTGCGGCCGCCAGGGCGAGGCCCGCGCGCCTCACTTGTCCAGGCCCAGGGCCCGCGCGGCGTTGCCGCCCATCCACTTCTCACGGACGCTCTGCTTCAGCGGCAGTTCGTCGGTCTCGGCCACCAGTTGGTGCAGCGGCACCATCTGGGTGCCCCAGCCGGTCGCGAAGATGATCTTGTCCTGCAGGTTGCGGGCTCCGTAATAGACCAGCGCCTCATAGCCCGCGCCCGGCGCCAGCATGTGCTTCACCCGCTTGCAGGCGAAGTCGATGAAGATGTTCTTGTGGCGCGAGGCGATGGCGCAGGTCTCGGCCACCCAGGGCCAGCCGGTCAGGCCCGCGACGATCCGCAGCTCGGGGAAGCGCACCGCCACCTCGTCCAGGTACTTCGGGTGCGCATAGTCGTAGGGACGGTCCGACAGCAGGTGCAGGCCCGCGGTGATCCGCACCGGGATGTCCAGCTCCACGCACTTGGCCAGGAAGGGCCAGTAGGCCGGGTCGTTGATGTAGCGCTCCTCGCGGTAGGACGAGATCTCGAAGCCCTTGCAGCCCCACTCGCGCACGCCGCGCTCCAGCGCTGCGACGCCGTCCTCGCCCTCGTCGCCCCAGATGCGGAACCACGGGATCAGCCGGTCAGGATATTCGGCCGCGAACTTGGCCACGTCCTCGTTGCTGGCCCGGCGGCCGGCGTTGCCGATGCAGGCGTACTGCACCGCGGCGGTGTCCAGCATGGCGATGACGTCGGCGTGGCTCATCGCCCGGCTCATATCGACGTCGCACAGCTTCAGCGCCAGCGAGGTCAGGCCGTCACGCACCTTGGCTTCGTTGAATTCGTCCAGGCTCATGCCGATCTGGGCGGCCCAGCCGGGCGCCATCTGCTGAGCGTAGCCTTCCTTGTCGAACCCGCGACCCGACTTGATAAGCCGAACGGTGTCCTCGACCGCTTCCTTGGTGGGCGTGTCGCATTCGAAATCGATGATCATCATTGATCGGGGCGTCCCTAATGAATCAGTGGGCTCGTTGGCCCTAATGCCGGCAACCTAACTCGCACGGCCGGCGATGGAAGCGCTGGCGTGCGGCGATGCTCTCACCCAGTGTAACGCCATGCGCCTCTACCTCTCCTCCTATCGTTTCGGTTCGGCGGTCGACCGGCTGCTGGATCTGACGGGTCCCGGCGTGCGCGCGGCGGTGGTGTCCAACGCCCTCGACCTGATCCCGGAGGAGTCCCGCCGCGCCTACGCCCGCAGCGTCCACGACCCGCTCGCTGATCTGCGCGGCTGGGGACTGGACGTTTTCGACCTCGACCTGCGCCGCTGGTTCGGCGATCCGGCCGGGCTGGAACGGGCCCTGCAGGGCGTGGGTCTGGTCTGGGCGGTCGGCGGCAACGCCTTCCTGCTTCGCCGGGCCATGCGCCAGAGCGGCCTCGACGCGATCCTCGCCCGCCGCCTGGCCGCCGACAGCCTGGTCTATGGCGGCTGGAGCGCCGGGGCTTGCGTGGCCGGCGCCTCCTTGCAGGGGATCGACCTGATGGACGAGCCCGACGAGATCGCCCCCGGCTATGACGCGCCGCGCATCTACGAGGGGCTGTCGCTGGTCGACTTCGTCATCGTCCCGCACTTCGCCTCGGAACATCCGGAAGCCGAAGCCGCGCAGGTCAGCGCCCGCTGGCTGGCCCAGCAGGGGATCGCTCATCGCACCCTGCGCGATGGTCAGGCGTTGCTACGCCGCGGCGACCAGCTCGAGTTGGTCGGCGACGCCTGACGGTTTCGTCGACTGGCTTCATGGGCCAGGCCGGCGAGCTCAACGTCCGGCTCAACTACATCCGTGTCGGCGATGCGAAGGTCCGTCTGCGCGCCTCCAAGGGCGGCGAGGGCAAGGGGGCGATGGGCGCCACCGTGGCGCTCACCGTGCTGTTCGGCCCGCTCGGCCTGCTCAAGCGCGGCCACGACATCGAGATCAAGCCCGGCCAGACCATCACCGCCTATGTCGACCAGGACGCCGAAGTGACCACCCCGGTCGAGCCGCCGCCCGCCGGCTAGCCGGCCGCGCCCCCCGTCGGTAGTGTCCTCGCAAAATTGGGGGGACGACATGGAACGCAAGAACCCGCTGGCGCTCGTGGCGCTGATCGCATCGATCGTGGCGGGGGTCAGCTTCATCGCCTCCTGGCAGTTGCAGCTCCCTGAACTGGCCGCCACCGCCTGGAAGGGCGCGGGCGTCGCCCTGCTGGCGGTCTACGCCGCCCTGCGGGCCCGCAGTCTCGACGGTTGGCTGATCTGCGCGGTCATGGCCTTTGGCGCGCTTGGCGACGTGCTGCTGGAGACCAACGGCCTGACGGTCGGCGCGGTGGCCTTCCTGGTCGGCCACCTGGTCGCCATCGGCCTCTATCTGCGCAATCGCCGCCGCAACCTGACCAACGCCGACAAGCTGCTGGCCGCCCTGATCGTCCCGGCGACGGTGGTCATCGCCTTCCTGCTGCCCAGCGACCGCGCCATGGCGCCCGGCATGGCGCTCTATTCCACCGGCTTGGCGCTGATGGCCGCCTGCGCATGGATCAGCCGATTCCCGCGCCTGCTGGTCGGTCTCGGCGCGCTGATGTTCGTGGTCTCCGATCTGCTGATCTTCGCCCGCTCCGGCCCGCTCGCCGGCCAGGCCTGGGTCGGCTACGGCGTCTGGGGCCTCTATTATTTCGGCCAGCTGATGATCTGCGTCGGCGTGGTTCGCACCCTGACCTCGGGCCGGCGGTTTTGAACCATTGCAGCGATTTAACTGGCGATTTTGGGTGCAGCTCGGCAGTTTCAAGGTCCAGTTTCAGTCAAGCTCACAGCTAGAGCACGCCGCCCTTTAGCCAGTCAGGTAAAGGGATGTGGCAGCTTGACCATAAGCTAGGCCAATATCCGGCCCACAATCCGCCTACTTCACACTCGATTGAAGTCGGGTTGAGAACGGTTCGAACGACCGGATTGGAGAGAATTCTGATGATGCATCGCGCGTCGAAGCTGATGACCGCGGGGGCGGTCCTGTTGGGTGTTGTGAGCCTGGGAGGCTGCGCCACCAAGAAGTACGTCAACGAACAAGTCGGGGTCGTTTCGACCCAGTTGAGCGAGCATGGCACGCGCCTTGACGGCGTCGACCAGACCGCCAAGGACGCCCTGTCGCGCGCCGAAGCGGCGGGCAAGCTGGCGGAAGGCAAGTTTGTCTTCTCGATGGTGCTGTCCGACGACAGCATGAAGTTCCCGATCAACAAGGCCAACCTGTCGCCGGAAGCCACCGCGCGGCTGGACGCCTTCGTTGAGAAGCTGAAGAGCGAAAACAAGAACGTCTATGTCGAGGTGCAAGGTCACACCGACATTACAGGCTCCAAGGAAGGCAACTATCGCCTGGGCCAAGAGCGGGCTGAAGCCGTCCGTCGCTACCTGAACCAGCAGGGCGTGGCCCTGAACCGCATCGGCACCATCTCCTACGGCCCCGATGCGCCTGTGGCCCCCAACGACGACCGCGCCGGCCGCTCGGCCAACCGCCGCGTCGTGCTGATCGTCCTGGCCTAACCGCTGGCTCGATAGCAAAACCTGCGTGATGGCCGGCGAACCCGAAACCGACGTCGGCCATTACGGCAGGGCGGCCTCCGCGCCGCTCGGCCAGCGGCTCCGCAGGCCGCTCACCGCCGCAGCCAGTCTCGTCCTGCACGGGCTGCTGCTGGCGGGACTGTTTTCCATGCAGCCCGACCCGCCCACCGTCTTCGAGCCTGAGCCGATGACCGTGACCCTGGTCGCGCCGCCGCCGCCGGTGGAGATCGCCGACGAGCCGACACCGGAGACCGGCGAGAGCCCTAGTCCGGCCCCCGCGCCGACGCCTCCGGCCAAGTCCGCCCCGGCCCCGCCCAAGCCGGAAAAGGAAAAGCCCACTCCAGCCAAGCCGCCGCCGCGCCGCCTGGCCAAGCTGCCCCCGCCGGCGGACATCGAACCTGCCCCGACCGGCGAGGCGGCCGTCACCCAGGAGATGGTTGAAGTCAGCGACGGAGCCCTGGTCGGCGCTGTCACCGCTGGTTCGCCCGGCGGCTCGGGAGCAGGGGCTGGCGCGGGCTCCGGCGCGGGCGCCGGCGGCGACTGCAACATGCCCCGCCGACTGCAGAACGCCCTGCGCAAGGACCGCATGGTCCAGGCCGCCGTGGCCCGCGCGCATCGCGGTCGCGCGCTGCTGGTCTGGAACGGCGGCTGGGTGCGCCATCCCGGCCAGGAGGGCGAAGGCCTGGCCTCGGTGCGCGAGGCGATCATGTGGGAAATCGGCTTCGCGCCGGAAGCCTGCCGCAAGCTGCCGGTCCGCGGGCTCGTGGTGATCTCGCTCGGCGACGGCCCCGGCGGCGGCCGCCTGGTGCTCGGCAACAGCTACTGGCGCTGGACCGACCTGCTGCACGCCCGCCGCGGCGGCTAGCCTTTGGCCGCGGCCTCAAGCGGGGCGATGTCCAGCTTGACCATCTGCATCATCGCCTCGGTCACCCGCCGCACCTTGGCCGGATCCGGGTCGTTCATCAGTTCGCCAAGCCGCGTGGGCGCGATCTGCCAGGACAGCCCCCAGCGGTCCTTCAGCCAGCCGCACTGCTCGATCGAGCCGCCCGCGGACAGCGCCTCCCACAGCCGGTCGAGCTCGGCCTGGGTGTCGCACTCGACCATGATCGAGAAGCTGTGGTTGAACGGATCCAGCGGCCCGGCCTCGATGGCCATGTAGTTCTGATCGCCCAGGGTGAAGCTCGCGATCCGCACGCTTCCGGCCGGCCCGGATGGATTGTCGGCCATCACCGCCGCAAGCGGCTCGAGCCGCGAGCCGGGGATCAGCGAGGTGTAGAAGCGGACTGCCGCCTCCATGTCCTTCTCGAACCAGAGATGCTGGGTGACTTTCATCGTCGTCCTCCTGGAGACCAGAGCGGCTGGACCGCTTGACCGTTCCAAGGACGTTCGGCGCCCGATGCAACCGACATGGGCGCCTGGAAGGGGCGATTCCCCGCGGCCGGTCCCGAGCGAACCCAAGGGGTTTCGCCTGAGGCGCAGGGCGGCGTAGTGGCGCCCGACCCCGCTGTGCTCGGCAAGCGTGTGGTCCAGCTCGTATCAGGCTCCGACCCGATATGGGCCGCGGGCTGCTGGAATGCGAGATTCAACAGGTGGTGGTTTGACCCGCGACGCCCGGCGACGGCGCCTCGCACCGTGCCCTGAGACCACCGCCGCGACAGTCGAAGACTGCGTGATTCACAACCGCGGCCCATCCGCCGCAAATCAATGGGGATATTGATGTCTCGCAAAGTTCTGCTGACGGCAGCTGGCTGCGCCGTCCTCTTCGCGCCGGCCTCGGCTCTGGCCCAGGACGTCTATGACTGGACCGGCTTCTATGTCGGCGGCAACATCGGCGCCTCCTGGGGCGACACCAACCTCGGGACCCGGGTCGAGCGCGGCAACGGCGCCGTGTTCATCCCGCCGACCGACATCTCGATCATCAACGCCCCGTTCAGCGAGGACGACAACGACACCGGCTTCACCGGCGGCGTCCAGGCCGGCTACAACTTCCAGTCCGGCAACATCGTCTTCGGTCTCGAGACCGACGGCGGCTGGATGGACATCGGTCAGAGCCGCTCCAACACCTATTCGCTGACTCCGATCCTCACTACGCCGGTCAACGCCACCGTCTCCCAGGAGGTGAAGACCGACTGGGTGTGGACCCTTCGTCCGCGGATCGGCTACGCCAGCGGCCCGTGGATGGTCTACGGCACCGCCGGTCTGGCGGTGTCGCGCGTCAAGGTCGACGCCAGCTTCGTCGACACCCGCAGCACGCCCAACAGCGCCACCTTCAGCGAATCCGACACCAAGACCGGCTGGACTGGCGGCGTCGGCGGCGCCTACGCATTCTCCGACAACATGTCGGCTCGCGCGGAGTGGCTCTATGTCGACCTTGGCGACGTGCGCGCCTCCTGGGTGACTCCGAACGGTTATGCGGCCTTCACCACGGAGGCCGACACCCGCGCCAACCTTCTGCGCATCGGCGTCGACTACAAGTTCTGACCTGAGTGGGCGATCCCTCCGGCCTCAGCCGCCGGAGGGCGCGTCCTTGGTCGGATCGCCCAGCTCGGCGTTCAGCCGATAGGCCTGCGCCGCCAGCTGCGCCACGACCGCCGCGTCGATCGTCTCGCCTTCGCGCAGCACGATGCGGCCCATCTCGTACTTGCCGGCGGTTTCCAGCCGCGGCTCCAGCGCCTTCAGCCGCTTGCCGCGCCAGAACCCGAGGATCACCCGATCCGGTTCGGCGCGGATCAGCAGCGCCGGTCCGCCGGCCAGATAGACCAGGTGCCCCCACTTGATGGTCTCCTCGAAGGCCGCCGCCGACCGCACCGCCGCGCGCAGTTGCTCGACCAGCGATCGCCGCCAGCCGTCCTGGGCCGCCACATAGGCGTCCGGGTTCGCCGCGGGCTGTTCCTTGCGCATCGGTCCTCCTGCGACCTTAGGCTCGGCGGCGACGTTATCGCCGCGCCGCCCACGTTTCACGCCTGACATTGTTTCGACACTGGCTAGATATATCGTGAGCTATCGACGATGAGATGGCAGGAGCGCACGAGATGGATCGACCGAGCCCCGAGATGCTGGAGGCGATGCGCCGGCGCGGCATGACCGAGCGCCGCTTGACTGTGACGGGCGCCGCCCAGCTGACGCCGCAAATGCGCCGCGTCACCCTGCGCGTGGCGGGCGACGAGCCGTTCGAGCCGCGCGCCGGCCAGGACCTGGTCATGCTGCTGCCCGACGGCGCCGGGGGCCTCGGCCGCCGCCACTACACGATCCGCAGCTATCGGCCCGAGGGGCGCGAGATCGACATCGACTTCGTGATCCACAGTCAGGTGACGCCCGGCGCGCGCTTTGCGCTGGAAGCTGCGCCGGGCGACGAGGCCATCGCCTTCGGGCCGCGCGGCCGCAACGTCGTCCAGCCCGGCGCCGACTGGCGGCTGTATGTCGGCGACGAGACCTGCATTCCGGCGATCTTCGCCATGCTCGAGGAACTGCCGCCCGGCGCGCGCGCCCACGCCATCATCGAGGTCGCAGGTCCCGAGGAGCGCCAGGCGCTGGACGTAGCGAACCCCTCCATCGACTGGATCTTCCGCGGCGGCCCGGCCCAGCCCTCCAGCCCGGCGCTGATCGAGGCCCTGGCCGCGCGCCAGCTGCCGGCCGGCCTTGGCCACGTCTATGTGCTGGGCGAGACCAGCACCATTCGCCGCCAGCGCCACGACCTGCTGGTCCGGGGCCTGGCCAAGGAGCAGATCTTCGGCGAAGGCTACTGGCGACCGGGCCGGGTCGGCGGCCACGACCATCTGGCCTAGAACTGACGGTTCGGTCAGTCGGGCCGGCGAAAGCTCGAAACTCGCTCCAGGTAACGCTGTTGTTGGCGGCCTGAAGCTGAGCTACCAATTTTGACCATCTGGTCAAATGCAGGTCGCGAGGCGCGGTATGGCTGAACTTCCGGACGTCTTCGTTCCCCACGCCTACGAGGAGCGCCAGGTCGACCTCGGCGAGGTTTCGATGAACCACGTCGTGGTCGGCTCGCCCGACCGGCCGGCCCTGCTGCTGATCCCCGGCCAGACCGAATCCTGGTGGGGCTTCGAGGCGGCCATCGCCTTGCTTGAGCCGCACTTCCAGGTGTTTGCCGTCGATCTGCGCGGCCAGGGGCGCAGCACCCGCACGCCGGGCCGCTATTCGCTGAACACCCTGGGCAACGACCTGGTCCGCTTCATCGCCCTGGCCATCGGCCGGCCGGTCGTCGTCAGCGGCAACTCCTCCGGCGGCGTGCTGGCGGCCTGGCTCTCGGCCTACGCCATGCCCGGCCAGATCCGCGGCGTCCACGCCGAGGACGCTCCGTTCTTCAGCTCCGAGACCAACCCTGCCTACGGCCATTCGATCCGCCAGTCGGCCGGGCCGATCTTCGAGCTGATGAGCCGCTACCTCGGCGACCAGTGGTCGATCGGCGACTTCGTCGGCTTGCAGAAGGCCCGCGCCCAGGACGCCCATCCGGCCAACCGCATGATGTCGATGGCGCCGCAGCCGGCCCAGACCATCAAGGAGTACGACCCCGAATGGGGCCGCGCCTTCGTCCAGGGCAAGATCGCGCTCAACTGTCCGCACGACCGCATGCTGGCCGCCGCGCGCACCCCGATGCTGTTCACCCACCACATGCGCCTGATCGACCCGGCCTCCGGCGCGCTGTTCGGCGCGATCAGCGACGTCCAGGTCGAGAAGGCCCGCGAGATCGTCACCGCCGCCGGCCAGCGCTTCGACCTGGTCCAGGCGCCCGACGCCGCCCACAGCATGCACGCCGCCGATCCGCCGCGCTTCGCCGAGATCCTGACCCGCTGGGCCGCGACCCTCGACTAGGCTCAGTCGTCCTCCAGCACCCCGCACATGAAGTGGCCGGGCGGCCAGCGCCAGGACTGGTCGCCGAACACCAGGCCAGGGATCGCCTCCACCCAGTCGACCTTCGGCCGCCGGCGTCCCTCGGGGCGATACTTCTTCGGCGTCAGCCGCCCGCGCTTGCCGTCCAGCACCTCGACCCAGCCGCCGCCCTCGCGCCAGTGGGTGCTCGCCGCCCGATGGTGCAGCTCCGCCTCGAACCAGTAGGCCTGCTCCTCGCGCGCGATCAGGTACAGCGCCTCGAACTCCGGCTGGCGCTTCAGCCAGGTGTAGATCGCCTTCAGCGACGGCATCCCCCGCGCCTTGGCCACCGCGCTCAGCGCCTGGCCGCTGGCCACCCGGCGGCAGACCTCGAAGGCGATCGCCCGCTCATAGGTGCTCTTCTGCCCGGCCCCCGCCGGCTGCCGCCGCCGCGTCCCCGCCGCGATCTGCGCCTCGCGCTCGGCCAGCTTCGCCGCCCGCCGCGCCGCGTCCCGGTTCTGCGCGGCCTGGGCCAGCGCGGCGCGGACCTGGTCATAGGCCTCGGCGAAGTCGGGATGCATCCGCCGCCAGCGGAAGATGGTCGGATAGGACGGCATCTGCGGATCGGCGGCGATCTGGCGGATGGTCTGGCCCCGGCCCATCCGCCGCAGGATCTCCACCCCCAGCAGCGGATGGAACTGGCTCTCCTTGTGGCCGCCGGTGTGATCCATCTCGGGCAGGTCGGGCAGGGCAGGGGCGGCCGTCGGCGTCTCGTCGCTCATGCCCGCCAGCATCGCGCGGCCTTACGTCGAAAGCGGACGTTTCGGCCGTTCAAACGGCTGTTCGAAGCCTCCCGCGCCCGCTAGCCTGCAGCTAAGTTCAGGGAAGGAACGCTTGCGATGGACGTGAAGAACAAGGTCGTCGTGGTCACCGGCGCAGCCGAGGGCATCGGGGCCGCCCTGGCCCGCCGCTTCGCCCGCGACGGCGCCAAGGCCGTGATCGTCGCCGACCGCAATGGCGAGGGCGCCGCCGCGGTCGCCGCGGAGATCGGCGGCCAGGCCGTCACCCTCGACGTCAGCGATGGCGACGCCATGGCCAAGATGGTCAAGGAGATCGAGGCCCAGCACGGCGGCATCGACCTCTTCTGCTCCAACGCCGGGGTCGGCGACGGCGACCCGGACAAGCAGAACGCCGCCTCCTCGCCCGACGCGGTCTGGCAGCGCGCCTGGAACGTCAACGTCATGGCCCACGTCCACGCTGCCCGCGCAGCAGTCCCGGGCATGCAGGCCCGCGGCGGCGGCTACCTGCTCAACACCATCTCGGCTGCGGGCCTGCTCTCGCAGATCGGCGGCGCGGTCTATTCGACCACCAAGCACGCCGCCGTCGGCTTCGCTGAATCCCTGGCCATCACCCACGGCGACCAGGGCATCAAGGTCTCGATCCTCTGCCCCCAGGGCGTCGACACCGCCATGCTCCGCCAGGGCGACAGCGCCTCCCAGCCGCAGAACCTCGACGGCGTGCTCAGCCCCGACGAGGTCGCCGAGGCCGTGGTCCAAGGCCTGGCCGCCGAGAGCTTCCTGATCCTGCCGCACCCGGTGGTGCTGACCTACCTGCAGCGCAAGGCCGGCGACTACGACCGCTGGCTCGGCGGCATGCGGCGGCTGCGCGGCAAGATGTTCGGCTGACGCCCCAAATGATCGTCATCCCGGTTTCGGCCGCAGGCCGAAGACCGGGATCCATGAACGCCAGATGGCGCAGGATGCGGCTGGCCCTCGCCCCATCTTCCAACCATGGCGCGAATGCGTCCCGGTCTTGCTGCGCAAACCGGGATGACAGCCGTGGGCGGGTCGCCCGCACCGCTAGCTATCCCTACACCCCTAGCCCGCCGCGCCGCATCGGCCGACTGCGCTCGCCGCGCCAGAGCGCACCTTGTCGTACTCAGCGGCGAACTCCGGCACGACGCTGCCGCCAGCGGAACACGGTGGCGTGGGACGGCATCTGCGGATCGGCCGCGATCTCCGGGATCGTCTGCCCCGCCCACATCCGCCGGCAGATCTCGGCCCCCAGGGCCGGATGGTGCTGCGAGACCTTGTAGCCGCCGGTGTGGTCCATGGCGGGGAGGGGCGGGGCTCGCTCATGGAGCGCAGTATGGCGCGCCGGTGCGTCGGAAACGGACGGAGGGGCATCTTGCTGCATCGGAAGGGCGATGCGCGGGAATTCAAGCTGGCGCATCGGAAGCGTCCGTTTTCGAGCCATGCAAAGCGCTGAGATTTTGCTCAGTGCAATTCGACCTACGCGCCGATCAGATGGCCAAAGTTTCGTGGGGAAGGACACCCATGAAACTCACGGGAGAGTCGCCCGGCAAGCAATGCGGGCCGCCCCCTGCTTTGATGCCGGAACACGAACAGGAGCTTGCCCCTCGATGATCGTCCTGACGCCCCCGCTGGTTGCCGCCTTTGCTGCACTGCTGCCCGGCCTTGCTGCCCTGGTCTGGGCAATCAGGAGAAAACTTTGATCCCTTCTGTGGATACGGCGGGGGGCCTATGGGGGAGCCCGCTCCGGCAAGGTCGCCAAGCAGGTAAGCGTAGAGGCGCCGAATCGAGGGCGAAGGTAGCTGACGCAACCCCTTGAACTTCCGCAACCTATAGGACTAGTTTCCCGCCAGCTTAACTATAAGGACCTACTTTCTAACATGGCGCGCCGTGCTGCACCTCCTCCTCCCCCGCCTCCCGCGAAACTCCTGGTTCCGGTCAATGAGGCGAGAGAGCGACTTGTCTCCCGACGCGAACTAGGCTCGAGCCTCCTGCAATCGCAACAGGCGAGCGTGAATAGTCGGCAAGCGCTTGATGAAGCCGAGGCGGCCTACAAGAAGTGGGACGATTTCAATCGCGAACTTCTGCGGCGTATATTTGACGGCGGGGAGTACTCTGACGCTTATAGTTCTTCTGGTCAGGCATCATTCTTTATCGTTGGTGGACCAGATCTCGGCAGGGATGTACGAGAACATTACGAGTTGTTTTCGGATAAGATAAATTATTTGGATAGCCTCGCCGAGCGCTTGGACCTTATCGACGTCTCCCCCTATGCAATGTCGCAACCTCGCCCTTCCTCGGAGGCGCCCGTTGCGGCGACTGCGGCTCAGCCTGCGGTCGTGAAGTCCAACAAGAAGGTCTTCATCGTCCACGGGCAAGACAATGAGACTAAGACGATTGTTGCCCGCTTCGTTGAGCGCTGCGGCCTTGAGCCTGTTATCTTGCATGAACAAGACGACCGGGGCCGCACCATCATCGAGAAGTTCGAGCAAAGTTCGGATGTGGCCTTTGCGGTCATTCTTCTGACGCCAGACGATTTGGGCGGACTACGTCCTGCCTCCGGTGGGACTACGCTCGAAAACGCGAAGCCCCGCGCCCGCCAGAATGTCATCTTGGAATTGGGCTATTTCATCGGGAAGCTGGGTCGCACTGGCGTCTGCGCGCTGAAAAGGGGCGAGGTGGAGTTGCCCTCCGACATCAGTGGCGTTGTTTACACCCCGTATGACGGGGCGGACGAAGGCTGGAAGATCAAGCTCGCCCGAGAGATGCGAGCCGCTGGGTTGGACGTGGACCTGAACAAGGCGCTGGGCTAGTCCGCGTTCCTGCCCAACCCGATAGAAACTACTACACAGCAGCACCACAGGGGCCGTCCTGGCCAGTTGGTGATCAGCAAGAATTCGAGCGGCTTCACTGGCCGCCACACGAGTCGATATACTCCTCTCCCCGGTCCTTACCGGCGAGGCGACGGCCAGGTCCCGTCGCAAACAAAAACCCCGCCAGCTCGCGCTGGCGGGGTTCTGCATGCTCTCCATGACCTAGCCCGGCGGCGAACCGCCGGGCGAGTGTCTTAGTAGCCTTGGATCTTGGCGTAGCGGTCGCGGTGATACGACTGGCTGCCATAGGCCGCCTCGGCCGCACGGGCGCGCTTCATGTAGAAGCCCGCGTCGTGCGCGTCGGTCATGCCGATGCCGCCATGCATCTGGACCATTTCGTTGGACACCAGGTGGAACACGTCGCCCATCTTGGCCTTGGCCAGGGAGACCAGTTCCGGCACGTCCGGGCTGCCGGCGTCGATCGCCGCCAGGGCGGCTTCGACAGCCGAGCGGGCCAGTTCGAGGTCGGTGAACATCTTGGCCGCGCGGTGCTGCAGGGCCTGGAACGAACCGATGACCTGGCCGAACTGAACGCGGACCTTCAGGTAGTCCAAGGTGGTTTCGAAGGCTTGGACGGCGGCGCCGAGCATTTCGGCGGCCAGGCCCGCGCGGGCGCGGTCCAGGGTCGCTTCCAGCACGTCCCAGCCCTTGCCTTCGGCGCCCAGCAGAGCGTCGGCCGAGACTTCCACGTTGTCGAACGAGACGTTCGACGCGCCGCGGCTGTCGGCCAGCTTCAGGTTCTGCTTGGTCACGCCCTTGGCGTCGGCGGGGACCAGGAACAGGCTGATGCCGTCCTTGTCGCCCGGCTTGCCGCTGGTGCGGGCCGAGACCACGAACAGACCGGCGCCCGGACCTTCGAGCACGAAGGTCTTCTTGCCGTTCAGGGTGTAGCCGGCGCCCGACTTCTTGGCTTCCAGCGCGACCTTTTCCGGAGCGTGGTGCGCGCCTTCGTCGACCGCCAGGGTGGCGACCAGCGAACCGTCGGCGATCTTGGGCAGGTACTCGCCCTTCTGGGCGTCATTGCCGCCCAGGATCAGGGCGCTGGCGGCGGCCAGGCCGGAGGCCAGCAGCGGCGAGGCGGTGAGCGTGCGGCCCATCTCCTCGAGGATCAGGCCAATCGACAGGTAACCGAAGTTCGACCCGCCGAAGTCTTCCGGGATGATGACCCCGGCCCAGCCCATTTCAGCCTGTTCGTTCCAGGCGGCGGCGTCGTAGCCCAGCTCGACGCCCGAGTCGCGCATCTTGCGGAAGGCGGTGACCGGGCTCTTTTCCTGGACCCAGCTCTTCGCCGCGTCGCGGAGCATGCTCTGTTCTTCGTTCAGAACGGCCATGTCTAATATCCTATTCTCGAAATTCTGTGGTTGTTCTGATGGTTAGTTGTTCTGCGTCAGATCCGGCAGGCCGAGGATGCGCTTGGAGATGATGTTGTTCTGCACCTCCTGCGAGCCGCCATAGATCGTGGTGGCCTTGCCGCCCAGCCACGAGCGCACGGCGCCCAGCTCTTCGCCGGTGAAGGTCTCGCCTTCCCAGCCCAGGCCCTGGTGACCCATGATTTCCAGGGTCAGTTCGGCCTTGTCCTGCATCCAGCGGGTGCCGGCGTTCTTCATGATCGAGGTCGCCGCCGACGGGCCGGAATTGCCCTTGGCTTCCATCATCGCGCGCACGGCGGTCTGCTGGAAAGCGCGGCCGTCGATCTCGTTCAGGATGATGCGGGTGCGCAGGTCGGTGTCGGCCAGGCGGCCGGCTTCGTCCACGCCCACATAGTCCTTGGCCAGCTTCGGCAGGGTGCGGCCGCCGGCGTAACCGCCGCCGCCGGCGCCCGACAGGCCCGAACGTTCGTGTTGCAGCAGGCGCTTGGCGATGGTCCAGCCGCCGTTCAGCGGGCCGACCAGGTCCTTCTTCTCGGCGCGGGCGTCGGTCAGGAAGGTTTCGCAGAAGGGCGAGTTGCCGGCGATCAGCGGGATCGGGCGAACTTCGACGCCCGGCTGATGCATGGTGAACAGCACGAAGGAGATGCCTTCATGCTTCTTGCTGGTGTCGGTACGAACCAGGCAGAAGCACCAGTCAGCGTATTGAGCGCCGCTAGTCCAGATCTTTTGGCCGTTGACCAGGTAATGGTCGCCCTTGTCTTCAGCCTTGCACTGAAGAGAGGCAAGGTCAGAACCGGCGCCGGGCTCGCTGAAACCTTGGCACCACTGAAGATCGCCGCGGCAGATCGACGGAATGTGCTCTTTCTTCTGAGCGTCGGTGCCGTACTCAAGCAGAGTCGGGCCGAACATCATCACGCCCATGCCGCCGATCGGGTTGTAGGCGCCGGCGCGCTGGATTTCTTGCTGCACGATCCGGCCTTCGGCCGGCGAGAGACCGCCGCCGCCGTATTCGGCCGGCCAGGTCGGGGTGCCCCAGCCCTTGGAGCCGACGGCCTTGCGCCAGGCTTCCTGATCGGGGCTCGGGTTGGACCGCTCTTCCCGCATCATCGGGTTGGGCTTGCCCTTGAGCGAAGCGGGGAAGTTGGCTTCGACCCAGTTCCGCACTTCCGTACGGAAGGCGTCGAGATCGCCGCCGCCAAAATCTGCCATTGAAATAGTCTCCTTGAAAATCAGGTCGTTTGAAACTCGGCGGCTGCCCGCGCCATGCGAAATGGCAAAACGCAGGCAGCCTGGTTCGCCATCACCCTAGTGGTTCTGGGTCAGATCGGGGAGTCCCAGGATCCGCTTGGAAATGATGTTGTTCTGCACTTCGTTCGAGCCGCCGTAGATCGAGCCGGCCTTGCCCGAGAGCCAGGTGCGGACCGCGGTGCGCTCTTCGTCGTTGAACGCCGCGCCGTCCCAGCCCAGGCCCTGGTGGCCCATGAACTCCAGGGTCAGCTCGGCGCGGTCCTGGGCGACCTTCATGTAGGCGTTCTTCATGATCGAGGTCGCGGCCGAGGGGCCCGAGTTGCTCTTCGACTCCAGCGCTGCGCGGACCACGGTCAGTTGCACGGCGCGGGCGTCGATCTCGTTCAGGATGATGCGGGTGCGCAGGTCGCTGTCGGCCAGGCGGCCCTGCTCGTCGGCGCCGACATACTCCTTGGCGGTGACGCCGAGGGGCTCGGAGCGGCCGGCGCTGCCGCCGCGGCCGCCGTTCATGCCGCTGCGTTCGTGCTGCAGCAGGCGCTTGGCCACCGTCCAGCCGCCGTTCAGCGGCCCGACCAGGTTCTCCTTGGGCACCTTCACGTCGGTGAAGAAGGTCTCGCAGAAGGGCGAGTTGCCGGCGATCAGGCGGATCGGCCGCACCTCGACGCTCGGCTGGTGCATGTCGAACACCACAAACGAGATGCCTTCATGCTTGCGGGTCTGGTCCGTACGAACCAAACAGAAGATCATGTCGGCGTATTGACCGCCGCTCGTCCAAATCTTCGAGCCGTTCACGACCCAATGATCGCCCTTGTCTTCTGCTTTCGTTTGCAGAGCGGCCAGGTCGGAACCTGCGCCGGGTTCACTGAAACCTTGGCACCAGCGAACCTTACCGGTGACGATGTCGGGGATATACTTCTGCTTCTGTTCTTCGGTGCCGTATTCCAGCAGGGTCGGGCCGAACATGCCCACGCCCATGCCGCCGATTGGGTTGATCGCGCCGATGCGGCCCATCTCCTGGCCTAGAACGCGCGCCTCGGCCGCCGACAGTCCGCCGCCGCCGTAGGCCTTCGGCCAGGTCGGGACGCCCCAGCCCTTTTCACCCATGCGCTGCTTCCAGACGGCCTGGTCGCCGGTCGGCGCCTCGGGGCTCATCATTGCGGCAGTTTGTCCCGCCACATCCTTGGCCAGGGACTTGGGGAAATTCGCCTCCAGCCACTCACGGGCCTCGGCGCGGAAGCCTTCCAAATCGGCGCCGCCAAAATCAGCCATGAAAATTCTCCCTAATATTCATTATGTTAGTATCATTATAGCGCGGTCGCCCCTCTCCGGGGAGAGGGGCGATAAAATCACTTCGGATCGGGCAGGCCTAGCACCCGCTTGGAGACCACGTTCAGGTTGATCTCCGAGGTGCCGCCCTCGATCGAATTACCCTTCGAGCGCAGCCAGGTGCGGACTGCGGCCAACTCGGGGCCACCGAACCCTTCGCCGTCCCAGCCGACGCCGGCCGTGCCCAGGGCTTCGACGATCAGTTCGTTGCGGTCCATGGCGATCTTGGCGCCGACATACTTCATGATCGAAGTCGCGGCCGACGGGCCGTTGCCGGCCTTGGCCTCGTCGGCGGCCCGGCGAACGGTCAGCTGGAAGGACTGAGCCTCCATCAGGTGCTCGGTGATCCGCTGGCGCAGGTCGCTGTCGGCCAGCCGCCCGGTCTCGTCCACGCCGACATAGTCCTTGGCCGCGCTCTTGACGGTCAGGGCGTTGACCGGCGCGCCGATCGAGCCGCCGCCGAGGCCGGCCGAGATGTTGTCGCGCTCGAACTGCAGCAGCCGCTTGGCCACCGTCCAGCCGCCGTTCAGCGGGCCGAACAGCTGGTCCTTGGGGACCTTCACCTCGGTGAAGAAGGTCTCGCAGAAGGGCGAGGTGCCGTTGATCAGCAGGATCGGCCGGACCTCGACGCCCGGGCTCTTCATGTCGATCAGCAGGAAGCTGATGCCTTCGTGCTTCTTGGAGGTGTCGGTGCGCACCAGGCAGAAGCACCAGTCGGCGAGGTTGGCGCCGCTCGTCCAAATTTTCGAGCCCGTCACCACATAGTGGTCGCCCATGTCGACGGCGCGGGTCTGCAGGCTGGCGAGGTCGGAGCCGGAGCCCGGCTCGGAGTAGCCCTGGCACCAGCGCACGTCGCCGTTGATGATGCCCGGCAGGTGCTGGCGCTTCAGCGCCTCGGTGCCGTACTCGATCAGGGTCGGGCCGAACATCATCACGCCCATGCCGCCGATCGGGTTGCGGGCGCCGATCTTGGCCATTTCTTCCTGCAGCACGCGGGCCTGCGGACGGCTGAGGCCGCCGCCGCCGTATTCCGCTGTCCAGGTCGGAACGCCCCAGCCCTTGGCGCCCATGGCCTTGCGCCAGGCGCGCGCGTCGTCGCTCTCTTTGCCGCCGCCGGCCGCGGCCAGCTGTTGCGCCGGATCTTTGGCCAGGGCCTTGGGGAAGTTGGCTTCCAGCCACTCCGCCGCCTCTGCGCGGAAGCCCTGCAGGTCGTCGCCGCCGAAGTCAGCCATGGAAATCTCGCCTCTCGAAAAACGGTCGATCAAAACAAGGACGCGGCCCGAAAAATAGGGGCGCGCCGGTCACATTTACTTGGGGTCGGGCAGGCCGAGCACGCGCTTGGACACGACGTTGAGGTTCACCTCGGAGGTGCCGCCCTCGATCGAGTTGCCCTTGGAGCGCAGCCAGCCGTGGGTGGCGGTCAATTCGAGCGGGCTGAACGCCTCGCCGTCCCAGCCGAGCCCCAGGGCGCCCATCGCTTCGATCATCAGCTCGGAGCGCTCCTGGGCGAAGGTGGCTGCGGCGTATTTGATGATGGAGGTTGCGGCGCTGGGGCCGTTGGAGGCCTTCGACTCCGCGGCGACGCGGGCGATGGTCTTGTAGAAGCAGTCGAATTCCATCTTGTTCTTGGTGATCCGGGTGCGCAGGTCGGCGTCGTCCAGCGCGCCGCCGGCGTCGACCCCGACATACTGCTTGGCGATCTGGGCCAGATCGCCGGCCGCGCCGCCCGCGCCGCCGCCGCCGCCGAAGCCGCCGGAGATGTTCTGGCGCTCGTATTGCAGCAGCCGCTTGGCGATCTCCCAACCGCCGTTGACCTTCCCGACCAGGGCGTTCTTGGGGATCTTCACGTCCGTGAAGAAGGTCTCGCAGAACGGGCTCTCGCCGGAGATCAGCTGGATCGGGCGGGTTTCGACGCCCGGGGTTTTCATATCAATAAGGACGAAGGAGATTCCTTCGTGCTTTTTCGAAGAATCGGTACGGACCAGGCAGAAGCACCAATCGGCTTTGTTGGCGTAGGACGTCCAAATTTTTTGGCCGTTGATCAGCCAGTGGTCGCCCTTGTCCTCGCACTTGGTCTGCAGGGCGGCGAGGTCGGAGCCGGCGCCCGGCTCGGAGTAGCCCTGGCACCAGCGGATTTCGCCGCGCACGATCTTGGGCAGATACTCCTGCTTCTGCTCCTCGGTGCCGTATTCGAGCAGCACAGGGCCCAGCATCCACACCCCGAACGAGGCCAGCGGCGCGCGGTAGCGCCCGGCGTTCAGCTCCTGCTCTAGAATGCGGCCCTCGGCCGGCGACAGGCCGCCGCCGCCATAGGCCTTGGGCCAGGTCGGCGCGGTCCAGCCCTGGGCGGCCATCTTGCCGAGCCAGGCGATCTGCGGATCGGAGGAGCCGGCGAAGGCGCGGCCGCCCCAGACCGCCTCGGGGTCGGTCTTGGCCTTCGGATCGCGCAGCTCCGCAGGGTAGTTGGCTTCCAGCCAGGCCTTGAGCTCGCCGCGGAACGCGTCGAGATCGCCGCCGCCAAAGTCGGCCATGGAATCCTCCCTGGATCGGAAAAGCCTTATGCGGCGGCCACATTAGCGCCGGGCGCCCCAAGAGCAAGGGGAACGAAACGCTTGTTTGACACGCAGCGCGTCGCTGCCCCGTCGCCAAATCAGGCTATATAACGAAGCGTCGATGGCGGCTCTTGGAGGGCGAATGAGGTTTTGGCGCGAACTGAAGCCGACGGCATTCGCCGCGGCGCCGCCGACCGCTGCGGTGTTGGCGCTGCTGGCGGGCGTGATGCTGCTCGCGTCCGGCGCCACACCGACCATCCCTGACCGCTTCCTGCGTCTCTACGAGGTGACCCCGGTCGTCCTGATCGAGGTCAGCCACTTCCTGTCCAGCATCCTGGGCCTGGTCTTGGTGTTGTTGGCGTTCGGCCTGAAGGCCAGGCTCGACGGCGCCTGGGGCGCGACGGTCGCCACCCTGCTGATCGCCTGTCCCCTGGCGCTGCTCAAGGCCTATGCCTGGGAGGAGGCCGCGGCCCTGGCGGTGTTCGCGGTCATGCTGCTGCCGTTCCACGGGGCGTTCCCGCGTCAGTCGCGGCTGCTGCGGATGGAGGTCACTCCGGGCTGGCTGCTCTCGGCCCTGGCCGCGGTAGTTGGCGCGGGGCTGCTCGGCTTCTGGTCGTTCCAGCACGCCGACTACGGCAACAAGCCGTTCTGGGTGGTGATGGCCGACGCCGACGCCGCGCGCGCCATGCGCGGCTGGGCCGGCGCGGCGGTGCTGCTGCTCGGTTTTGGCGTCTGGCGGCTGCTGTCGTCGGCGGCGACCCCCAAGGTGGTCGGTGAGGACGATCCGGAACTGGGCCGCGTGCGCGCCGCCTTGGCCACGGCGGAGGAGGCCGAGCCGGGCTCGAACCTCGCCCTGCTGGGTGACAAGCGCTTCCTGTTCTCGCCGTCGGGCGAGAGCTTCCTGATGTTCGGAGTCCGTGGCCGGTCCTGGATTTCGCTCGGCGCGCCGGTCGGCCGCCGCGACGAACAGATGGACCTGCTCTGGCGGTTCCGCGAACTGGCCGACGCCCACGCCGCGCGGCCCGGCTTCTACGGCCTGGACGCCGAGCAGCTGCCCGACGTGGTGGAGTTGGGCTTCGCCATCGCCAAGGTCGGCGAAAGCGCGGCGGTGTCGCTGGAGACCTTCACCATCGAGGGCACCAAGCGCGGCAATCTGCGCCGCGCCTGGCGGCAGGCCGGCGAGCAGGGCGCGACCTTCGAGGTGGTGCCGCCTGAGCGGGTCGGCGAGATCATGCCGCAGCTGCAGGCGATTTCCGACGCCTGGCTGGTGCACCATGCCGGCGGCGACAAGAGCTTCTCGATGGGCGGCTTCTATCCGGCCTATGTGGCAGAGTTCCCGGTGGGGGTCGTCCGCTTCGAGGGCAAGATCATCGCCTTCGCGACGCTCTGGACCACCGCCAACAAGTCCGCGTTCTCTATGGACCTGATGCGCTACGTCGACGAAGGCCCGCGCCGGATCATGGACTATCTGTTCGTCGAGCTGATCGAATGGGGTCGGCGCGAAGGCTACGAGGCCATCGAGTTCGGCATGGCGCCGCTGTCAGGGCTGGACGATCGGCCCCTGGCTCCGGTGCTGTCGCGCGTCGGCGCGCTGATCTTCGAGCGAGGCGAGGAGATCTACAATTTCCAGGGCGTGCGGGCCTACAAGGGCAAGTACGACCCGATCTGGCGTCCCCGCTACATCGCCGCGCCGAACAAGTGGGCGATCCCGCTGCTGCTGGCGGACATGGGGCTGCTGACATCGGGCGGGGTGTCGGGCCTGGCCAAGCGGCCGAAGAAGGCTGACGAGGCGCCCGGGCTGTCGAACGCCGCCTAGTCCGCCCCCGGGCTAGCGCCCGGTGGTCACGCCCAACAGGTTCACGAGGTGGACGATCAGGAACAGGGCAAGTGCGCTGGCGGTGACCATGATGAAGCGCCAGGGCGCCAAGCGCGGCCCCTTGATCGGATTCGAGGGTTTGGAGCCCCGCCAACCTGCAAAGGCGGCGATGGCGAGCAGGGTGGCGGACAGCGCCAAGGTGACGTTAAGCGGCATCGGATGACCGCCTATCGCAGCGGCGGCCCGAGCGCAAAGCCCAAGGTGAGGGCAAGCGCCGGCAAGATGTCCGGGAAGCTAAGGCTTGGCTTGTAAGGGGTCGCACCACAATCCACAGGCAATCTCGCCACACCCAATATCTAGTATTAACGACGCATTTACACACCACGGATCGATGTTAGCCTCAACTATGGGCTGGGAGAGCGATTCGAAATGACGTCGGGGGCGCCCTGGAGCGTCAAGGGGATCGACCCTAAGGCGAGGGAGGTCGCAAAGGACCTGGCCCGTCGCTCCGGCATGACGCTCGGAGAGTGGCTCAATCGCATGATCCTCGAGGACGACGCGCCCGAGGAGATCACGTCACAGACCTATTTCGAAGATCGACCGCGCGCCGAGCGGGGCTATGCCGAGGCGCCGCGCGCGGCCGCACCCGTTCTCGACTATTCTTCAGCGCGCTTCGAGGCTCCGCAGCATCCTGGCGACGAGATGGGCCGGGTGGCGATGGCCCTGGATCGCCTGAGCGGCAAGTTCGACCGCGGCGAACCCCGCAGGACGCCGGAAGCCCAAGCCGCCGATAGTGTGATGCGCGAGGCCATGGCCCGCATCGAGGCCGCCGAGCGCGACGCCGTCGCGGTGGCTGCCCGGTTCGAGGGCGCCGTCCAGGAAGCGCGTGAGGAGAATACCCGACTGGCCGAGCGGCTGCGCCGCGTCGAGGCCGAAGCCGCGGGTCCGCGGTCGGCTGAAGCCCTGCGCTCGCTGGAAGCGGCGCTCGGCAAGGTCGCCAACCATCTCTACGAGGGCGAGGGCCGGACCCGCGAAACCATCAGCGTGATGGAACAGCGGATCGACCAGATCCTGTCCTCCGGGATCGGCGACCCCGCCACCCTGATCGAGGAAGTGGTCAACCGCGTCGACGAGCGCCTGACCGACGCCGAAACCCGGACTTCGGAGGCCTTGGTCAACCTTGGCCAGGCGTTCGCCGACCTGGACGTCCGCGTGGCCACTGCAGAGAAAGTGTCTCCGGAGGTCGAGCGCCGGATCGAAGCGCTGGCCGCGACCGTGTCGCAACGCGTCGACCAGGTGCGCAACGAGATCGCCGGCGAACTGCAAGCCGCGACCAGCGGTCGGTTCGACAGCATGGAGCGCAAGCTCGGCGAAATGGCCGAGGCGGTGCGCAAGTCCGAGCAAGGTTCGGCCGTCGCCATCGAGCGCATGGGCCGTGAGGTGCTCGGCATCGCCGACACCCTGAACCGCCAGGTCCAGGCCGCCGAGCATCGCAGCGCCGACGCCATCGAGCAGGTCGGCGGCGAAGTGGCGCGCATCGCTCAGGCGCTGGAAGCGCGGCTGGGCCGCAGCGAAGGCGCCCATGCCGAGGCGCTGGAGAAACTGGGCGCCGAGATCGGCCGCATCACCGACCGCCTGACGGAGCGGATTGGCAGTTCGGAGCGACGCGCGGCGCAGGCGATCGACGACGTGGGCGAGCAGGTCGCGCGGGTCAGCGAGCGTATCAATCAGCGCCAGGAACGTTCGGCGGAAGACTTGGCCGATCGCATCCGGCAGAGCGAAGAGCGCACGGCCAGACTGCTGGACGAGGCGCGCGAGAAGATCGACCGCAGCCTGGCCGATTCCCATCGCCGCATGGGCGAACAGGCGCTGGCCGCAGCGCCGGCGCCGCGGGTGACGCAGGAAGAGCCGGCTGGTCCGCACGACCCGTTCCGCGACCTGGCTCCGATCGAGCCTTCCCTCGAGCCGCTGGCCCTCCAGGCCTTTGCCGCGACCGAGACCGAAACGGCGAGCCCGTTCGATCTCCACGCGCCGACCCACGATCCTTTCGCCGACAGCGATGACGTGATCGATCGCAGCGAGGCGCAGTTCGCGCCTGTCTCCAAGCCGCCCGAGTTCGACGCCGAGGACTTCGAGGCCGCCGACGGCTTCGCTCCCGCTCCTCCCACCGCCGCGCCGGTCGAGGCCGTGGCGGAAGCTGTGGCCGAGGCCCCGGCAGAGCCTACAGCCGCCGAGGACCTGACGGTCATCGAGGACCTCGACCGCACGATCATCGAAGAGATCCCCGAGCCGCAAGTCGCTGGGCCGGAGTCCGAGCCGGAAGCGGCGGAAGCCGTGGCTGCGGTCGCCGAGGAGCCGGCCCGCCCGCTCTCGACCCGTGAAGTGATCGAGCAGGCTCGGATCGCGGCCCGCGCCGCCACCGGTCCCGGCGGCGAGGCCAAGCGCGCCAAGGGCGGCGCCAAGATCGAGAAGCTGCCGCGAGCCACCGGAAAGTCGCTGTTCTCAAGCCTGAGCCTGCGCAAGCGCGCGGGCGGATCGACACTGCAGACCGCGTTGCTGGTGGCCGGCGGCGCGGCGTTCCTGAGCCTCGGCGCGGCCAGCTACTTCGTCGCCGAAGGCGAGCCCGGCGGCGCCGCGCCCCAGCGGGTCGCCGACGCCCTGGCGGTGTTCGAGAGCGACAAGGCCGGTGAGATCACCGGTGGCGAAGCCGACACCACCCCCGTCATCGGCGCAGCCCGCGCTGCGGTGGCGCTGACTCCGGCGCCGATGACCGCGGCCATGCCGTCGGGCGCGGACACGGCGGCCTTGGCCGCCACCTACGCCAGCGCCGTGCAAGCGCTCGAAGCCTCTCAGCCCGGCGGGCTGGACCAGCTTCGCAAGGCGGCCAATCTCGGCCACTCGCCCGCTCAGTTCTATCTGGCCAAGCTCTACACTGAGGGCGCGGCCGGCCTGAAGAAGGACCCGGCCGAGGCGCGCCGTTGGACCGAGCGCGCCGCCGAGGGCGGCAATCGCGCGGCCATGCACAACCTCGGGATCGCCATGGCCGAAGGTCAGGGCGGGCCGAAGAACGCGGCGATGTCCGCCCAATGGTTCCGCCGCGCGGCGGACCTTGGCCTGGTCGACAGCCAGTACAATCTCGGTGTCCTCTACGAGCAGGGCCGCGGTGTCGATCAGAACGCCGCCGAGGCCTACAAGTGGTACCTGATCGCGGCCCGCAACCGTGACGAGGAAGCCCTGAAGAACGCCGCGCGCGTGCGCGCCGCCCTGTCGACCGAGGCGCGCAGCGTCGCCGAGCGATCGGCCCAGGCCTTCCGACCGGCCACGCCCAACCCCTCGGCCACGGTCGCCGACGCGACCCTCGCCTCCGGCGGCGATCTGGCGCGGGCGCAGCGGGCGCTGTCTCGACTCGGCTACTATCAAGGTCCGACCGACGGCTCGGCCTCGCCGGCCCTGAAGATGGCCATCGCCGCCTATCAGCGGCAGGCCGGCTTTGCGGCCACCGGCGAACTCGACCCGACCACCCTTTCGCGTCTGCAGGTCTTTACGCAGTAGCGCGCCGGAACCCGCCTCCACTTCCGGCTATTACGCTCTAGGGGCGCCCTTGGACCTCTATTTGCCCATCGCGGAAGTCTCGGTGAACGCCCCGTTGCTGGTGGCGCTCGGCGCTGCGGTGGGTTTCATCTCAGGCCTGTTCGGGATCGGCGGCGGCTTCCTGATGACGCCGGTGCTGGTGTTCCTGGGCATCCCGCCGGCCGTGGCGGTGGCCAGCGAAGCCAACCACGTCGCCGCCTCGTCCACCTCCAGTGTGATCTCCTACACCCGGCGCAAGGCGGTCGACTTCCGCATGGGCGGGGTGCTGGCCGCTGGCGGGGCGGTCGGTTCGCTGATCGGCGTCGAGGTGTTCCGCTGGCTGCGGCTGATGGGCCAGGCCGACCTGGTGGTTTCGCTGTCCTACCTGGTGTTCCTGGGGGTGATCGGCGGGTTGATGCTGTGGGAGTCGCTGGGCTCGATCCTGCGCCGCCGGCGCGGCGATGCGCCCAAGCCGCGCCGGGACCGCCGGCCGCCCTGGCTGTACGGCCTGCCGTTCAAGCTGCGTTTTCCGCGCTCGCGGCTCTATATCAGCGTCATCCCGCCGATTCTGCTGGGGGTGTTCGTCGGCGTCCTGTCGGCGGTGATGGGTGTGGGCGGCGGCTTCGTGCTGGTCCCGGCCATGGTCTACATCCTGCGCATGCCGGCCGGGGTGGTGGTCGGCACCAGCCTGTTCCAGATCATCATCACCACCTCGCTGACCAGCGTGCTGCAGGCGGGCCGCAACCAGACGGTCGACGTCATGCTGGCCACCCTGCTGCTGATCGGCGGGGTGCTGGGCGCGCAGGTGGGGGCCAGGGCCTCCTACCGGTTCCGGGCCGAGGAACTGCGGGCGCTGCTGGCGCTGATCGTGCTGGCGGTCGGGCTGCGGATGGGGCTTGGCCTGTTCTTCACGCCCGACGAGCCGTTCGTGCTGATGGCTGGGAACGGCTGATGCTCGACGTCCCGCCCCCTTTCGCCTCGCCGCCGCCGGCCGCCGTCTCCGCCGCCCTGACCACCACCAATGTGCGGGTCACCTCCAGCTTCAGCGGCGCGCGCATCGTGCTCTATGGCGCGGTGTTCGATCCGAGCGCTCGCCCCAGCGATGTGGTGGTCATCGTCCGCGGCCCCGACGGGCCGGTGCGCATGGCGCGCAAGACCCGGGTCGCCGGGGTGTGGGTCAATTCCCGCCCGGTGGTGTTCCAGGGCGCGCCGGGCTTCTACATGGCCGCCTCGACCCGGCCGCTCGACCAGATCGCCAGCTTCGGGACCTTGCGGCGGCTCGGCGCCGGCATCGACCACCTGCGGATCAATGCGCCGATGGAGCAGCGGATCGAGACGCGCTACGGCGTGCGGGACGTCGTGGTCAGCGGCCTGGGCGCCGACTATCTGGACTGGCGGCGCGCTGTGATCCGGCTGAAGGAGCAGGGCGGGCTCTACGCCGCCGACGAACGGGGCGTGACCTTTGTCGACAGAGGCCTATTCAAGGCCGAGATCGACCTGCCGACCGGGGCGCCGATCGGGGTCTATTCCACCGAGATCCTGTTGTTTCAGGACGGCCAGCCTGTCTCGCGCCGCATGCGCGGACTGACCGTCGAGAAGGCCGGGGTGGAGCGAGCCCTTTACCTCTTCGCCCATCGCAGGCCATGGTTCTACGGTCTAGCTTCAGTCGCGATCGCCCTTGGCGCCGGCTGGGCCGCATCGGTCGCCTTCCGGAGGAACTGACGGTTTGGAAATCCACACCGACGCCGAGGTCCATTCGGAGGCCGCGGCCCCGCGCCCGCTGTGGGCCATCGCCCTGCTGGGCCTGGTCCCGTTTCCCGCCTCGGCCCTGACCTATCTCTATGGCCCCGCCGATCTCAGCGGACCGGCCTTGACCATGCTGCTGACCTGGTCGGCGATCGTGCTGGGCTTCCTGGGCGGCATTCGCTGGGGGCTGGAAAGCGGCCGCGCCGCGCCGCGCTGGGCGCGCCTGGCGGTGTCGGTGATCTCGCCGCTGGCCGCCTGGGCGTTGATCTTCGGCCGCGGGCGGATCGAGACCGCCTGGCTGCTGAGCGGATTTCTCGCCGCCTTCATCCTGCAGTGGCTCTACGACCACGCCGCGCATGACGTGCCGGTCCGCTATCCGCGGCTGATGACCACCCTGACCCTCGGCGCCTGCCTGTCGCTGGCCCTGGCGCTTGAACAGGCGATGCGGATGTAGCGCTTCGGCGCTAGTCGGCGACGACCGAGCGCCAGCCGACCGCGTGCACACGGCCGACCCCCAGGGCGCCGCAGAGCGGGTCGCGGTCGAACAGGCCCGCGAAGGCGGCATCGCGGACATTCAGCCCGCCGGCATAGGCCCCGAAGGCCGGCGCCACCATCCGGGTTCCATCGGTGACGAAGCAGCGGCGGCGGACCCGGCCGCTGGCGGCGGCGACCTTGGCGCAGGGGTGCAGGTGACCGGCGACCTCGCCGGGCTGGGCGCCGGCGGTCGGCTCGTGGCGCAGGATCAGGCTATCCACCGCAATCTCGTCGGTGGTCTCGCCGGGCAGGGCGCGGGGCCCGTCGGCGTCATGGTTGCCGACCACCCAGATCAGCCGCGTGGTGGCGGCCAGGGTGCGCAGGGCCTGGGCGTCGTCGCGGGCCAGCCGCTCTTCCGAGCGGCCGTCGTGGAAGGTGTCGCCGAGCAGCACGACCGCCTCGGGCGCGGTGGCGATCACCTCGGCCTGCAACCGGCGCAGGGTGTCGCGGGTGTCGTAGGGCGGCAGCATCTGGCCGCGCATGGCGTAGGCCGAGCCCTTCTCCAGGTGGAGGTCGGCGACCACCAGCATCCGCTCGGCCTCGATCCAGAGGGCGCCGCTGGCGCGCAGGGTCACCGCCGCGCCGTTCAGGCGCAGACGCAGGCCGCCGCAGGGACTGGCCGCGAAGGCGTAGGGCGAAGGGGCGGACAGCGCGCTCACGCCATGGCCTCGGCGATCAGGTCTTCCGCGGCCTCGGCCAGGATCATCTCGCCGGCCTGGCCAGGGGAGCGCTCCTTGCCGATTTCCAGCAGGATCGGGACCGAGAACGGCGACAGGTGATCCAGCGGCGAGTGGCGGATGCGGCCGGCGATGCGCTCGAGCATCTGGCCGAGGCGCGCGACATCGATCAGGCCGGTGGCGGCGTCCTCGCGCGCGCAGCGCAGCAGCAGGTGGTCGGGTTGGTGTCGGCGCAGCACGTCGTAGATCAGGTCCGTGGAAAAGGTCACTTGGCGCCCGGACTTCTCGTGGCCGGGGAACCGCCGCTCGATCAGCCCCGAGATGATCGCACAGCCCTTGAAGGCGCGCTTCATCATGAAGCTCTCGGCGAGCCAGGCCTCGAGGTCGTCGCCGAGCATGTCCTGGGCGAAGAGCTCGTCGAAATCGAGGCCGTCCATCGGCTTCAGCGCCCAGATCGCCATGGCGTAGTCGTTGCAGACGAAGCCCAGCGGCCCGGCGCCCAGCCGCTCCAGCCGCCGGGTCAGCAGCATGGCCAGGGTGGTGTGGGCCAGCCGGCCCTCGAACGGATAGACCACCAGGAAGTGGCGCTTGCCGCGCGGGAAGGTCTCCAGCAGCATGTCGTCGGCTTCGGGGATCAGCGAATGGTCGCGCTGAATCTCCAGCCATTCGCGGACGTCGGCGGGCAGCACCTGCCAGTGCTCCTGGTCGTACATCAGCTCGCGCACGCGTTTCGCCAGGAAGGTCGACAGGGCGAACTTCGAGCCGCCCCAGGACGGCATCTTCGGGTCGCGGTTCGTGGCCGGGCTGACCAGCACGTCGGTCCCGGTGACCGCGACCAGCGCCCAGACCTGGCCGGCGAAGACGAAGGTGTCGCCGGGATCGAGCATCTCCAGCATGCCCTCCTCGACCTCGCCGATCTTGCGGCCGGCGCGGCCTTTGCCCATCGAGATCCGCACCGCGAGCATGGCCGGCGAAACGATGGCCCCGACATTGAGCCGGTGGCGCTGGGCGGTCTCGGCGTTGCGCACCATCCAGCGACCGTCGAGCCCCTTCACGATCCGCCGGAAACGGTCGTAGGTCTTCAGCGCGTAGCCGCCGGTGGAGACGAAGTCGACGACCTGCTCGAAGTCCTCCCAGGCCAGGTCGCGATAGGGCCCGCTGCTGGTCACCTCGTCATAGAGCGCCAGCAGGTCGAAGGGCTCGGAGCAGGCGCAGCCCATGACGTGCTGGGCCAGCACGTCGAGCGCGCCGACGCGCGAGGCCTCGCCGTCGAAGCGGTTCTCGGCGATCGCCTCGCGGGCGGCCTGGCACTCGAGCATCTCGAAGCGGTTGGCCGGGACGAAGAGGGCGCGCGACGGCTCGTCCAGGCGGTGGTTGGCGCGGCCGATGCGCTGGACCATGCGGCTGGCGCCCTTGGGCGAGGCCAGCTGGATGACCAGGTCGACGTCGCCCCAGTCGATGCCGAGGTCCAGGGTCGAGGTGCAGACCACGGCGCGCAGCTCGCCGCGGGCCATCGCCGCCTCGACCTTGCGGCGCTGCTCGGCGGCCAGGCTGCCGTGGTGCAGGGCGATGGGCAGGCTGTCCTCGTTCAGCCGCCACAGCTCCTGGAACGCGAACTCGGCCTGGAAGCGGGTGTTGACGAACACCAGGGCGGTGCGCGCGCCCTTGATGGCCTCGTAGACCTCGTCCATGGCGTGCTTAGCGGTGTGACCGTGCCAGGGCACGCGGCCCTCGGCCAGCAGCATGTCGACGATCGGCGGCGCGCCGGCCGGGCCGCGGACCAGGGCGACCTGCTCGTGCGTAGTCTCGTCCCTGCCAAAGCCCATCCAGCGGCGGATGACGTCGGGATCGTCCACCGTCGCCGACAGCCCGACCCGGCGCAGCTTCGGCGCGAACTGCTGCAGGCGTGCGAGGTCCAGCGCCAGCAGGTCGCCGCGCTTGGAGGCGTGCAGCGTGTGGATCTCGTCGAGGATCACGCAGGACAGCTCCTCGAAATAGAGCCGCGCCCCTTCCCAGGCGCAGAACAGCGCCAGCTGTTCTGGCGTGGTCAGCAGGATGTCCGGCGGCTTGACCCGCTGGCGCTGGCGGCGCGAGAGGCCGGTGTCGCCGGTTCGGCTCTCAGCGACGATCGGCAGACCCATCTGGAGGATCGGCGCCATCAGGTTACGCTCGACGTCCACCGCCAGCGCCTTCAGCGGCGAGATGTAGAGCGTGTGGAGGCCGCGCGGAGCGTTCGCCGGCGGGCGCTGGGCCAGTTCGATCAGGCTCGGCAGGAAGCCGGCCAGGGTCTTGCCGCCGCCGGTCGGCGCGATCAGCAGGGTGTCGCGGCCCTCGCGGGCCTTCGCGACCATCTCCAGCTGATGGGCGCGCGGGCTCCAGCCCCGGCCTTCGAACCAGGCGGCGAATCTGTCGGGCAGGAGGTCGGGCGGAAGGGCCGCTGCGTCAGCCATCGCCCCATATGATGTTCGCGTTACGTTTCGCGCAAGCGCCGCTTACCGCGAGCGACCGAAGCCCTTGAATAGCCGACCGAAGAATCCGGGGCCGCGCTCCTCGACCGGACCGTCCCAGGCCGCAGCGAAGAACTGCAGATCCTCACTGTTTTCACCCTCCGGCGTCCAGCCGCCAAGGGTTTCGACGAGTTCCTCGGGCAGGTCGTACAGATCTTCATCGGGCTCTTCGTCTGTGTCGGCTTCGGCCCGACGTTCGGCCAACAGGCGGTCCCGGATTACAGCGAATTCCGCGGGCGGGACGCCATCGACCGTCAGGCCATACTCGTCGCCGTAGTGGCTTTCTTCGTTGTTGCACTGGACCGACCAGATGCGGGCGCCGTCGCGGTAACCCCAGGCGTTGCTGTCGCCGACGTGAGTCTCGAACCGCCCGGCCACAAGCGAGGCTCCTCTGGACAGCTCAGTAAGGCGAGCAGGCTCTAACCAACCATAGTCGGCGACAAGGACCACTCGGCCGTTTGACGTGGTGGCCCACGACACGTCGCCGCCAATGCCATCAGTCTCACTACCGGCAGCGACATACCCCAGGCGCCGCAGAGCCTCGTCCTTGTCGAGCCCTTCGATCGAAGCCACGTCCAGCGCGAAACCCATTTGCCCACCCGCATGAATTGCTGCCCAAGCGATAAGTTCTGGCTTTGTTCGAGTCAAGTCTAGGTTGCGCAGAGCTGCGCCAGGTAGGTAGTCGGCGCTCGCAGGAGGCGTAGGGTGGCGGCGATCTCGCACAAGCTGAGAGGGAGCGCCAAATGACCTATGCGGGTGAGTGCTTTTGCGGTGCAGTGAAAATCGAAGTGAGCGGCGATCCGGCGGGGATGGGCTATTGCCATTGCCAGTCCTGCCGATCGTGGTCTGGCGGGCCGGTGAACGCCTTCAGTCTCTGGCCGCCGACGGCGGTGAAGGTGGTGGCGGGCCAGGACAAGCTGGCGACCTACGCCAAGACGGCGGTCAGCGAGCGCCAGTACTGCAGCCAGTGCGGCGGTCACCTGATGACCAATCACCCGACCTTCGGTTTGGTGGACGTCTTCGCCGCGACGATCCCGACCCTGAAGTTCGAGCCGGGCGTCCACGTGAACTACGCTGAGACCGTGCTGCCAATCCGCGATGGCCTGCCGAAGATGAAGGATTTTCCGGCCGACCTGGGCGGCAGCGGCGAGCTGATCGCCGAGTAGCCGCGACCGATCAGCAGGATTTGTACGTTCCCTTTTAGTTTCCTGCCGAAAACGGGTAGCAAGGCGGGGTGAACGCCCCGATCACGAGTCTGGATTTAGCGCCTGCCCTGGTTGTCCTGCCAGGGCCGCGGGCGGCGGTCGCCGACGCCGGCGACGCCCAGCCGATCCGCGCGCCTGACGCCCGCGACCTGCTGCAGCGCGGACCAGTGCTGGTGGCCCACGCCTCGATGACCGCGCGCCGGCTTGGTCTCAATGCGCCGCCGCGGATGCCGGGCCTGTTCGACGCCCTGGAGCTGTTCGCGTTCGCGCGGCCTGCGAAGTTCTGCGCCCCCTCGGCGGCGGGCCTGGCCCTGGCGCTGGGACAGCCGGAACCGAAGGGAGCCCAGGCCCAGGCTGAGGCGCTGCGGGCCGGCTGCGCGATCCTGCTGGAGGAGCTGGCGGCGAGCCCGGAGCCGAGCCGCGAAGAGGCGCTGGCCATCGCCGAGACCCTGATGCGCGGCGGCTGGGCGTGGGGACCTGCGGTCACCACGGCGCTGCGCTCGGGTCCGGTCGGTAACCAGTTCCGCACCTCCGGTCTCGACGTGTGGACGCGGATCATGGAGTGGGAGGATCAGGCGCCGGCCGGCGAGGCCACCTCCAAGCCGGTCGTGCCCGAGGAAGCGGCCCAGCGACTGAATGAACTGTTGCAGCGATCGGGCTTGGACGAGAGCCGCCCGGCCCAGGTCGAGTACGCCACCGAGGCGGCCTACGCGTTCCAGCCGCGCGACCGCGAGGGCGAGCCACGGATGATGCTGGCCGAGGCGGGCACGGGCGTCGGCAAGACGCTCGGCTACCTGGCGCCGGCCTCGCTGTGGGCCGAGGCCAACGGCCCGTCGGTGTGGGTCTCGACCTACACCCGCGCCCTGCAGCGGCAGATCGAGCGCGAGAGCCAGTCGATCTATCCGGACCCCAAGGTGCGGGCCAAGAAGGCGGTCGTCCGCAAGGGCCGCGAGAACTATCTCTGCCTGCTGAACTTCCAGGACATGGCCAACACTGCCCAGCTCGGTCAGGCCGACCTGATCGGCATCGGCCTGACCGCGCGCTGGGCGCGGGCGACCCGCGACGGCGACATGACCGGCGGCGACTTCCCCGCCTGGCTGCCGACCCTGTTCGCCGTGCCCGCGGCCGGCCAGGCCAGCGCCGGCAATCTGGTCGACCGGCGCGGGGAGTGCATCCACACCGGCTGCCAGCACTATCGGGCCTGCTTCGTCGAAAAAGCGATCCGTGGTTCGCGCAAGGCGGACCTGGTGATCGCCAACCACGCCCTGGTGCTGACCCAGGCCGCCTTCGACGGCGCGCGGGCGGCGCGGGGTTCGAAGGCCGACGGCGAGACCACCCAACTCAAGCGCATCGTCTTCGACGAGGGCCACCACCTGTTCGACGCCGCCGACGCGGCCTTCGCCGCGGCGCTGTCGGGCCAGGAGACCGCCGAGCTGCGCCGCTGGATCCGCGGGCCGGAAGGTCGCGGCCGTCGTGGCCGGGGCTTGGAAGCGCGGCTGATGGACATGCTCGGCGACCGCGACGACGCGCGTCAGTCGCTGGTCGACGCCATCTCCGCGGCCGCCGCCCTGCCGGGCGAGGGTTGGTCAGGCCGGATCGCGCCCCCCAACGGCGAGGTCAATCCGATCGGCCCGATCGAAGCCTTCCTGGTGGCGGTGATCGAGCAACTGCGGGCCCGCGCCGCGCCCTCGGACGTCGGCATGGAGTGCGCCGCTCGACCGGCCCTGGAACTGGTGCGCGCCACCGCCCGCGACGCCGCCGCGGCGCTGGCCAAGATCGAGGCCCCGCTGCTGGCTTTGGCGCGGCATCTGGAGGACCTGCTGGACGAGGAGGCGGCCCAGATCGTCACCAGCGACCGCGGCCGGATCGAGGGAGCGCTGCGCGGCCTGGATCGACGGTGCCGGATGCTGCTGCCGGCCTGGCGCTCGATGCTGCGGGCGATCGACGAGGACGCCGAGGACGACCCCGACTTCGTCGACTGGTTCGAAGCGACCTTCCTCTATGGCCGGGTGGTGGACGCCGCCTGTCGCCGCCACTGGGTCGATCCGACCGAGCCATTGACCAACGCGGTGATCGCCCCGGCGCACGGGGTTCTGGTGACCAGCGCCACCCTGTCGGACGCGACCTTGGACGATCCCTTCGCCCTGGCCGAGATGCGGACCGGGGCGGCGCGGCTGCCCGACCGGCCCAAGACCTTGAAGCTGGCCTCGCCCTTCGACTACGCGGCCAATGCGCGGGCCTATGTGGTCACCGACATCGGCCGGGACGATCCGCGCCAGGTGGCGGCCGCGATGCGCGAACTGTTCCTGGCGGCAGGCGGCGGCGGGCTTGGCCTGTTCACCGCCATCCGTCGGCTGCGGGCCGTGCACGAGAAGATTGCCGCGCCGCTGGCCGACAAGGGGCTGGCGCTCTACGCCCAGCATGTCGACCCGCTGGAGGTCGGCGCCCTGGTGGACATTTTCCGAGCCGAGGAGGACGCCTGCCTGCTGGGCACCGACGCGGTGCGCGACGGGGTGGACGTGCCGGGCCGCTCGCTGCGGCTGCTGGCCTTCGACCGCGTGCCGTGGCCACGGCCGGACATCCTGCACAAGGCTCGGCGGGTCCGGTTCGGCGGCAAGACGTATGACGACAACGTCGCCCGAGCCCGCATCTCGCAGGCCTTCGGGCGCCTGATCCGCCGCGCCGACGATAAGGGCGTGTTCGTGATGCTGGACGCCGCCGCCCCGACCCGGCTGTTCAGCGGCCTGCCCGAGGGCGTGCGGGTCGACCGGCTGGGCCTGGTCGAGGTGATCGAGGCTGTGACCGAGTTCCTCGGTCCCAAGCTGGACTAGACCCGGACGATCCAGCCGCTTTCCAGGTCGTTGAGTTGGACGCCCGCCAGGATCACACGGTCCTCGGCGTTGAACTCGATGACCAGGTCCAAGCCGACCGTGCGCACCAGGTAGGTCGTGGTCGCCGGGATCAGCAGGCGGTCGCCCTCGGCGGGATTGAAGTCGACAATGAGGTCGATCCCGCCGCCGACGAAGCTGAAGAAGGCGTCTGCGCCCAAGCCGCCGGCGATGGTGTCGGCGCCGCGATCACCGGCCAGCCAGTCGTCCCCGTCGCCGCCGCTGAGCTGGTCGTTGTCCTGGCCGCCGCGCAGGATGTCCGCCCCCGAGCCGCCGTCGAGCGCGTCGGCTCCTATGTTGCCGTAGACGATGTCGTCGCCGTCGTCGCCCCAGAGGACGTCCGCGCCCTGGCCCCCGACCACCCAGTCGTTCCCGCCGTCGCCGTGGGCGAAGTCGTCGCCGAGATTGCCGTTGATGTCGTCAGAGTCTGCGCCGCCTGAGATCAGGTCATTGCCCTCCTGACCGCGCAGATAATCGGCGCCGGCGTCACCCAACAGAGTGTCCCCGCCGGCCGCGCCATAGATGCTGTCGGCGCCCCCAGATCCGTCCAGGCGGTTGGAGCCGAAGTCGCCGACGATGTAGTCGCGGTACGGCGTGCCGATGACGTTCTCTATGCTGAAGAAATAGTCGACCCCGTTGACCCAGCCGTCGTCGCTGACGCCCCTGCCGTCCTGCGGCGGAAAGAGCGGGAGCCCGTTCGGGTCGGGACCGAGCAGGATGCTGAAGCCCCACTCGGCCCCCGGAAACACCAGGGTGTCGGTCCCGAGGCCGCCGTCGATGGTGTCGTTGTCCGGGCCGCCGCTGATCGTGTCGTCGCCGTCGAAGCCGTTGATGCGGTCACGCCCCGCCAATCCGGCGATCGAGTCGTCGCCCCGCGTCCCGCTTAGCAAATCGTCGCCGCTGCTTCCGATGATCGTGGCCATGGCCGCCTCCTTGCGCCGCTGGATGACAGCTCAACGTCTCCCAGCGAGAATTGCTCAGTCGTCCTCCGCGATCTTGCGCTGCAGGACCCGTTGGACGGCGATGCCGGCGGCGAGACCCAGGGCGATCGCCAGCGATGTGGCGAAGACCTTGCCGGCGTTAGTGCTGACCGCCAGGGACGCCTGGTCGACGGCCGCCGCGCCCTTCGCCGACGACACCTTCATCAGGGCGAAGATCAGATCGAACATGGGGACCGCAGCGCCCAGAGGGAGCACTCCGCAGATCAGCACCACGGGCGAGACCGTGCGCCCGCGGGTGAACACGAGGGCCACCAGGACTACGAATGTCGACGAGATGACCGTGGCCCAGTTCACGTTCATGTCCACGGTGATGCAGAGGTCGCGCACGCCGCGGCCGAGGAAGCCGCAGACGAAGGCGGCAGGCAGGTAGCGCGGCGGCGCGGTGAAAAGCACGCCCAGTCCGGTGGCGAAAAACGCCGCCCAGAGGCTGTTCTCGAGGATGGCGAAGGTGTCCACGTCTCCTCCCGCGCTAGAGCCCCACCACCGCTTTGGCGAGTGCGATGGTGATCGCCAGGACCAGGAACAGGTAGGCGGCGTTCAGAATTCTCTCGAAGCCGACCATCAGGCGCCGGTGGGACACCAGATCGACGAAGCCGTTGATCAGCGGCAGACCCGGAACCAGGTAGATGACCGAGCCGATCAGGGTGGCGGCCTCCACCTGACTGAAGCCCAGGCGCAAGGCGATTGCAGCGATCAGGGTCGACAGAAAGCCGCTGATGAAGGTGACGGGCGCGGGGGGAACCTGGCGCGCCTGCAGCGCAGATCGAAGGGTCTGGCCGGCGGCGGCCGCGACGAGGGTGACGCCGAAGCTGCCCCAGTCGCCGCCGGGAAGCTGGGAAAAGCACGCGGCGCAGGCGCCGGCGATCGCCACGGTCAGCCAACGGCCATAGGGCGAGGGCAGGCGGCCGATGCGCTCGAGCTCGGCTGGAAGCTGGGCGAGGGGAAGAGTTCCGTCGGCAACCCGCTGGCTGGCCATCACTGTTTCGGAGACCCGGGCGAGATTGATGCCAATAGGGCCCACGGCGCGGACATGCGTGCGGTCGTCGACGCCGTGATAGGCGGCGATGAAGTCCAGCCGCCAGATGGCCGCCACGCCGGCGAAGCCGGCTCCCTTGAGGATGTTTGAGAAGCTTCGCTGCGCGGCGTTCGACGAGCCGCCATTGCGCATGATCACCAACGCGGCTTCCAACGCGATATCGAGCGGTGACATGGCCTTCCCGTGTCGAGGGCGCCGGGCAAGCGTCTCGTTCCTTGCCGAGCTAACCTATGCCCTGGGGCGAACGGCGGCCAATCGGGTCAAACCCGCCCCGCGCTCCGGCTGATCAGTGGCCGGCGCTCTTGGAGAACAGGTTGATGACCAGCACGCCGGCCAGGATCAGGCCCATGCCGGCCAAGGCTGGAGCGTCCAGCTTCTGCTTGAACAATACCCAGGCGATGGCGGTGATCAGCACGATGCCGACCCCCGACCAGATCGCGTAGCCGACGCCGACCGGCACGGTCTTCATCGAGTGCGACAGGCAGTAGAAGGCGATGGCGTAGCCGATGCTGGTGACGATCGACGGGACCCAGCGACTGAAGCCGTCCGACGCCTTCAGGGCCGAGGTGGCGATGACTTCCGCCACGATGGCGATGCCGAGCCAAGCGTAGCCGTTCATGCAGCCTCCGGATTTCGCTGAAGCGAACACGATGGCTTGTTTTGGCGTCCGCGGCCAAGCCTTGCGTATCGGTTCGGGCGGGTGGAAGCATAGCGAGGTCGGGGTCACATGCGCCCGCTCCCAAGAGGCGGGCGCCTCAGAGCTCGGGAGGGCCTGCAAATGGGCAGACCAGGTTCCGGTACCGCCCGCGCCATCGCCATCGTCGGCGCGGCGGGATCCGGCAAGACAACCCTCATGGAAGCCATGCTGTTCGCCGCCGGCGCGATACCGCGCCAGGGCGAGGTGGGCGCCGCCAGCGTCGGCGACGCCACCCCGGAGGCCCGGCATCGAGGCCAGTCCATAGAATTCAATATCGCCGGCTTCGAGTTCATGGGCGACCGCTACGCGGTCATCGACTGCCCTGGCTCCCCGGAGTTCTCCGGCACGGAGGACTTTGTGCTGCCGGCGGTCGATCTGGCGATCATCGTCGTCGACCCCAATCCGACGCGGGCGGGCCTGCTGCAGCCGATCTTCAAGGAGCTGGAGGCGCGGCGCGTGCCGCACGCGGTGTTCGTCAACAAGATCGACCAGGCGCACGGCGGGCTCGACGAACTGCTGGAGGCCCTGGCGCCGGCGTCGGGCAATCGGCTGGTGGCTCGGCAGATCCCGTTGATCGACAAGGAGCACGTCACCGGCTTCGTCGACCTGGCGCTGGAGCGGGCCTATGTCTACCGGCCCGGGCAGCCGTCGCAGCAGATCGACCTGCCGCAGGACGTCGCCGCGCTGGAGGCGGACGCCAGGTTCCACATGCTGGAGCAATTGGCCGACTTCGACGACGAGCTGATGGAGCAGCTGCTCTCCGACCTCAACCCCAGCCAGGACGCGGTGTTCGGCGACCTGGTGGCCGACCTGGCGCAGGGACTGATCACCCCGGTGTTCTTCGGCTCGGCTTCAAATGGGTTCGGCGTCCGGCGGCTGCTGAAGGCGCTGCGCCACGAGACGCCGGACGTCGTGGCGGCGGCCGCTCGGATGGGCCTGGACGGGCCCAGCGCCTATGTCTTCAAGACCTCCTATGCCGGCCAAGCGGGCAAGATCGCCTATGCGCGGGTGATGCAGGGGGAGCTGGCCGACGGGCAGGAGCTGACGCTCAGTGAAGGCGACAAGAGCCGGGCCGGAGGGCTGGTCAGCTTCACCACGCCGACCGGCAAGAAGTCCGACAAGGCCGGGACCGGCGAGGTGGTCGCCATCGGCAAGCTGGAAGCGGCGATGCCGGGCATGGTGATCTCGATGGACGGCAAGGCGCGAAGCCTGGCCGAGCCGGCCTTCCCGCCGCAGACGCTATTTTCGATGTCGATCTCGGCCAAGGACCGCAAAGACGACGTGCGGCTGTCGGCGGCGCTGAACAAGCTGGCCGAGGAGGACCCAGCCATCGTCATCGCCCTGGACCCGACGACCCAGGAGACCATCGTCTCCGGCCGCGGCGAGGCGCACCTGCACGTGCTGCTGGAGCGCTTGAAGCGGCGGTTCAACGTCGAGGCGGCGACCAGCCGGCCGAAGGTCTCCTACCAGGAATCGTTGCGCAAGCCGGTCACCCAGCGCGGCCGGCACAAGAAGCAGACCGGCGGTCACGGCCAGTTCGGCGACGTGGTGCTGGAGATCAAGCCGCGGGCGCGCGGCGAGGGCTTCGCCTTCTCGCAGAAGATCACCGGCGGGGTGGTGCCCAAGCAGTGGATCCCCTCGGTCGAGCAGGGCGTGCGCGACGCCATGGAGCGCGGGGCCTTCGGGTTCCCGGTGACGGATGTGGAGGTGGTGCTGGTCGACGGCTCTTATCACAGCGTCGACTCATCGGAGATGAGCTTCCGGGCGGCCGGTCGGCTGGCGATGAGCGAGGGCCTGCGGGCCGGCGCGCCCTATCTACTGGAGCCGGTCGAGAAGCTGACCATCCACGCGCCGCAGGCCTCGACCTCGAGGATCACCCAGGCGGTGTCGGCCCGGCGCGGGCAGATCCTCGGCTTCCATCCGCGCGAGGGCTGGAATGGCTGGGACGAGATCGAGGTGTGTCTACCGCGGGCCGAGCGACAGGACCTCATCGTCGAGCTGCGCGGCCTGACCCAGGGACTGGGCGAGTTCACCGCCGAGTTCGATCACATGGCCGAGCTGCCCGGGCGATTGGCCGAGCAGGTGACCAAGGGCGAGCAGCCGGCGGCTTAGGGGAAAAAGCAGATCCTCCCCTTCTGGGGGAGCATCTTAGCTCGGCTAGTGCTTGCCGCGGTCGCGGCCGAAGTTGGGCTCGGCGCTTTCCTGGCCGGCGGCGATGATGCCGCGGCGGATTTCGCGGGTGCGGGTGAAGAGCTCGAACAGCTTGTCGGCCTCGCCCCAGCGGATGGCGCGCGATAGCGCCTGGAGGTCCTCGGTGAAGCGGCCGAGGATCTCCAGCACCGCGTCCTTGTTGGCCACGAACACGTCGCGCCACATGGTCGGATCGGAGGCGGCGATGCGGGTGAAGTCGCGGAAGCCGCCCGCCGAGAACTTCATCACCTCGGCCTGGGTGACTTCCTCCATGTCGGCCGCGGTGCCGACGATGTTGTAGGCGATCAGGTGGGGCAGGTGGCTGGTGACGGCCAGGACCAGGTCGTGGTGCCCGGCGTCCATCTGTTCGACATTGGCGCCGAGCGCGCGCCAGAACTCGGCCAGCCGGCCGACGGCCTCGACATAGGCGTCGTCCTGGCGGGCTTGCGGCGTGAGGATCACCCAGCGGTTCTGGAACAGCTCGGCCAGGCCCGCGTCGGGGCCGGAGTGCTCGGTGCCGGCGATCGGGTGGCCGGGGATGATGAAAGCGTCAGCCGGCAGCGCCTTGGCCAGGGCGTCGGAGACGCTGCCCTTGACCGAGCCGACGTCGGTGACGGTGGCGCCCGGCCTCAGCGCGCTGGCGGCGGCCTGGGCGGCCTCGCCCATGGCCAGCACCGGAACCGCCAGGACTACGAGGTCGGCGTCCTGGACCGCCTCGGCGATGTCGCCGGTGACCTCGTCGGCGTAGCCGAGCTCAACGATACGCTGGCGGTGGGCTTCGCTGGCGTCGGCGACGACGACAGTCTCGACGGCGCCGGCCTCGCGGGCGGCGCGGATCACCGACGAGCCGATCAGACCGCAGCCGATCACCGCCATGCGCGGATAGATGACGCTCACGCGGCAGGTCCCTTCATGAACTCGGTTAGGGCCTCGACCACGGCGCGGTTGTGCTCTTCGCGGCCGATGGTGATGCGCAGGTGGTTGGGCAGTCCGTAGCCGGCCACGTATCGCACGATCAGGCCCCGCGCGCTCAGGAAGGCGTCGGCCTCGGCGGCGGTCCTGCCGGGCGTCGTCGGGAAGCCGACCAGCACGAAATTGGCCGCCGAGGGCAGTGGCTCGAGGCCGAGGCCGCCGAGCTGCTGGGCGAGCCAGGGCCGCCACTGGTTCACCAAGACCAACGAGCGCCGCTGGAAGTCGTCGTCGCCGAGCGCGGCGACCGCGGCCAGCTGGGCCGGAATGTTGACGTTGAACGGCAGGCGGATGCGGTCGATGGCGCCAGCCATCTCCGGCGGCATGTAGGCCCAGCCGACCCGCAGCGCGGCCAGTCCGTGCAGCTTGGAGAAGGTGCGGGTGACCACGACGTTCTCGAACTCGCGGACCATCGCCATGCCGTCTTCGTAGGCCGGGTCGTCGCAGAACTCGGCATAGGCGCCGTCCAGGCAGAGCACGACGCCGGGCGGCAGGGCCGCATGCAGGCGGCGGATCTCCTCCGCCGAGTTCCAGGTGCCGGTTGGGTTGGCCGGGTTGGCTACGAAGACGATCCGAGTGCGCGCGTCGACCAGCTTGAGCAGCTCGTCGACGTCGATGCGGTAGTTGGGTTCGGGGGCCATGCGGACCTGCGCCTGGCAGGCGCGTGCGCCGATGGCGTAGGCGCCGAAGCCGAACTCGCCCTGGACGATGTTGTCGCCGGGCTCGAGGAAGGTCTGGTTGATCAGCTGGAAGATCTCGTCCGAGCCGCAGCCGAACAGCAGGCGCTCGGGTTCCAGGCCGTACGTGGCGGCGAGCGCCTCGCGCAGGATGGTCGAGCGGCCGTCGGGATACATCTGCAGCTGGTCGAAGGCCGTGGAGAACGCCTCACGCGCCGCTGGACTGGAGCCCAGGATGTTCTCGTTGGCCGACAGCTTCAGCGGATGCTCGACCCCGTCGATCTTCGACTTGCCCGGCACATAGGGAGCGATGTCCATGATCCCGGGCTTGGGAACCGGACGCGAGGCGGTGGCGCGATCGAAGGTGATGTCGGACATAGGCTCGCGGCTTGCGGAGGAACGGCCTGCTCTTACACGTCGAGCGGCGCCGGCGCAGCCCCGATGACCCCGGTCAGCCGCCCAGGCGCGCGGGCCAGGCGTTCGTCGCCGGCCTGATAGAAGCCCATCAGGGCGTAGAGCTTGAGGCCGCCGGTTTCGGCGATCAGGTCGCCTGCGACGCCGTCGCGGCCGAGGGCGTCCTCGATCGCCTGGGCCGAGCCGCCCGCGTCGGTCACCCAGTAGGTGACGTCGGCGCCGGTGGGCTCCACCTCGACTTCGGCGACGGCCAGGGCGCTGAGCGGGCCCCAGGCCGACAGGCATGGCAGGGCGGCGAACACCTTGAGTTTCGGCTCGGCCAGCAGGCGGCCCCACCAGGGAGTTTCGGAGGTCAGCGACAGGATGGCCACGCCGCCGGGGGTCTTGGCCGCGGCGATGGCGTCCTCGGGTTTGGCGACCTGGCGCAGGGCCGGGGCGGCGCCGAAGCGCAGGCGCGCGCCCTCGACCGCGCGGCCGCTGTCGCGTCCGCCGAACACGGACAGATGGAACGGTCCCTGACGCGAGAGGCTGTCGCCGATCAGTTCGCGCCAGATGCGGACCACTAGGCTGGGGCGGGCGGACTTGCGGCTGCTGTCGAGCAGGCGGCGCAGGAGCTGGGCCTCGCGGCCGGGGCGCAGGGCGAACTTGTCGGCGTCGCCGGCCGCCGCCTTGGCGGCGGCGACCTGCACGGCCAGGCCCGCCCGCTCGTCCACCAGGGCCAGCAGCTGGGCGTCGATCGCATCGATACGCGCGCGGACGGCCTCGAGGCTGGGCGCGGCGGTCTTGGGATCGGCCTGGGCCATACTTTCCCCCGAAAACGAAGGTTCGGCGCATAGGTCATTGCGGACGAAGGCGCAATAGGCCCCTTCGCCGCAAAAAAGTTGCATCCGATACCGGTTGTCGCCGGAGGCTTGGCGGCCGGTTACTTCGGCTTACGGAAGACCAAGGTGAACTGGTCGGTCTTGCCGCGGATGGAAGGGTCGAAGACGCTGGCCGTGTGCGGATCGGCCGGGTCGGCGAGCAGCTTGCTCTCGGACTCCAGCTTGAAACCGGCCGCCTGCAGATCCTTCTTCGCCGCAGCGATGTCGATGCGGTGCAGGCTGCTGGTGGCGCTGATCCCGGTGTCCGGCAGGGCTGCGTGATCGACCACCAGCAGGACCCCGCCCGGCTTCAGCGACTTGAACAGCTCGGCGTTGACCTTGGCGGCCGTGTCGGCCGGAAAGCCCTTCAGATAGAGGTCGTGGTAGTTCTGGACGGTGATGATCGCATCGAGGCCGTCGGGCAGGTCCAGCGCCCCGAAGCTGGCGTCCAGCGGGGTGACGTTCTTGTATTCGCCGGCCACCTTCTTGAGGTTCTCGCCGTAGGACGCCTGGAACTTGATGAACTCGTCCGGCTGATAGGCGTAGACGTGGCCGTTCGGCCCGACCGCCGCCGAGAGGATGCGGGTGAAGTAGCCGCCGCCGATCACGAAGTCGGCCACCTTGTCGCCCGGCTTCACGCCGGTCATGGCCAGCAGTTCGCCCGGCTTGCGGGCGGCGTCGCGCGAAACGTCCGTGGCCGGACGAGCCGGATCGGCGAGCGCGGCGGTGATATTGGCCGGTGTGGCGGCCTGGGCGGCGCCGGCGATCAGGGCGGCCAGGGCGAGCCCGGCCATAAGGCCCTTGCGCTGAATCATTGGGGTATTCCTCCTTATTCTGGGCGGCAACCTAGCGGCGCCAGCGCTGCCGTGAAATATCAAGGGTCGCTGCGGCGACGAGGGCGGGGAAAATGACGATCAATCGGCGGGGTCTGCTGTCCGGTGCTGCCGGGGCGGGGATTGTCCTGGCCGGCGGCGCGTCGGTCTTCGCCCAAACGAAGGAGCTTGCCTCGATCACGCGCGGGGCTGTCCCGATTTCGCAGGCCGAGCGGCTGGCGCGGGTGGCGAAGGCCCAGCGGCTGATGAAGGCGCAGGGACTCTCGGCCCTGGTCATCGAGCCAGACGCCTCGCTGACCTACTTCACTGGCGTACGCTGGTGGCGCAGCGAGCGGGTGACGGCGGCGATCATTCCGGTCGAGGGCGAGCTGCTGATCGTCACCCCGCACTTCGAGGAGCCCTCGGTGCGCGAGAGCCTGGCGGTCCCCGGAGAGGTGCGGGTCTGGCAGGAGGACGAGGACCCGGCCGCCGTGGTGGCCGGCTGGCTGAAGGAGAAGAAGCTGGCGGCGGGGAAGATCGGCGTCGAGGAGACGGTGCGCTTCTTCGTCAGCGACGGCCTGGCCAAGCACTTGCCGGACGCCAGGTTCGTCTCCGGCGCTCCGGTGGTGCGGGGCTGCCGGATGATCAAGTCGCCCGCCGAGATCGCCCTGATGCAGGCGGCGGCGGACGTGACGGTCGCCGCCTATCGCTACACCCACGGGAAGATCGAACGGGGCATGACGCCGTCGGACATCGGCGCGATCATGAACAAGGCGACTCGCGCGCTGGGCGGGCAGCCGGAATTCGAGCTGATCCTGCTGGGCGAGGCGGCCGCCTATCCGCACGGCTCGGAGAAGCCGCAGGCGGTGCGCGACGGCGAAGTGGTGCTGATGGACTGCGGGTGCACGGTGGAGGGCTATCAGTCCGACATTTCGCGCACCTTCGTGTTCGGCGAAGCGACGGCGGCCCAGCGCAAGGTCTGGGGCGAGGTGGCCAAGGGTCAGCAGATCGCCTTCGAGACCGCCAAGGTCGGGACGCCCGCGGGAGCGGTCGACGACGCCGTGCGCCGCTACTACGAGGGCCTTGGCTATGGTCCTCGCTACAAGCTCCCGGGCCTTTCGCACCGCACCGGCCACGGCATCGGCCTGGACGGGCACGAGCCGATCAACTTCGTTCACGGCGAGGCTACCAAGTTGGCGCCGGGCATGTGCCTCTCCAACGAGCCGGGGATCTATCTGCCCGGCCAGTTCGGCGTGCGGTTGGAGGACTGCCTCTACATGACCGAGGCCGGGCCGCGATGGTTCTCCAAGCCGCCGCCGTCGATCGACCAGCCGTTCGGATGATCTGCTGACAGGTTCTGGCGCCAGGGGCGTTGATGATGCGTTTTGTCATCGCCGATCGGGAGCACGCACATGGGCAAGCACATCGCTTTTATCGTCATCGACAGCTTCGCCGACTGGGAGCACGCGCATCTCAGCTCGGCGGTGCGGACCTATTTCGACGGATCGACCTCGTTCCACACGCCTGGCGGCAAGCCGGTGACCTCGATGGGCGGCATGACCATCGATCCGGGCGCGGCCATCGAGGACCTCAAGCCGGCCGACTACGACGCCCTGGTGGTGATCGGTTCGGAGGTTTGGATGAGCCCCGAGGCGCCCGACGTCTCGGCGGTGCTGCAGGCGGCGGACAAGGCGGGCAAGGTGGTCGGCGCGATCTGCGCCGGCACGCTGGCGGCCGAACGAGCGGGGCTGCTGGATAGTCGCCGCCACACCTCGAACGGGCTCGACTTCATCCAGGGCAACGCCAAGGCCTATGGCGCGACCGCCACCTACGTCGATACGCCCGCCGCGGTGCGCGACGGCAATCTGGTCACCGCCGCCGGCTCGGCGCCGGTCACCTTCACGGTGGAGGTGCTCAGCGCCCTGCATCCCAAGCACGTCGAAGGCCTGGCCGAGTTCAAGGCGATGTGCGCGGCCGAGCTGGCGGCTTAGTAGACCCGCGGCGCGGGGCCGATGGCGACCGGACCGAGCGTGGTCTGGCCGGCCTGGAAGGTGACGCTGGCGCGGGCCGCGTCGCCGGCTCCCTGGCGGGCGGCGGCGACCGCAGAGGCCGCCATCGCCGCTTCGGGACGGATGACCCCGGTCTCGGCCATCGCGCCCAACGCCTTGGGCGCTTCACGCAAGGTGACATCTAGAGAGCCGCTCAGCCGGCCGTCATAGCCGACGCCGAGCGTGCCGGCCTGGGCGCCGATCACCGCCTCGCCGGCGGTGATCCCGGCCTGGCGCACGGTCATCTGACCGCCCGCGGCCGACCAGTTGCGCACCGATGTCGGCCAGTCTGAGCCTTTGAAGCTGCCGATCTTCGAGAGGATCGAGTCCCAGGTGATCGAGATCGGTTTGTCGCCAGCCAGGCGGGCGAACAGCCCTGAAAGCCGCGCCTTGCCGGCGTCGACCTTGAAGAACACGGCGGCCTGATCGTCAGGGCCGGGCCGGAAATGGAACTCGACCTTGTCGGCGGCCGATAGCGCGAAGGGCTGGGCCCCGGCGGCCGGGGCGAAGGTCAGCTTGGTCCCTTCAAACGAGAGATTGGGCAGCGGCTGGTCGAGCTTGGTCAGGCTGGCGTGGATGACGTCGCCCTTGACGTTGACGGCCCCGCCGATCGGCCGCGTGAAGGTGAGGCCCTGCGGCGTGGCCACCACCCAGCTGGTCAGGCCATGCATGAAGGCCTGGCCCTCCAGCACCGGCGCGGTCAGCGCCCACCCGGACGGCTCGCGGATGCGGGCGTCGGCCATGCTGACATTCAGTCGGAACGGGTAGCCAGTGATCCGCCGCTCACTCCACGAAAGCTCGTATCCGGCGCTGCGCAATTGCTCGGCGGCGGCGTCGATACGACGACCGGCCTCGCCCCGCGCATGGATCCAGAGGCCGCTCCAGGCCACGGCCGCGACGCCCGCCAGGGCGAACGGAATGATCAGGCCGGCGCGGCGGGGTTTGCGGTGGTGCGCGGGATCGGGCACACGGGGAGCAGAGGGAGCGGATTTTTCGCGGCGGGCCATGTCGATTGAGCGTTGGGTCTTCGGTTACGGGTCGCTGATGTGGCGTCCGGGCTTTAAGTACGTCGAGCGCCAGGCGGCCACCCTACACGGGCGTCGCCGCGCCTTCTGCATCTATTCAGTGCACCACCGCGGCACCTATCAGCGGCCGGGCCTGGTGTTGGGCCTTGCGCCCGGCGGCGCGGTGCGCGGCGCGGCCTATCGAGTCTCCGAAGAGCACTGGGAGGAGGCCTACGCCTATCTCCGCGAGCGCGAGCAGCCGACCGAGACCTATATCGAGGCGCGCGCCAACATCCGGCTGGCCCACGGGCATCGGGTCGAGACCCTGGTCTTCCTGTCCGACGTCCATCACCCGCAGTGGGCCGGCGCCCTTAGCCTGGAGCGGCAGGCCGAGCTGATCGCGGGCGCTACGGGCCTGTCGGGACGCAATGTCGACTATCTGCGCGACTTGGTCGTGCACCTGCGCGAGCAGGGGGTGCACGACGCTTCGATGGAGAAGCTGCTGGGCATGGTCGAGGCCCGCGAGCTGGCGGGCGGCTAAGCTAGAGCGGCAGCAGGGCCGTGGAGGCGCTCTCCAGCCGATCCTGCAGCAGGCGCATGAACTCGGCGCGCTTGAGCCCCGGCTGGATGGGCTCGCAATATTCGAAGACGATGACGCCCGGCTTGCGCAGGAAGCCGTGCTTGGGCCAGTGGACGCCGGCGTTGGTGGCGACCGGGTGCACCGGCACGTCGATCTCGCGATAAAGGGCGGCGATGCCCGGCTTGTAGTCGGGGGCGGCGCCGGGCGCGGTGCGGGTGCCTTCCGGAGCGATCATCACCTGGCGGTTCTCGGCGAACCGCTCCTGGCTGTCCTTGACCAGCTTGCGCAGGGCGGCCGAATGGCCGGCGCGGTCGACGACGATCATCTTGGCTCTCATCGCGTACCAGCTGAAGAACGGGATCCACATCAGCTCCTTCTTCATGACGAAGCAGGCGTCAGGCATCAGGGCGAACTGGGCGAAGACGTCGAACATGCATTGGTGTTTGGGGGCCAGCAGGGCCGCGCCCGTCGGCATGTGCTCGCGGCCGCGCACCTCGACCTTGACGTCGCAAACCACCCGCAGCAGCCAGATGATGCCGTTGGCCCAGCCGCGCATCATCTCGGTCGTCCAGTTGCGCGGGGCGGGCAGGACGATGATGGCGCAGCCGACCGCGACCAGGACGGACCACAGATAGAACAGGGCCACGAAGAGCAGGGAGCGCAGGGCGGTCAAGCAGATCAGCCTTTCTTGGCGGCGGCAGGTTCGTCATCGGCGCGAGGGCCCAGGGCCAACAGCGCCTCCCGGCCGAGAATGGCCAGATACTTGGAATACTCGATCACCATCAAGCGCGCCCCGCCGGTGGTGCGCCACCAGCGCCGGGCGTTCAGCACGCCGGTCGCCACCGGATAGGCGGTCAGGCGCTTGTTGGGCATGGCGCCGTGCAGCTCCAGCATGGCGCGGGGCATGTGGTAGTCGGCGGTGACGACGATCAGGCTGTTGAAGCGCATGGCCCGCGCCCATTCCTGGGTCTCACGGGCGTTGCCGACCGTGTTGGCGGCGTCGAAACCGAGATCGACACAGCAGTCGTAGAGGCGGCGGGCGGCGCGGCTGACGACCCGGATGTCTTCGCGGGAGGCCTCGCGGTTGACGCCGGAAACCAGCATCCGCCGGCCCTTGCCGTCTTCCAGCAGGCTCATCGCCGCGCCGATGCGGTCGTTGGAACCGGCGCCGGTCAGGGCGACGATGCCTTCGGCCGCGGCCGGCTCGTGCGCCGGGGTCGAGCGCTGGATGCGCTCGGCGAAGGCCAGCAGGCCGGCCGCCCAGATGACGGCCACGACGAGCAGGGCGGTCAGGCCTTTCACGCCAGCTCCCGGATCAGGGCCTGGGCGGTGAGGCGCGCGGCCACGGCGGCCACGGCGCCGGCGGCCAGCGGCGCGGGCAGCACGAACAGCAGGTCGGTCCAGGCGATGGGCAACACCGGCGTCAAACCCTGGCCTCCGCCAGCCAAGCGCAAAAGGGCGCCCATGATCGCCGCGCCGCCGGCTCCGAACAAGCCCGCGGTGGCGGCCATGCGGGCGAAGCGCACCTGGAACAGGCCGGCGATGAAGCCGTCCTCGGCGCCGGACAGGTGCAACACCTCGACCACCTCGCGCCGGGCGGCCAGGCCCGCGCGGGTGGCGAAGGCGACCACGGCGGCGGCGGCGATCGAGATCAGGCCGAAGACTCCGAGGCCGGCCCAGCGCGCCATCTGCGCAGCGCGCTGGATGTCGGCCATCCAGACCGAATGGTCGTCGACCACGGCGTCCAGGCCCTGGGCCTTCAGCGCCTGGTCGAGGGCCTTGGCGTCAGCGGGCGCCTCCCGGGTCAACTGAACGGCCACCAGCCGCGGCACCGGCAGGTCGGAGAGGTCGGCGTCGCCCAGCCAGGGGGCGACCAAGGCCTCGGCCTTTTCCCGCTCGAGGGCGCGGGCCTCGGCGACGCCGTCGACCCCGGCCAGGGTCTCGGCGGCGCGGGCGGCCGCGCCGTCGGGGGTTTCGTTGGCCTTGGGGCGGACGATGACGGTGGCCTGGCCTTCCAGCTGATCGGTCCAGTCGCTGGCGGCGCGGCCGGCGGCCAGCAGGGCCAGCAGGGTCAGGCAGGCCAGGAAGCACAGCACCGCGACGACGAAGGTCAGCGAGCCGTCGCGGGAGTCGGTCTCGGGCAGGAACGGCGCGGGGCGCCAGCGGGCGACGTCGAAATCGCTCATGGCCGCGGCCCCGGTCTCGTCAGCCGTCCAGCGTCCAGGTGGAGGACCGGCATGCCGGAACGGACCACGAGGTCCTGGTCATGTGTGGCGAACAGCACGGTGGTGCCCAGGCGGTTGAGCTCGACGAACAGCTTGAGGATGCGCAGGGCCATGTCGGGGTCGACATTGCCGGTCGGCTCGTCGGCGAGCAGGATCTCGGGCCGGTTGACCACGGCGCGGGCGATCGCCAGGCGCTGTTTCTCGCCGCCGGCCAGGGTGGCGGGCATGGCGTGCATGCGGTCCTTGAGGCCCACCCAGGCCAGCAGTTCGGCCACGTCGTCGCGGTAGGTGTCGGGCTTGCGGCCCTCGATGCGCAGCGGCAGGGCGGTGTTGTCGAACACGGACAGATGGTCGAGGAGCTTGAACTCCTGAAACACCACGCCGATGCGGCGGCGCAGGAAGGGCTGATTCTGGCGATCGACGATGGAGACGTCCTGGCCGAACAGGTGCACCAGTCCCTTGGACGGCTTGGCGGCCAGAAACAGCAGTTTCAGCAACGAAGTCTTGCCTGCGCCCGACGCACCGGTGACAAAGTGGAACGATCCCGGCGCGAGGGAGAAGGTAAGGTCTTTCAGGGTCTCGGGGGCACGGCCATAGCGCATCGACACATCATCGAAGCGGACAACGGCATGTTCGGCGTCAAGGGCGCCTGTGGCGTTCGCGTTTCTGGACATGGGGGCCGAAATCGGCGACCTCGGATGAGGTTGCTGGAGCGTCCGATTCGGCTGTCATGATACTGACCTGTCCAGACTGCGCCACCAGCTATTTCGTGGACGATTCGAAGATCCCCGCGGATGGCAGGGTGGTGAAATGCGCCAGTTGCGGCGCGCGCTGGACTGCGACTCCAGAGGTCTCGCTGGAACTGCAGACCTCCGAGGAGGAGGGCGCGGTCGCGGTCGAGCCGGCCGAGCCTGATCTCGACGACAAGCCGATCCGCGAACTGACCGGCGAGGACCTGCCGAAGGCCTTCCGCGCCAAGGCCGACACCGAACGGCGGGTGCGCGAGGCGGCGGCGACGGGCGTGATCTGGGCCGGCATGGCCGCGGCCCTGGTGTTGATGATCGCGCTGGCCATCATCTTCCGGGTCGACGTGGTGCGGTTGTGGCCGCGGACGGCCAGCGCCTATGCCGGCGTCGGCCTGCCGGTGAACAGCCTGGGCCTGGTGATCGAGGGCGTGCGGTTCGAACCCTCGCTGCAGGACGGCCATGCGGCGCTCTCGGTCTCGGGGATGATCCGCAACATCGAGAACGAGCCGGTGGTCACCCCGCCGCTGCGCATCAGCCTGCTGAACGCCGAGGGCAAGGCGGTGGCGACCAAGATCGCCCGCCCGGCCGACGCCCGCATCCCGCCCGGCGAGACGCGCCACTTCGCCATCGCCCTGCTCGACCCGCCGGCCAGCGCCAAGGAGCTGGAGGTGGCGTTCGCCCCGCGCGAGCCGGTGAACCTGAAGGTCAAGCAAGGCGACCCGCCCGCGGCGGCCCATCAGCCGGCGCCGCCCGCCCTGCGCTCGGCCGCCGAGCCCGCGGCCGCCCCCGCTCCGGTCGAAGCCCAGCCGCTGGCGCCGGGCAGCCCCGACGCCCTGCCTGCCCATGACTGAAGCCCAGAACAATCGCGCGCCGACCATCCTGCTGACCGAGCAGGAGGTGGCCGAGCGGGTCGAGGCCCTGGCGCTGGCCATCGCGCCGCAGATCGACGACGAGACAGTGGCGGTCTGCCTGCTGACCGGCGGTCTGTGGTTCGCCTCGGATCTGACCCGGGCGCTGGCGCGGGCCGGCCGCTATGTGCGGTTCGACGCCCTGTGGCTGGCCTCCTACGGTGACGAGCGCGCCAGCCTTGGCCGCTGCGAGGTGCGGGCCGATCTGCAACGGCCGCTGGCCGGGCGCACGGCGCTGGTGATCGACGACGTCATCGACACCGGGCTGTCGTTGTCGGAGGCGCATCGGCTGGTCAACGACGCCGGCGCCAAGCGGGTGCTGACCGCCGTGTTCGCCACCAAGCCGTGGCCCACGCCGCGGGCAATCGTCCCGGACTTCGTCGCCTGGGAGGCGCCGCCGCGGTTCCTGGTCGGCTACGGGATGGATGCGGCCGGGGCGCTGCGCGGCCTGCCGTTCATCGGAGCGCTGGACTAGGCCGCCGCCGCGGCGCGGATCGCCAGCATCTCGGCGCGGGCGCAGGCCCTGGCCACCGCCAGCATCAGGCCGGCCGGCTGGATCGGCTTGGGGTGCACGTCATCGAAGCCCAGGGCCAGCAGCCGGTCGCCTTCGCCGGACATCGCGTCGGCGGTGAGCGCCAGGACCGGCACGCCGCGCTCGCCCGCCTCGCCGGCGCGGATGCGGGCCAAGGCCTCGACCCCGTCCATGCGCGGCATGTGCACGTCCATCAGCACCGCGCCGAAGCCGCCCGCGTGGAGCTTGTCCAGGCAGTCGAGGCCGTCGTCGGCGGTTTCCACAATCGCGCCGGCGGCTTCCAGGATGGCCCGGGCCACGGCCTGGTTGACCTTGTTGTCGTCGACCACCAGCAGCCGGCGGTTCTCCAGGCTGACCACTTCGGCGGCGTGGCCCGTCTCGGCCGGCGCGTCGGCCTCGGCCAAGGGCAGGGTGACGCGGAAGGTCGAGCCTGAGCCTGGCTCGCTGACGACCGAGATCTCGCCGCCCATCATCCCGGCCAACTGGCGGCAAATGGAGAGGCCAAGCCCAGTGCCGCCGAACCGGCGGGTGGTCGAGGCCTCGGCCTGAGAGAAGGCCTGGAACAGCTTTTCCTGCTGGTCTTGGCGCATCCCGATGCCGGTGTCGGCGACGACGATCTCGAGGCCCTGGGGAGCCAGCGGCGCCAGGCGCACGCTGACGGAGCCCTGCTCGGTGAACTTCAGGGCGTTGGAGATCAGGTTGAGCAACACCTGGCGGACACGGACCGGATCGCCCGCGAGCCAGGCTGGAGTGTCCGGATCGATTTCCAGCACCAGTTCGAGGCCCTTCTGACGGGCGGTCTCGCTCCAGAGCAGATAGATCTGGCGGCCGAGCTTCTCGACGTCGAAGGCGACGCTCTCCAGCTCCAGCTTGCCGGCCTCGATCTTCGAGAGGTCGAGAATGTCGTTGAGGACGGCCATCAGGCCGTCGCCCGATTGGACGATCATGTCGAGGTAGTCGGCCTGCTGACGGCTGAGCGGCGTGGCGGCCAGGGCGTGGGCCATTCCGATGACGCCGTTCATCGGCGTGCGCAGTTCATGGCTCATCATGGCCAGGAAGGCCGACTTGGCGCGGCTGGCCTCGAGAGCCTCGGCTTGGGCCTTCTCCAGCGCCAGCGCGTTGAGGCGCAGATTACGGCTGACGTGCACGACGCAAATGCCCAGGGCGAGCAAGGCGCCGGCTACGAAGACCAAGCCGCGGCCGGTGAAGCCGCCGAACAGCAGCGGCGTGATCGCCAGCGCCGCTGCGGGGAAGGGCACGATGGCCAGGAACGCCGCGCGGCTGAGGGCGGCGTACTTCACGCCTTCAAGCAGGATGCCGAAGATCACCAGCACGGCGCCGAAGCGGGTGGCTTCCGAGCCGTAGATCCAGCAACCCGCGGCCATGCTGGTCCAGATGACACTGAAGGCCACCGCGGGCGACAGGCGCTCCCAGCGGGTCTTACTGCGATCGCTGCGAACATTGCGCGTGAAGCTGTAGTGGCTGGCGAACAGGACCAGTTCGAGGACGAGCGAAGCCGCGACCCAACCGGCCAGCGCCTTCCAGCCGAACTCCAGGGTCAGCAGCAGTCCGACGAGGCTGACCAGGATGAGGCGGCTGAAGCGGCTTCGCTTGCTCTGGGCGAGCGTGGCGCCGTCCCGCCCGTCATCGAGGATGTCCTTCAATGCCACGGTCGCCGCTCCCGAACTTCGAGTGCGACACTTTGGCCGATGGAAGTTCAGGAATGGTTAGCCGCCGAAAAACCTTACTGCCAGGGCGCCGGGGTCTCGCGGGCCAGCATGTCCTCGTAGGTCGGGCGCGGGCGCACCACTGCATAGGCGTCGCCGTTGACCAGGACTTCGGGGACCAGCAGGCGGCTGTTGTACTCGCTGGACATCACCGCGCCGTAGGCGCCGGCGCTGAGGAAGGCCACCAGGTCGCCGGCCGCCAGCGGCGGCATCGCCCGTTCGCGGGTGAAGGTGTCGCCGGTCTCGCAGATCGGGCCGACCACGTCATAGACCACCGGCTCGCCGGCGCGCGGCTTGACCGGGACGATCTCGTGATAGGCGTCGTACATCGCCGGGCGGATCAGGTCGTTCATGGCCGCGTCCAGCACTGCGAACTTCTTGCCTTCCGGCCGCTCGTGGATGTGCTGCACCTGGGCCAGCAGGACGCCGGCGTTGGCGGCGATCATGCGGCCAGGCTCAAAGGCGTAGCCGATGTCCAACCCGTTCATGGTCTTGGCGATCATCCGGGCGTAGTCGGCCGGCGAGGGCGGATCGGGCTGGTTGAAGTAGGGCACGCCCAGGCCGCCGCCCAGATCCAGCCGCTGCACCGAAAGCCCTTCGCCGCGCAGGCGCTCGACCAGGCCCCGCATCTTGGCGAAGGCCTGGGCCATCGGCTCGAGGTCGCTGATCTGGCTGCCGATGTGGCAGGTGACGCCGACCGGGTTCAGGCCTGCGTCGTTGGAGGCGTTGGCGTAGAGCCGCTCGGCCTCGGAGAACGAAACGCCGAACTTGTTGTCGGACTTGCCGGTGGAGATCTTCGCGTGGCCGCCGGCCGAGACGTCGGGATTGACGCGAATGGCGATGGTGGCGCGGGTGCCCAGCGACTGGGCGACCTGGCTGGCCAGTTTCATCTCCGGCTCGGACTCGACATTGATCTCGGCGACGCCGGCCTTCAGGGCGAAGGCGATCTCCTCGGCGGTCTTGCCGACCCCGGAGAAGACGATCTTGTCGGCCGGGACGCCGGCCGCCAGGGCGCGGCGGATCTCGCCTTCGGACACGGTGTCGGCCCCGGCCCCAAGCCGGGCCAGAGTGCGCAGGACCGCGAGGTTGGAGTTAGCCTTCACCGCAAAGGCGATCAGCGGATCGCCGCCGTGGTCGCCCCTTATGCCCTCTGAGACCAGGGCGTCGCGCAGGACTGTGAAATGCCGCTCCAGCGTGGCGCTGGAATACACATAGACTGGCGTGCCGACCGCAGCAGCGATGGCGGTCAGGGACACGCCTTCACAGAAGAGCTCGCCCCCCTTGAGCTCGAAGTGGTTCATCTCGGATTCGCGTACGGGTCGGGTAGGGCGCCTTGCGGGGCCGAAGCGGTGGGGTTCTGGGCGGAGTCGACCGGCAAGGTGCGCGGCGGGGCGGGAGCGTCAGTGCGGTTGCGCGGGTCGACAGTGCGCACGGCGCGGGCCGGGTCGGGACCGGCGTCGGCGCCGGATCCACCGGAGCCCCACATCGGACCGGGACGCTCAAGGGCGCCCATCTTGCCGCAGCCGCCGAGGGTCGCAGCGCCGATCAGAGCGATCGCGACGAGGGGACGAAGGGTCATCACAGCATCTCCTTCCAACGCGCGATCTGGGCGCGGACCTGATCCGGCGAGGTTCCGCCGTAGCTCTTTCGGCTGGCGGCGGAGGCTTCCGGCGTCAGCACGTCGTAGACCGCCGCGGTGATCCGCGGTTCGATGGCTTGCAGTTCGGCGAGCGGCAGGCCCGGCAGATCGCAGCCAAGGCTCTCGGCTTTCTTCACCGCCGCCCCAGTCACATGGTGGGCGTCGCGGAAGGGCATGTCCAGGGTGCGGACCAGCCAGTCGGCGAGGTCGGTGGCGGTGGAGAAACCGGCGCCGGCCGCCGCGGCCATGCGCTCGGTGACCGGCTCCAGATCAGAGACCATCCCGGCCATGGCGGCGAGCGACAGCTCCAGCGCGTCGAAGGCCTCGAAGGTCGGAACCTTGTCCTCCTGCATGTCCTTCGAATAGGTCATCGGCAGACCCTTCATGACCACGGTCAGCTGGGTCAGCGAGCCGAGCACCCGGCCGACCTTGGCGCGGATCAGCTCGGCGGCGTCCGGGTTCTTCTTCTGTGGCATGATCGACGAGCCGGTGGTGAAGGCGTCGGTCAGCTTCACGAAGCCGAACTGCGGCGTCATCCAGATGACGATCTCTTCGGCCAGGCGCGAGAGGTGGGTGGCGCAGATCGTGGCGGCCGCCAGGCTCTCCAGCGCGAAGTCGCGGTCGGCGACGCTGTCCAGCGAGTTGGCGGTGGGCGCCGCGAAGCCTAGCGCCTGAGCGGTCGCGTGGCGGTCGATGGGGAACGGCGAGCCGGCCAGGGCCGCCGCGCCCAAGGGGCATTCGTTCATCCGCGCCCGGGCGTCGGTGAACCGCGAGGCGTCGCGGCCGAACATCTCCACATAGGCCATCAGGTGGTGGCCGAAGGTCACCGGCTGGGCCGGCTGCAGGTGGGTGAAGCCCGGCATCAGGGTGGCGGCGTGCGGTTCGGCCTTGGCGACCAGCGCGCGCTGCAGGTTGCGGACCTGCTGGATGGTGCGGTCGCAGGCGTCGCGGACCCAGAGGCGGAAGTCCAGCGCCACCTGGTCGTTGCGCGAGCGGGCGGTGTGCAGGCGGCCGGCCGCCGGGCCGATCAGCTCGCGCAGCCGCGCCTCGACGTTCATGTGAATGTCTTCGTATTCGTCGCGGAACGGGAAGGTCCCGGCGGCGATCTCGGCCTCGATGGCGGCAAGCCCGCCCTGGATGGCCCCCTCGTCCTCGCTTGTAATCACGCCTTGCTTGAGCAACATCGCCGCGTGCGCACGGGACCCGGCCAGGTCCTGGGCCGCAAGCCGCTTGTCGAAGCCGATGGAGACGTTGATCGCCTGCATCAGTTCGGCCGGTTTGGACGAGAAGCGTCCACCCCACATGGCCTGGCCCCCGCCTTGGGGGTCTTGCGGCGGAACGCCGGAAGCAGTCGAGGAAGAGTTCGTCATATGACCGAGAAGTCTGGTGAAAAAGCCGCGGGCGAACCCAAGGCGTTTCCGTTGAAATGGGTGCTTCGGGGCGTCGCCTTGGCGGGCGTCGCCGCGGTTCTCTACATCATCGTCCAGGCTTCCATAAACCCCCAGGGCGAAAGCGACCTGAAGTCGGCCGCCAAGGGAGAGATGGCCAAGTTCGTGATCCCGGCCGAGGCCGCCCCGGCGCCGGCCACCAGCTTCAAGGACGCCGCAGGCCAGACCAAGCGCATCGCCGACTTCCGCGGCAAGGTGACGGTGGTCAATCTCTGGGCCACCTGGTGCGCGCCATGCGTGATCGAAATGCCGACCCTGGCCAAGCTGGCCGCCAGCTATGAGGGCAAACCCGTCCAGGTGGTGGCGATCAGCATCGACAAGGCTGAGGACGGCGAGAAGGCCAAGGCGTTCATCGCCAAGCATTCGCCGTTGACCTTCTACCATGACCCGGACATGGCGCTGCCGTTCGCCTTCAAGCCGCCGGCGGCAGGCATGCCAACGACGATCATCTATGGCGCGGACGGGGTGGAGCGGGGCCGGCTGTCGGGCGAAGCAGATTGGTCGGGCAAGGACGCCAAAGCCCTGATCGACAAGGTGCTGGCCGAAAATTGACCCGCGTTCTTGGTTGACCGTTCGGCTCAGCCGTGTGCAAAAATTTGCCCCGCAATCCGGACTTGGGCCTGCAGAAGTTCATCCCCCCCGCCTTTGCGGACCGAACCAGCCTTCCCAGATGACTGAGATTGTTTCAGGGCGCGCCCCCGCGCGTCCTCTTCGGAACGCTTGTTTCAGGGAGACAAACGCGCATGGCCACCGGGACGGTCAAGTGGTTCAACACCACCAAAGGTTACGGCTTCATTCAGCCTGACGACGGGGGGAAGGACGTCTTCGTCCACATCTCCGCGGTCGAACGTGCGGGCCTGCGCGCCCTCAACGAAGGTCAGAAGGTCGAATTCCAGGAACGCGAAGAGCGCGGCAAGGTCGCAGCTGTCGACCTGAAGCCGGTCTAGACTTCGCACTTCTACTGAGACATCGCGGGCGCCGGCTTCACCCTAGCCGTCGCCCGTTTTGTTTTTACGCCATTTCCCGCTGGCGCGACCGCTGACCGCCCTCAGGGTCGGTCATTACGCGCAGGAGACTGACCAGGGCCGACCTGGCTTCCTGCGGCAGTCGCTCGAAGGCGCTCAACAACTCAAGCGCGCCGGGCGTGCGCATGCGGCTCAGCAGATCGACATCCCCATCGCCCGCAGGCGTATCGAGGACGTCCATCAGGTCTACAACCCGGCATCGCAAGGCTCTTGCAATCTGGACGAGCCGGGAGAACGAGATCCGGTTGGCGCCGTTCTCGTACTTCTGAATCTGCTGGAAGCTTACGCCACACTGTTCGGCAAGGGCCTCCTGGGACATGCCGATCGTTCGCCGCCGAATCCTGACCGCGGCTCCGAGGGCCACGTCCATGGGGTCGGGGGTCTTGTTCGAAGGTTCAGCAGACATTGTGGTCTCCTCACCCAAACCGTCCGCCACGGAGTGAAGGCTCCGAGGTTCGCTTTGGATTCGAGCAAGTTAAGGCCCATAATTCTGCTTTGAAAAGAGTACTGATCGCTGAAACCCTACACAATGCTGAGCGCGCTCAACGAACGTGTTTGCCGACAGGCGAGTACTCGCGGGCCGAAAGCTTCACTCTGCGAATAAATCAGAAGCTGCGCAGGGGCTCAGGCGGGCGCGAGGGCCGTCCAGATGGCCCTTAGCGACCTGAGGTCGTCGGAGACGTCGCCTTTCAGGTTGTGGCGCCGGTTGAAACGCAGCCCGACCAGATCGCCCCGACGCCAGGTCACACTCGCGTCAAACGCGAGACCTTCGTTCACGTGCAGCAGGGTGAGGTCGCCGGGAAGCGGCTGCTGAGGCGGCAGGCGGACCTGGGCGCCGTGCTCCGAAAGGTTGCGAATCCCGCAGTCCACGCTGATCGAGTGGTGAGGGCCAAAGCAGAGCCGCGCGCGCAGTAAAGTCCGCTGCCGCAGTACGGCGCGTCGTTCGATCCCATTGGGCGTCGGCGGCTTCATACAGTGCAGCTTCGTTGCGATTGTTTGCCTTCCTGTAAATGCCGGGGCGGTGGTCTTCGCCGGGGCCGCGGGCCGACGACCGACCTGTCTGGGAAGAGCTGGCCCTGCGCGTGCTGCAGCGCCTGCGGCGAACAGAGCGAACTCTGGGCGCCGGGGTGGCGATCGCCTAGCGTTTCCGCATCCAGAACGAGGCGCCGTAGGGGTGCAGGCCCTTTAGCGGCGCGACATCCATCACGGCCTTGGCCTGGGCTGCAAGCTGCGGGTCCTGCCCTGCGAACCAGCAGGGGAACAGGATCTCGAACGTCTCGCCCCCGAACAGCAGGGCCGTGGCCAGTAGGTACTGCTCGTTCCAGATTCGCCCGACGTGACCGCTGATGTAGTCGTCTGGAAGGTACACGTCGTGGATCTGGACGATCACGCCGGGCTTCAGCCGAGGCAGGATGTCGAGGAAGAAGACCGTGACGTCCGAGCCCTGGAAGGCGCGGTGCGAGGAGTCGAGAAAGAAGATGTCGCCCGGCTCCAGCGCTTCGAACATCGCCAGATCGCAATCCTCCAGCGGCTGGCGAAGGACCTCATCGCAGAGCGTGTCGATCTCGTTGCGTGGCTGCGGGTCGATGGAGGTCAGGCGGGTCCGCAGGCCGTAGCGGCTCACCGCCCGGCGGGCGAACTTGGTGGACACCCCGGAACCGACCTCGACGAACCTGGCCGGATCGGAGCGCCGCAGCATCTGCGTCAGGATCATGGAATCCAGCGGCGGAAACCAGCCGTTCAGCCAGAACGGCGCCGCGTCCTGGTAGCTGCCGCCCCAGGGCACGTCGGCGAAGTCGCCGGCGATCTCGCCGAACTCGGCCAGCAGGGATGCATAGCGCTCGCGGCCGGCGGCGATCATGGCCTGGAGTCCGGGGTGTGACGGGCGGCCCGATCCATAGCGCACCGAGAACCGGTAGTCGTAGTCGACGACCTTCTGGGCGCGCTCAGCCTGATCGGTGGAGAACGGCGCGGCGGCGGCCGGGTTCTCGATCCGGCGCACGGCGGCGTCCAGATCGGCCTGGGCCGGCGCCCAGCCGCCCTCGGCGGCCCGGCGCAGCAGGGCGAGGGCTTCCTCGCGCCGCCCCAGCTTGAAGCAGGCGATTCCCAGATACTGCTGAGCCTGGCGATTGCCCGGCGCCGCAGCCAACACGCGCTGTAGCAGCAGTTCAGCATGGTTCAGGAAGTGCTCGCGAAGCCGCTGCACGGCGACCTGAAGGTCGCGCTCCTGTAGCGGCGCCAAGGCTTCGTCCGGCATATCCGCCCCCCATGCAGTCTGCGCCGGCAACCTAGCGCCACCAGCGCGCGTGGCTAGGGGGCCTGTGGTCAGCCGGTCTGCAATTGGGTGCGTTTGAACCACTGCTTGTAGATGGTCCCGATCAGGAGGCCGACGACCAGATAGAGCAGCACAGCGGCGGTCACCCGCTTGTCGCCGAAGGTGGTGTTGGCGATCAGAATGGCGATGCCGGGGTGGCGAACCGAGCTGGCCACCGCCAGGGTGGCGCGATCGACAGCGGCCGGCCCGCCTAGCATGTGCCCGCCGAACAGGGTGATCGCCGTGAGCAGCGCCATCGCCAGGATCGTCCCGTTGCCGATCAGGGTCATGAGCGCAGGCCAGACCACCGCCAGGATCGGCACGAAGACCGCGAGAACCAGCAGCATGGAGATCTTGTAGACGAGCGGCGCGGCGCGCTCGGCGAAGGCCGGCGCAATGCGCCTTATGACGACGCCGACCGCCAGGGGGATGAGGACCCCGGTGACCACGGTGGAAGCGATCAGCTTGATCGGGAGCGGGCGACCCCGCCCGAACAGGAACGAGGCCATGTCGTACACCAGCGGCACGGCGACGATGGTCAGCAGCGCGATCGCGACATAGACGCCATAGGCGTATTCCTTACGCGCCCCGACGCCGAGCTCCTGACCCGGGACCAGCGGCGGGACTGGCGAGATCGCCATCAGCATGATCCCAGCCTTCACGACCGGATCCAGCGGCAGGAACCAGATCAGCACGGCGGCGGCGGCGGGCGGAATGACCTGGACGGCCAGGATCGCCCGGGCGAGCAGGGTGGGCCGACGCAGAACGTACATCAGGTCGCCGGGATCGGCCTTCAGTCCCACGGTGAGCACCAGCGCGCCGAGACTTGTCGACAGCAGGAGCGGAAGGAGTTGTTTGACGGCTTCCATGGCGGGCGACCTCAGGGATGCGGGCTCAGATGCAGGTGCGCGAACACCCCCGCACGGGGCGCTGGGATCAGGGCAGGCTGCGGACCATGTCGGCGACGATGGCGTTCGCCTTGGCCTGATCGGAGTCCCCCTGGTCCATCCGCCGCTGCGAGGTGGCGCGCCAGGCAAGTTTGCCGCTGGCCCGGTCGATCAGGTCCAGCATCAGCGTGCCTTCGGTGTAGTTGATGGTGCGCACATCGACGTCCATCGGCGCGCCGTACATGCCCCAGCCGAAACCACCGATGCAGCCGCGGAGGCCGCAAGGCCCGACGCGGTTGGGGGCGCCGAAGCTGCTGACCTGGGTCTCGCTCCGGTTCTGCAGGCCAATGTGAAACTGCACCAGCAGGGTGGCGGAGGAGGGGTCTGCGGCCTGGGTGAAGCCGCGGCCCTGCAAGGCGGTGTCGACCGCGGTCTTGATGCGCCCCTGAACGATGTCGTTGTCGATTCGGGGATCGCCGGAGCCCGGCTGCGCGTCGGGCGCCCAGGCGTAGGTAGAGCCCGGCGTGACGCGGATCGTGTCGGATTGGAGAACAGACACCCTGCCGCCGGGGCTTTCGCATGCCGTCAGGGCCAGGCAGGCGGCGACCGCGCTCACCGTCAGGGCCGTCGTTTTGAAGATGCCGCTAAGCATTGGTAGCCTTCCCATCCGTCGATGTGATTGCGGCAGAGTCTCGATCTCGACCCTGAGGCGAGCAATCAGGTCAAACCCTCGACCTCATTTGCCGGGCGACCCGAGCGCAGCGATCACTCTCCGATGGACGAGTTTCCGTCGTGGACGAACCGCCGGCTGGCGTCGCTATGGTGGATGAGCATGGCCAGGCTGGGGCCTTCGCGGCCTCTCGTGTACTGCAGCAGCGCCTGGTCGTTGTCCGCCGCGCCCGTCGCCAGGGCGTGTTCGATGTCAGGGCCGGCAACGGTGCGGAAACCTGAACGCCGCAGATAGACCAACAGCTCCTCTTGCGGCCCGTACACTGCGCGCAAATGGCGGCCCACCGGCTTCGCGCGCAGGCCGCCGTCGTTGTCGAATACGGCTACGCGCTCGCTGGGCTGTATGAAGTCGGGTCCGGGCCTGGTCACCCGCTCGACGAATTCGACCACCGCCTGCCTGGTCGCCCCATCGTTCCAGGATGGTAGCGGATCGCTAGTCGCCGACTGGGCGTTGGAGGGGCCGCCGAAGAGCACGGCGCCGATGGAAAAGGCTGCGAGTTGCCGGCGGACAAGCATGTCAGGCGCCCTCCTTGCGCTCCTGCGGCGCACTGAAGCTCTCAAGATCCTTTTCCAGGAAGTAGTTGAGGGCGGTGCGGATCAGGGCGATCGAGGCCAACTGGCCAATGTCGTCCCAGCTCGGAGATATGGCGGTGCGGGCGATGTCGGCGCCGAGCGCGAATTCCAGGGCCAGGATGATCCAGCGCGCGAACCGCACCCAGACATCGCGGCGCGCGAAATGGATCGAGATGGAAAGCGGGCGGGCCACGATGTAGCGCACCGACATGAAGGTCGCTTCGACCGTGCCGACGGCGATGCAGAGCACGCAGATCAACTCGGCGACCAGAGCGACCTGGCTGGCGATATCGTGGAGGATCGCTTCCATGCGCCGAGGCAAGCCCGGCTGGTGCGCCGGCGCCATCGGGGAATCCCTGAGGCGGCGGTCAGAGGCGCCCGGCGCCGCCAGCAAGCAGGACGCCTCGTCGGTCTACTTGACTTGCTTGGCCGCCGCCTTCTGGACTTGGCTGGCCTCGGAGCGGGTGATCACGCCGTCGCCGTCGGGATCGAAATTGGCGAAGCGGTTGGAGGTAAAGGCGTCGATTTCGACGGGCGTGACCGAACCGTCATGGTTGGCGTCGATGGCCTGGAACCAGCCGCCCTTGCCAATCATGTCGGTGTTCTTGGCGCCTCGCTCCTCAAGCTCCATGCGGGTGTTCAGCGCGCCGCGATCCCACTCCTGCTGGGTGACCTGGCCGTCGTGGTTGTAGTCCGCGCGCATCAGGAAATTGCGCCGTGAGTCCTGGTACTCGGAGGGCGTGATCTTTCCGTCTTTGTTGGCGTCGGCGAGCAATTCCTGGGCCCCGGCGACGGAGGCCGTCAGGGAGGTGAGCGCGGCGAGAATGAGCATAGGCTTCAGCATGACGAGCCTTTCGGACGTTCGTTTCATATGGATGGATGCTCTGCGCCGGCCGATGCGACCGAGCCATGGGGCGCCGACCTGAAGGCGGATTCTCATGGACCTGATGCGGCGGCCGGCAGGGTGGAGCGCTGACCTAGGGCTGACACCTGAGCTCCCCAGCGGGAAACGCCCGATGGGTCGTGCGGACCTCCGCGGCGAAGATCGCGCCCTGGCCAACGGAGCACCTCGCGATGAAGCTCACCCATCTCCTGGCGGCCGCCGCCATGATGGTTCCAACCGCCGCCGCGGCGGAGGAATCAGGCACGGAGCTGGCTAAGAAGCTGGCCAATCCGGTCTCCGACCTCGTCAGCCTGCCGTTCCAGTTCAACTACGACTGCTGCTATGGCCCCGCCGATGGGGAGCGGGTGACCCTGAACATCCAGCCGGTCGTTCCGCTGCACCTGAACGAGGACTGGAGCCTCATCATCCGGACGATCGTTCCGATGATCTCACAGAGCGCGACGGTTCCGGGCGTGCGCGACCAACTCGGCCTCTCGGACATCACCCAGACCTTCTTCTTCTCGCCGAAGCCGTCGAAGGGGCTGACCTGGGCGGTGGGGCCGGCGATGTTTTATCCGAGCGGTACGGACGGATTTAGCGGGCACAAGTGGGCGGCCGGACCCGCGGTCCTGGCGCTGAAGCAGGATGGCCACATCACCTACGGGCTGCTTGCGACACAGCTGTGGTCGTATGCGGGCAGCGAGAACGACCAGGACATCAACACCACCCTGCTGCAGCCGTTCTTCAACTACACCTTCCCCAACACCACCGGCCTCACGGTCAATATGGAGTCCACCTACGACTGGGAGCGCAAGCAGTGGACTGCCCCGATCAACGTCGGGGTTACGCATATCTACAAGCTGGGGAGCCAGCGAGTTCAGGCTGGCTTCATGGGCCGCTACTACTTCGATAGCCCGAATGAGGGCCCCGACTGGGGCCTGCGCTTCGTGCTGACCTACCTGATCCCGTCCTAGCTGCGGACTACGCAGCGGAAGCCGACGTGGCTGGTGGAAGTGTCCACCGGCTGGGCGTGGCGGGCGGCGGGCCGATAGCGCCGGCAGTAGTGCGGCGAGCAGAGGTGCGAGCCGCCCTTCAGCACCTTGCGGGGGATGCGGATCTCAGGCTGGGCAGGGTCGAAGCTGGCGAGTTTGGCGGCCTCGGCGCGGCTGGCGGCGCAGCAGCCCTTCACCGGCTCGGCGCTGTTGGTCGACCACCAGTCGGACGTCCACTCCCAGGTGTTGCCGATCATGTCGATGAGGCCGTAGCCGTTCGGCGGGTAGGACCCGACCGGCGAGGTGCGCGGATGTCCGGTCGCGTCGAGGTTCTCGTACGGGAAGCGTCCCTGCCAGGTCTTGGCCATCGGCTTGCCGCCCGGTTCGAAGTCGCGGCCCCAGGCGTACTCGGCGCCGTTCAGCCCGCCGCGGGCGGCGAACTCCCATTCGGCTTCGGTGGGCAGATCGGCGCTGCGCCATTGGGCATAGGCCTCGACGTCGGCCCAGGCGACGTGGACCACGGGATGGTCCCAGAGACCCTCCAGCGAGCTGCCCTGACCCAGTGGGTGGCGCCAGTCCGCCCCGGCCATGTACCGCCACCAGTTGCGGATGTCGGTGAGGTTCACCGGGCCGCGCGTGGGCACGAAGACCAGCGAGGAGGGGGCCAGCATGGCCGGGTCCGCGCCCGGATAGTCCGCAGGGTCGGCCGGCCGCTCGGCGGTGGTGACCCAGCCTGTAGCCTCGACGAAGGCGGAAAAGTCCTGGTTCGTCACCGGCCGTTCGTCGATCCAGAAGCCCTCGACCTCGACCTGTCGGGTCGGCGCTTCTTCAGGGTAATGGACGTCGGAACCCATCCGGAAGCGGCCTCCCGCCACCCAGATCATGCCTGGCTGGGTTTGTTGGTTTCGCTCGACCTGGGGCATTTGAACGGTCCTGTCGCGTACTGTCGATACGAGGACTACAGCATCGCGGACCTGGGCTGGCGACCGGGCGAAACCCTGAGAGCCGACCCCGCGCCCGGGGGAAGGACGCGGGGCCGTTCCAAGGAGGTCGGACGTGTCGCCCGACAGGCCGGAGCATTTCCGGGGGAAGTAATGAACTCCGGCGCTGACAGTTAGATCACCGACATAGGCGCAATGCGATCAGGCTGAATCCCTACAGAAGGCTCCGTGCCAACCCGATCAGAACGCCTCGCCGATGTAGAAATAGAAGGCCTGGGCGTCGTCGCCGAAGGCGTAGTCGAAGCTCGCATTGACGCGGTGTGATTTCGAGGCCTTGAGGCGTAGGCCGACGCCGACGGAGGGCAGCAAGGGCGAACCGAGCTTGCCGAAGGACGGCGCGACGCTGCCGACCCCGGCGAACACCACCGCTCCCAGTCGCCAGAAAAGGTCGCGGCGATATTCCACCTGCACCGCAGCAAGGCTCTGGTCCCGGTATCGCCCAGGATCGTAGCCGCGCAGGTCATTGTTCTGGCCGAACAGGCAGAGATCGTAGAACGGGGCGTGATCGGTGACGTCGCAGAGCGCCACTCGGCCGGCGATCACCGACTTGTCCGAGATGGGGCGATAGAAGTTCGCGGCGGCTTCGAAGCGCCGATAGTCGTCGTCGCCTCCTAGCGCCTCGGAGGCCACCAACCACTGGCTCGTGGCGTAGACGCCGGTGCGCGGCGCGAACTGACTGTCACGGGTGTCGTACTCGCCGGCCAGGCCAAGCGCAGAAGACACGCTGTCCAGCTCCAGTTGTGGAATCTGCATGTCGGGGAACGGCAGCTGCGAGAAGTCGGCTGTGGTCTTCAGGCCGATGCCCCGATAACGGGCGCCCAGATAGGCGTTCGGACGGACGCGAAATAGGGCTTCGGCGACCAGGCCTCCGCCCCGCTGTTCGATCGGGATGGCGCGGTTGCGTGAGCCCGCCCCCGATCCGATGCCGTAGAAATCGACATGGAATTCGCCGCCGCCGCCGCCGAGGGTCAGGCGGATCGAGTCATCGCGGAGGTTGGCCTTCTGACCCGCCACTGCGGCCCAGCTGTCGGTGTCGGTGTAGAGCCCGCCTACGCCGGTGATCCAGGGCGGCGAGGTCTTGGACGGCGAGTAGAGCGCCAGCCCCCCGAGCGCCAGGCCGTTGCCGATCGCCGGGTTGGAAACCGGGATCGGCATGACCACGAAGCTGCGGGCCGGTTGCGTTCCGGGTTCGGCCTCCTCCGCCGCGACGGAGCTGGCCAGTACGCACGCGGCGGCAGCCGCCGTCACTAGGCCGCGCATTCACCTACCCAGGGCGATCGACGACCACGTAGACGACATTGTCGCCCTCGTACTGAGGCGCGTAGTAGACGCCGCCGCAGGAATAGTAGGTGAGCCCGGAATAGGGATAGGGCGAGCAGGCCGGCGGCAGGCTGGCGTAGCGGGAGCCGGTGATGACCGCCGAGGTTACGGCCGCTGCAGTGCCGAACGCCATGCCGGCCGCGACGGGGTGATAGTCGCCACCCCCCCAGCCCCAGCCGTTGTCATTGTCGACGTTCACGTTGACATTGTTGCCGACGTTGACGTTGCCGGTGTTCACCCGATTGCCGCCGCGATTAACCGTGTTGCCGCCGCGGTTGCTGACCGCCGCCTGGCGGTTGACGTTGGCGCCGCTGCGATTGCCCGCCGCCGCTTGGCGATTGACGTTCCCACCGCCGCGGTTGGCGGCCGGCTGGCGCTGGGGCGGGGGGCGAGATGCGGCGCGAGCTCCGCCGCCGCCGCCGCCGCCCACGCTGGAGCGGGCCGCGCCGCGGGTTCCACCGCCGCCGCGCGCGTCGGCGACCGCGGGATAGATGACCATCGCCGCCGCGGCGAGGGCCAGGGATGTGACGTGAGCCTTCCACATGGTTCGGTTCCTCACTTATCCAACGCCGTCATACGGATCGGCTTGGCGTCGGCTGGGGCCTGGAAGGCGAAGGTGGCGTTGTTGAAAGCCGGCTTGGTGTTCCAGGTCAGATCGGCCGTGTACTGGGGCCGGGAGTCGTCCTCGCGATCGATGATCACGATCCGCCGCGGGGTCGGGTTGGGGCCCTGGCTGATCCAGATCTGCCAGTCCACGTCGGGGCCGCGGAAAGCGTACTGGTCGGTGGCGACGCCGCCGATCGTCGCGGTGCCGACATGGAACGCTGACTTCAGTTGGTCGGTCTTGTCGCCGCCGGGCTCGCTCCAGCGGAACAGGTCGGTCAGCGGCAGCTCGATGCCGTACTTGTCGGAGACCGCTGTAATGGTTTCCTTGATCGTCGGCGGCGCGTCCACCTGCGCATAGTAAGAGGTCTTCGGCGAGTACAAGGTCAGCTTCTTGCCATCGTAGAAGAGGCGCCGATTTTTGTAGTCGCTGGTGCGCTCGACGACGAAGTTGTTCGGGCGCTGCACCTTGAAGTTGGACTTTTCAGCGAATTGGATCTTCTCGCCATCGTCGAGGATGATGTCGGAGGTGGAGTTGGCCGTGACCTCGAAGGCGGTGAGCGTGCCCAGATAGGCGCTCATCCGCTTCAGCGCTTCGACCGCCTCAGGTTCGATTTCTTCGCTCGGCGTCGGCGTCGGCGGTTGTTGCGCGAGAGCTCCTCCGCTGTACAGCAATCCGGCCGCGATGGCCGCGATCGGAAGTTTGAATGCCAACTTCATTGAGGATGCTCCTTGTCCTTGCGGGATTCTCCGGCGGCCAATCGGGGGCGCGCGTCGAGGCGGCGGGGAGACGGCGGGCGCCAGGCGCCGGAGAGCGCCGGCGCATTGGGCCAGTAGAGGTGCAGGCAGAGGCTGAAGGGGCCGGGCGGAGCCGGCAGCCAGTTGCCGGCCTCGAGTGCGTCGGGCGGGGCGTGCTGGATGAGCAGTTCCAGCGATCCGTCAGCCGCGAAGGTGAGGTCGTCCCTGTCGCTCAGGGCCAGGCGGCGCTGCTTGAGTTCGTCGGAACGCGGCGCGCGGCCCAGCTTGAGCGTCCAGAAGCCGTCGACCGGCGGCGCCTCGCCCGCCGCGAACTGCAGCCCATACCGCTCGGAACCGGTGAGCGGCAGACCGTCCGCGTCGGTGTGGCAGGTCAGCCGCAGGCTGTCCTCGGGAGCCGCTGCTCCGAGCCGCTCGGCGGCCGCGCGGGCGAGGTCGGCGGGCAGGTCGCCGCTGCTGGGCGCGGCCCAGAACCAGCCGTCCACCCTGTCAGTGTCCTCGGTGCGCGCGTGGCGGACGCGGGCATGACCATCGAGCAGCCCATGGGCGAGGGCCTCCTGCACCGACTGGCCGGCGGGTGGGCGGAACTCCTCGCCGGCAATGACCCCGATCCTCGCCAGTGAAGAGATTATCGCCCGGACGTCGCCGGACGGAGGATGTCGCTCCAGCAGCATCGCCAGCCGGTGGAAGTAGCGCTGCGGATCCAGCCCGTAGACCCAGTCCGACGAGGACCTGTGCGGCGCCTCAACCGTCGCCAGCCGTTGAATCGGAAACGGCTCGCCTTCCAGGGGCGTGATGCTCTGACCGGCCAGCAGTTGGTCGGCGTCGTCTCGATCGTCAGGCGTGCGGAGGGCCAACCGCACGACGATCCAGGCGAGATTGGTCTGCAGGCGGCGCGCCGTGAAGCCTGACGGCAGGGCGTGGCTCCAGTCCGGCCCGATCAGCGCCATCTTCGGCGCGACGGGTTCCAGTTCACGAGCCTCAAGACGTTCCTGAAGTCGTCCCCAGGCGTCGTAGATCGTGACCGAGCAGTGGCGGGCCTCCAGATCGGGCAGGGTCAGCCGCACGGGCCCCTGCGAGAGGTCGACCCAGGCGCTCGACCGGGCCATGTGCGGGTCGTCGCCGGCCAGGCCTGGGGCGATGGCGGAGCTGTCCTCAGGCAGGCGCAGAACCTGGTTCAGCCCGATCGGATGCGTCCTGCGAACCGCGTCGACTAGAACCACGGGGAAGCCGAAGACGAACCCGTCGGCCGCGATCCGCCTGGCGTCGGCCAGCGTCATGTCCGGTTCCGGCGTGCCGATCACTGGCGCCTCCTTTGAAGGGGGAGCCTCTCAGCGCGGTGATCGCCCTGCCATCGGGTCAAACCCGAACGCGGCACGCAGCAGTATTGGAGTTAGGCCTGAATTAGATTGTGCTTGATGGCGAAACGTACGAACTCAGCCGCCGTCCGAACCCCTGCCTTACGCATCGCGGCGGCGCGGTGACTCTCCACCGTCTTCACGCTGATCGCCAGTCGCCTGGCTATGTGCTTGTTGGAATTGCCTTCTGCGATCAGCTGCGCGACCTCCAGCTCTCGCATGGTGAAGCTCTCCAGCCGCGAGCGTTTTCGCTCATGCACCGCCGCCTCTAGCAGCAGTTCGGAAACGAAGGACGAGAAGTAGGGGCGGTTGGCGCCCAGCGCCGAGATCGCCGCCTCGAGATGCTGTTCGCTCTCAGTCTTCAGCAGATAGCCGCGGGCTCCGGCAGCGAGGCCGCCGCTCACGGTCTCGTCGTCGTCATGCATGGTGAACAGCAGCACGTTGGTCTGGGGCGACTCCAGCCGCAGACGGCGGGTCACCGCCAAGCCGTTCATGATGGGGAGGGAGACATCGATCACCGCGACGTCGGGCTTTTCCTGCGTGCCCAGCTCAAGCGCAGCCTGGCCATTGGAGGCCTCCGCGCAGACCTCCCAGCCGGGGTGGCTTTCTATCATGTCCCGGACGCCGCGACGCACGATGTCGTGATCGTCGGCGATAAGAATCCTCAGCATAAACAGCCCTCGATGCTAACACCTAAGGGATACACCTAATGGATGTGGCGACGTATCCGTAAGATCACCCATATACGTTTTCTTGGCGATGTGTATTGTAGACAACATTGCTGGGTCGGGGGAACCGGGCGCCGATAGCATTCCAACAAGGCAATAGCCTCGGGAGATGTTGGGAGCTCGGACTGCATGACTCAATTACCGCCAGATAAGCTTGACCATAAGCTTGACCATAAGCTTGGCCATAGGCCGGATCTGTATCAAAGCAACTCAAGTATGGCGTTGGCGTTGGCGGAATACTGCGCCGGAGCCGCCAGGCTGGTATCCACCACAAGCGCATTCCGCAGGGCCATGGGCCTGGCGCGACGGACGGTCGATGGCCGTCTGCTGGAAGATGTCTTCGGGGGTGAAGACGCGCGGCGATTGCAATCGCTTATCGACCATTGTCTGCAGCGGCCGGATCGCGGTCGAGGCTCTGCATCCGGCCATGACCTGAGAGGGCGCCGCATCACCGCGCACCCGATCGGGGGCGGCCGGGCGCCGCTACAGGTAGTGCTGTCCATCGAGCCGCCAGCGGCCTCCGAAACACTGTCGCAGCATCTGTCGACCAGAAATCAGCGCCTGTTCGACCGCCTGGGCCCGATCAGTTCGGGCCTTCTATATGTGTACGACGTGCATCGGCGGCGCGCGCCGTACATGCATCCCGAGCTTGCCGAGCATCTCGGCCTGCCCGCCAAGGGGGTGGACCTTGAGGACGTGAAGGGGCGGGTGCATGCGGACGATATTCCGGTGCTGTACGCGCACATCAAGGCCATGGAGTCCCTGAAGGACGACGGAGTGGTCGAAGCAAGGATGCGTGTGCGCGGCTCGGAGGGCGAGTGGCTGCTGATGCAGTCCCGCGCCCGGGTGTTCGCCCGCGGCGCGGATGGAAGCGTGCGCCGGGTGATCGGCGTGGCCTCGGACCTCACCCAGGTGTCGGCCCAGGCTCAAGCGCTGGAGCGCGCCGAGGTCGCCTTGGCTACGGCGGAGGCGGACGAGCGACGGCGGATCGGGCGGGAACTGCACGACTCGACCGCCCAGCATCTGGTCGCCGTCGGTCTGTCACTGGCCGCGCTGGAGCGCCGGACCGTGTTCAGGGAAAGCGACCAAGCCATACTTCGCGACATCCGCAACTCGCTGTCGGCCGCGCACCGGGAGATCCGCACGTTCTCCTTCATGCTGCACCCGCCCGAGACCGAGCGCCGCCCGTTCCAGGAACGGCTGCGTGTGTTCGCTGACGGATTCGGCCGTCGGGCGTCCCTGCTGATTTCCGTCAGCTCTCGCGGAGAGCCGCGTCAGCTGTCCGTGTCCGTGGAGGTCGCGCTGTTCCGCATCTTCCAGGAAGCGCTGATGAACGTGCATCGTCACGCCAGCGCGCGCAGCGTCTCGGTCCTGCTCGACTACCGGAGCGACAGGGTCGCCCTGGTGATCGAGGACGACGGCGTCGGCATCGCCGACAGCCAATCGCTCGAACGCGACGAGGAGACCGGCGTCGGGATCGCGAGCATGCGGGGACGCCTCATGCAACTCGGCGGCCAGCTCGATCTGGCGAACGGACAGGGCGGACTTCGCCTGTCCGCGGAGCTGCCGATGATCGCCAGCCGCTCGTGGGTCCCTGAAGCGGGCGCTGGCGAGCCGCTGGGAGAGCTCCCGCGCCGGGCGTCCGCGTCCGTGGAGCGGAAGATCGGTTCGTCGCTGAAGCTGCACGCGGTTCCGGCCCTACTCGCGCGCGGACACTGAGGCCGGGTTCAGAACAAGCCGGGAATGAGCCGGAAGCGGGTGCGTTCGGCATAGGCGCGGTAGTCCGCGTCCAACATCAGGTGCCGTTCCTCGCGGGAGATCCGAGCCAGCTGGAGCATCCACGCGGCCAGGTAGATGGCGATGCTGCGCGGGGTCGGATTGTGCAGCAGGTAGCCGATCTGAGCGATGATGTAGCCCAGATACATGGGGTGGCGCACGATCGCGTAGGCCCAATTGGACTGCACGCCGCGATTGGCCGGTGCGATGCCGAACCGGCGGTTGAGGCTGACCTTGGCCCCGACGCTGATGACGCCGCCGCCGACGATCAGGGCGCCGGCCAGCCAGGTTGCGATCGGTTCGCCGCCCGGTCGAATGGCCAACGGAAGCATGGTGCCGCTCAGAGCCAGCGCCCAGTCAAACGGGCTTTCGGTGACGCTGATCGCCTTGCGGCGGATCAGGACGAAGAAGGCTGTCAGGCCCTCAAGCGCCACAAAGGCCCAGTTCACCCAATCGTCCGAGTGGATGTTGGCCAACGCGAACATGGCGAACAACGCCAGGAGGATGGCGCGTTCGCCCCAGTCGATAATTGCGTCCTTCACGCTTGCTCCTCGGCGCATTCCGCTTGAGCGGGCCGGCCCGCTCGGCTGAAGGGGTGGGCCAACTGGCCCAGATAGGTGGCGGGTATCGGTTCGCTCAGGCCGTACTTTGCGGGCATGGCCGTGTCGCGCGGCAGATTCAGCGTGCCGAACAGCCGATCGAAGATCACCAGTTGGCCCCCAAAGTTCCTGTCGTAGGCGGCCGCTTCATCGGCGTGATGCCAATGGTGATACTGCGGCGAGGCGATCAGCCATTTGAGCGGACCGAAGTCGACATTGATGTTCGAGTGCAGCAGCACCGCGTGCCAGCGGTAGATGAGGGCGTAGGCCAGGACCGGCAGGCCGCCGAAGCCAAGGAGCACCGCGGGGGCGGCGATGATGACGCTGTTGATGATCTGATCCACCGGATGCACCCGATAGGTGGCGATCCAATCCAGATGTTCGCTGCTGTGGTGGATCTCGTGGAACCGCCATAGGGCGGGGAAGGTGTGGAACAGGCGGTGGGCGAGGTAGAAGCCCAGGTCCGAGATCAGAAGCACCTCGATGAACTGCAGCCATTCAGGCTGGCTTCGCACGGCCTCACGCAGAGAGTCGGGAACCAGCATCGTCGCGCCGAACGCCACGGCGACGAGCACCACCGTCGAGCCGAATTTGATCAAGGCGCCGCTGACGAAGACGTGCAGGGCGTCGACGCGCAGCCGGTCGAGGGAGCGCGGCGCGCGGCGCGTTGGCCGCAGGTGCTCGAGCGGGGCGAACACCAGGGCCAGCGCCGCCAGTGTCAGCAGTTCGTTCAGCGTCATCGCGTCCTCACGACCGAACGCTCACCATGCTGAACAATCGTTAAGCGCGACCTACGCCAAGAGCCATTAAGGCCCAGCTTGCCGGCCCGGCTCAGTCGGCGATCAGGCCGAACTCCCGCATCGCCGGGAGAAAGTTGACGTTGTCGTGGTTGTCGCGCGTCAGCTTGAGCAGGGCGAAGCGCTGTAGGTCAGAGAGGGCGGCCCAGTCACGTCGGCGCGGCGCCGGCGTTCCCACCGACCGGGCGTAGTCGACGACCGCTCCCGGCACTTCGGCAAGGGTTTCCCAGAGCGGAGCCGGCGGATCAGGCAGGGACTTTGCCTCTTCCCCCGAGCGTTCGGCGACAAGGCGGATCAGGTCGGCGCGATAGTCGCCAATCTCCTGCGGCGTGCGGCAGGGGGACTCGAGCAGGAGCTTGCGGTCTGCGAGCGTGAAGCGGCTCCACTGGCGCAGCGTCAGCTTGATCTCGCTGCGATCCAGCTTCAGCCGCACCGCCATGGGAATGCAGCGCAGGCTGGCCACGAAGTCGTCCTCGAAGGCGAATAGATGGGTGTCGTTCATGAGCCTGCCTGGGCCACGCTGTCGGTGAAGGAGGGGAGTTGGGCGAAGGCGTCGGCGCGGGCGGCGACCTCGCCGACGATGAGGACGACCGGCCCCTCGCAGTGCACGGCGGCCAGGGTCTCGCCCAGATCGCAGAGCTGGCCCGGCAGGGCGCGGGCCTCGGGCCGCCCGGCGTTCTCGACCGCGATCGCCGGCGTGTCTGGGCGACGTCCCTGCTCGATCAGGCGGGCGGCGACGGCGGGCAACTGATCGCGGCCCATATAGAGCGCCAGAGTGACTTCGGGATCGGCGGCGGCGGCCCAGCCGGAGCGGGTCATGGCGCCGTCCTGCGTGGTGGCGGTGGCGAAGATCACCCGCCGCGCCTCGCCGCGATGGGTCAGCGGAAAGCCGAACTGGGCGGCCGCGGCGCAGGCGGCGGTCACGCCGGGCACCACCTCGGTGCTCACGCCATGGGCGTGGAGAAAGGCCCGCTCCTCGCCCACCCGACCGAAAACGGACGGGTCGCCGCCCTTCAGGCGCACGACATCGAGGCCCCGGCGCGCCAGACGCAGCATCAGTCGGTTGATGGTCTCCTGCTTCATGCTGGTGCGTCCGGCGCGTTTGCCGGTCTGGATCTTGAGGCAGGCGGCCGGGGCCAGGGCCACGACCTCGGCCGAGACCAGCGCGTCGTAAAGCAGCGCCTGAGCGCCCTCGATCGCGCGGGCGGCGCGCAGGGTGAGCAGGTCGGCGGAGCCGGGGCCTGCGCCCACCAGCTTCACGGTCCCGAGCGCCTGGTCATGCGGCATTGGCGATCTCCGGTCTTGGGGCAGCGGCGAGCAGGCGGGCGATCTCCGGCCGGCAGGAGCCGCAATTGGCGCCGGCCCCCGTGGCGTCGGCGACGGCGTCCAGGTCCGACGATCCCGCCGCGATGGCCTTGCCGATGGCGGCGGCGCGAACGTTTCGACAGGCGCAGATGACCGGTGAGGTGTCGGTCGGGCGACCCGGCGCGCGGCCGATCAGCAAGGCGGCGCGGTCCTGCATGCTCAGAGGCTCGGCCCCGAACAGCTCGGCTAGCCAGCCGCGTGGCGGCAGCACGCCGCTGGCGGTGGTGAAGAGGACGCGGTCCAGTTGGTCGCCGGTAAGGAAGGCTTCGCGCAGCGATCCGGCCGCCGGATCCTCGTAGCGCAGGACGTCACTCGGCGCGCCTTGCAGCAACAGCCTGCGCAGGGCCTCGCGCTCCTCGGCGTCGCCGCGGCCGGCGAATTCGTGGAGGTGGCAGCCGGCATGCGGAATGCGCCGCCAGACGAGGTCCAGCTTGGAAGGCGGCGTCCAGGCCTCCCGCGAGAGGTAGAAGCCGCGCCAGGTTTCGCGGTAGGGCCGCACGCGCGCCGGAGTGTGCTTGAACTCCGGCTGGCCAGAGCGCGGATCAGTGCGGGCGGCGACCAGGGGATTGGCGCGGCCGCTGGGCGCGTAGCCCTCGGTCCAGTGCATCGGCATGAACACGCTGCCCGGCCGCTGGCGGTCGGTGACGCGGGCCAGGGCCACCGCTTCGCCCTGGAGCGTCTGCACGCGGGTCAGGCCGCCGTCGACGACGCCGACGACGGCGGCGTCGGCGGGATGCACCTCGACGAACGGCTCGGGCGTGTGCCGCCAAAGGTCGGGGGCCAGGCCGGTGCGCGTCAGGGTGTGCCAATGGTCGCGGATGCGGCCGGTGTTGAGCGCCAGCGGGAAGGCCGCGTCGGTCGGCTCGGCCGGACCGGCGGCGGGCGTCGGGAGCATCTGAGCGCGGCCGTCGGGCGTCTGGAAGCGGCCGTCAGCGAACAGCCTCGCCGTGCCGCCGGCCTCGGTCACCGGCCACTGCACGGGCTCAAGCGCGTCATAGTCGGCCGGGGTCAGGCCGAGCAGGCCCGAGAGATCAAGCAGTCGGCCGGTGTTCTCGTAGGCGGTCAGGCGCGCCCACTCGCGGAACACCTGGGCGTTCGAGCGCCAGGAGAAGGCGTCGACGAAGCCCATGGTCTGGGCGACGTCGGCGATGATCCGCCAGTCGGCCCGGGCCTCGCCGGGCGCCTCGAACAGAGCACGTTGGCGCGAGATACGCCGTTCGGAATTGGTGACCGTGCCGTCCTTCTCGCCCCAGGCCAGGGCCGGTAGCTTTACGTCGGCGAAGGCCATGGTGTCGGTCTGGGCCATGCAGTCCGAGACCACCACGAATGGGCAGGCGGCCAGGGCGTCGCGGACCTTGCCGGCGTCCGGCATGGAGACGGCCGGATTGGTGGCCATCACCCAGATCGCCTTGATCTTGCCGGCGGCGACCGCCTCGAACATCTCCACGGCCTTCAGGCCGGGCTTCTCGGGCACGTTCGGGGCGCCCCAGAAGCGGGCGACGCGGGCCCGGGATTCCGGGTCGAATTCCATGTGGCCGGCCAGGGTGGTGGCCATCCCGCCGGTCTCGCGTCCGCCCATGGCGTTGGGCTGGCCGGTGATTGAGAACGGGCAGGCGCCGGGCTTGCCGATCCGGCCGGTGGCCAGGTGCGCGTTGATGATCGCCAGGCCCTTGGTGACGCCCTGGGCGGACTGGTTCGAGCCCATCGAGAACAGACTGACGGTCTTCGGCGTCTCGGCGAACAGTCGGTAGAAGGTCTTCAGGTCGGCCTCGGCCAGGCCGCAGTCGGCGGCGACGGCCATCACAGACTGATCGTCACGGGCGAGCTGGGCCTCGACCTCGGCGAAGCCGGAGACGTGGGCGGCGATGTAGCCGCGGTCCACAGCGCCGCGGCGCAGGAGATCGGCGAGCAGGCCGTTCCAGAGCCGCACGTCGGTCTGCGGAGCCAGGGCCAGGTGCAGGTCGGCGACGTCGGCGGTGTCGGTGCGGCGGGGGTCGATGACCACGTGCCGCTGGCCGCGGGCGCGAGCGGCTTCCATGCGGCGGAACAGCACCGGATGGGTCCAGGCGGCGTTGTGGCCGGCGAACACCACCAGGTCGGCGAGGTCCAAGTCCTCGTAGCAGCCGGGCACGAGATCGGCGCCGAAGGCGAGCTTGTGGGCCACCACCGCCGAGGCCATGCAGAGCCGCGAGTTGGTGTCGATGTTCCCGGAGCCGATGAAGCCCTTCATCAGCTTGTTGGCGGCGTAATAGTCTTCGGTCAGCAGCTGGCCCGAAACGTAGAAGGCCACAGAGTCAGGGCCGTGCCGCGCGATGGTCTCGGAGAACCGCCGGGCGACCAGGGCGGTAGCTTCGTCCCAACTGGCGCGGCGCTCGCGGATCATCGGATGCAGTAGCCGCCCCTCGAGCCCGACGGTGGCGGCGAGCGCGCCGCCCTTCGAGCACAGCCGCCCGAAGTTGGCCGGATGGGCCTGGTCGCCGACGAGGCTCAGCTCGCGCCCGTCCGCTCGGCCTGCGACCCCGCAGCCGACCCCGCAATAGGGGCAGGTGCTGCGCCGCTCGCCCATCGGTCAGACCCGCCCCAGCAGCAGGCGTCCGTCCCGGACCTCCAGCGGCACGACCGGCGTGCAGCCCTTGCCGTGGTCAGCGCCCATCGGTTGGCCGGTCGAGAGGTCGATGTTCCAGGCGTGCAGCGGGCAGGTCACGGCGTGCCCGTGGACGATGCCTTGGCTGAGCGGTCCGCCCTTGTGGGGGCAGGCGTCCTTCAGCGCGAACACCTTCCCGTCGCCGGTGCGGAAGATGGCCACGTCGCCGCCCGGGGTCGGCACCCGACGCGCGCCGCGCAGCGGGATGTCGGTCACCGCGCCCACATCGGTCCAGGCGATGGGGTCTTTCACGAGAGCGTTCATGCGTGGGCGAACTCCATGCGGCGGCTGAGCGGGTTGAACTCGTCGGTGTGACGGCCGGCGACCCGTTCGGCCCAGGGGTCGATGCGGAAGAAGCGCTGCGAGTAGGCGAAGCGGTCGTATAGGGCCTTGCGGTTCTCGGGGTCCTCGACCTGGGCCTTGATGCTGTCGAGGCCGACGCGGGCCATCCACTTGTAGATCCGCTCGAGGTACCAGCCCTGCTCGCGATAGGCCTGGGTGACCGCACAGATCACCCACATGGCCTCCTCCTCGGTGGCGACCTTGGTCAGCAGCTCGGTGCCTTGGATGTGCAGGCCGGCCGCGCCGCCGACGTGGATCTCGTAGCCGCTGTCGACGCAGATCACGCCGATGTCCTTGCATGTGGCCTCGGCGCAGTTACGTGGGCAGCCGGAGACCGCCAGCTTGACCTTGGCCGGGGTCCAGGAGCCCCACATGAACTTCTCAAGCCGCATGCCGAGTCCCGTGGAGTCCTGGGTCCCGAACCGGCACCAATCGGAGCCGACGCAGGTCTTCACCGTGCGCAGGCCCTTGGCGTAGGCGTGGCCGGAGACCATGCCCGCGGCGTTGAGATCGGCCCAGACCGCCGGCAGGTCGTCCTTCTTGACGCCCAGCAGGTCGATGCGCTGGCCGCCTGTTACCTTCACCGTGGGGATGGCGAACTTGTCGACCACATCGGCGATAGCCCGCAGTTCGTCGGACGAAGTCATGCCGCCCCACATCCGCGGCACGACGGAGTAGGTGCCGTCCTTCTGGATGTTGGCGTGGACGCGTTCGTTGATGAAGCGGGACTGCTTGTCGTCGCTGTAGTCGCCCGGCCAGGCGCAGAGCAGGTAGTAGTTCAGCGCCGGGCGGCAGGAGGCGCAGCCGTCGGGGGTGGTCCACTCCAGGGCCTGCATCACGGCCGGCATGGATTTCAATGAGTTAGCAACGATCTGGCGGCGGGTCTCGTCGTGGCCGTGGCGGGTGCAGCCGCACACCGGCTTGGGACCGGTCTGGGCCTTGAAGCCATCGCCGAGCGTCAGCATCAGCAGCTTTTCGACCAGCGGCGTGCAGGAACCGCACGATGCCGAGGCCTTGGTGACGGCGCGCACCTCGTCGAGCGAGGACAGGCCCTGCTCGGCGATGGCCCCGGTGATCTCGCCCTTGCACACGCCGTTGCAGCCGCACACCTCGGCGTCGTCGCCGAGGGCCGCAACGGCCGCGCTAGGGTCCAGGCCTCGAAGGCCCTCCGTCGCGGTCTGGCCAAAGATCAGCGTCTCGCGGATATCGGCGACCTCGGCGTTCTGCCGCATGAGGTCGAAGTACCAGGCGCCGTCGGCGGCGTCGCCGAACAGCACTGCGCCGGCGACCTTGCCGTCCTCAAGCACAACGCGCTTGTAGACCCCGCGGCCGGCGTCGCGGAACACGATGTCCTCGCAGCCCTCGCCGCCGGAGAACTTGCCGGCCGAGAACACGTCGACGCCCGAAACCTTCAGCCGGGTGGAGAGCACCGAGCCTTCGTAGGCGGCGTCGCCGCCGGTCATGTCGGCGCCCAGCGCCTTGCACATCTCCCAGATGGGGGCGACCAGGCCGTAGCATTGGCCGCGGTGCTCGACGCACTCGCCCACGGCCGAAATCCGGGTGTCGGAGGTCCGCATGGCGTCGTCGACCACCACGCCGCGGCCGACTTCCAGGCCGGCGGCCTTGGCCAGCGATCCGTTCGGGCGGATGCCGACAGCCATGACCAGCAGGTCGCAGGGCAGGGTGCGGCCGTCCTTGAGCTTCAGGCCGGCGACCTTGCCGTCCTGACCGACGATCTCCTCGGAGACCGCGCCGAGCTCGGTCTGAACGCCCTTGTCGGCCAGGGCGCTGGCCAGCAGGAACCCGGCCGAGGCGTCGAGTTGGCGCTCCATCAGCACGTCGACCAGGTGAACCACGGTGGCCGCCATGCCGCGGCGGACCAGGCCGTAGGCGGCCTCGATCCCGAGCAGGCCGCCGCCGATCACCACGGCCCGCGCGCCCGGCTGGGCGGAGGCGGCGATCATCGCCTCGACATCGTCGAGGTCGCGGAAGGTGACCACGCCCTTCAGGTCGCCGCCGGGCAGCGGCAGCCGGATCGGGTCCGAGCCGGTGGCCAGGATCATCCGGTCGTAGGGGACTTCCAGCCCGCCTTCGGCGCGGACCAGGCGGGCCTCGCGGTCGATGGCCTGGACCGCGCGGCCGGCGTGCAGGGTGATGGCGTTGTCGCGGTACCAGGCCTCGTCGTTGATGACGATGTCGGCGAAGGCCTTCTCCCCGGCCAGCACCGGCGAGAGCATGATGCGGTCGTAGTTCACCCGCGGCTCAGCGCCGAAGATGGTGATCTCGTAGCGGTCGGGATCGCGCTTGAGGATCTCCTGCACCGCCCGGCAGCCGGCCATGCCGTTGCCGACGACGACCAGGCGTTCCTTGGGATCCTTGGTGGCTTTGGTCATGAAGAACTCTCCGAGGATCAGACGCGCGAGGCCGAGCCGGCGGTTTCGGCCGTCCAGGTCCGGCGCCAGCGTCCCTTGACGCCGGTCAGGCAGCTGAGGGCGATCAGGGCGAGACCGGCGAAGGCCAGCAGGCCGATCTGGTAGGAGCCGGTGGCCTGCTTGGCCCAGCCGAGGCTGGCGGCGAGGTAGAAGCCGCCGACGCCGCCGGTCATGCCGACCAGGCCCGTGACCACGCCGATCTCCTTGCCGAAGCGCTGCGGGGCCAGCTGGAACACCGCGCCGTTGCCGGCGCCGAGGGCGAGCATGGTGAACAGGAAGACCGCCAGGGCGACCCAGACGCTGGGCGCATGGAAGCTGGCCAGGGCCAGGCCGACCGCGGCCATGGCGTAGACCACGGTCAGGGTGCGAATGCCGCCGTGCCGGTCGGCAAGGGCGCCGCCTACCGGCCGGATGAAGGAGCCGGCGAACACGCAGGCGGCGGTGAAGAACCCGGCGGTGACCGGCGTCAGGCCGTACTCGGCGTTGAAGTAGATGGTCAGCGAGGAGGAGAGGCCGACGAAGCCGCCGAAGGTGACGCTGTAGAGCAGCATCAGCCACCAGGCGTCAGGCTCCTTCAGTACGTCGAGATACTCGCGCAGCGCCTTGGGCGCGGGGCGACCCGGGGCGTCCTTGGCGAAGATCAGGAAGACCACGAAGGCGAGCGCCAGCGGCAGGCACGCCAAGCCGATCACGTTGCTCCAGCCGAAGGTCTGGGCGAGGCCCGGGGCGAACAGGGCGGCCAGCGCCGTGCCGGAGTTGCCGGCCCCGGCGATGCCGAGGGCCAGGCCTTGGTGCTCGGGGGGGTACCACCGCGAGGCGAGCGGCAGGGCGATGGCGAACGAAGCGCCGGCGACGCCGAGCAGAATTCCGAGGGCCAGCACCTGATGATAGCTGTCGACCCCCAGCATCCAGGCGGCGGCTAGGCCGGCGAGCACGGTGAGCTGGGCGATGATCCCGGTCTTCTTGGGCCCGATGTGGTCGACCAGCACCCCCGCCACCAGTCGCAGCAGCGCACCCGACAGCACCGGCACGGCGACCATCATGCCCTTCTGGGCCGGATCCAGGTGGAAGTCCTTGGCGATCGCGACGCCCAACGGGCCGAGGATCACCCAGACCATGAAGCTGAGGTCGAAATAGAGAAAGGCGGAAAGCAGAGTCGGCGTGTGGCCGGCTTTCAGGAACGCGCGATTCAGCATGGCTCAGGCCCCGTGCAGGAATGGACGGAAGCGGCGGCGTCGCCGTAGGCGGGAAGGGCTCTGCATCGAGCCATTTCCAAGGAGCCGCGAACGCCGTTGTCCTGGGCCTGAGCAGGAGGGGAACACCGCCTCCGGCCGGCGTCATCCCTTGGCCAAGCGTGGCTGGAGCAGATTTATGCTGCAGCGCAAAAACGAGGCGCCGTCAAAATGTGCTGATCGATTTTCAGGCGGCGGAGGCGGCGGCGTCGTAGAGATCTGGGCGATAGACGCCCTGCGCGGCGGCGATGTCCGACCCCACCTGGCCCCAGCGGCGCATTTGCTCCAGCAGCCATTCGGCCTTGGCCGGGTCGGGCCGGCTGGCGCCGTCACGGTGGAAGACCGCGTGGCGCACGCCGGCGGCGACGGCGTCCGGCGAGACGTCCAGGTACTCGGGGCGGGCCAGCAGGAGAGCCAGCGATCGGCGGTTCTCCGGCGCGTCGGCCCAGGCCAGGCCCTGGAGCAGGGCGCGGATGATCGCCTGCAAGGTTTCAGGATGGGCCTGCGCCCAGGCCCTGGTGGTCGCAAACACCTTGTCCGGCGCGCCGGCGTGGATTTCGGCGGCTCGGGCGGCGATGACCCCGACGCCGGCCTCCACCGCCACCGCGTTCCATGGCTCGCCGGCGCAGAATCCTTCGATGACCCCGCCCGCCAGCAGATCGGCCATGCGCGGCGGCGGCGCGATGGTCAGGCGAACGTCGCGATCCGGATCGATCCCTGCCTGAGCCATCCAGAGGCGCAGCAGGTAGTTGTGGGTGGAGAACGGGTAGACGACGCTGAAGGTCAGCGGGCTGGCGTCCATCTCGCGGCGTTGCGCCACCAGGCCGGCCAGGCCCTGAGCGGATGGATCCGCCCCCAGGCCAAGCCGGCGGGACACCGTGACCGCCGAGGCGTCGCTGGCCAGGGCGACGGGCGCGACCATCTCGGTCCGCTCGCTGCCCACCCCGAGCGTCTGGGCCAGCACCATCGGCGCCAGCATGTGCGCCCCGTCCAGCGCCCCGAAGGCCACTTTGTCGCGGATGGTCGCCCATGACGCTTCGCGCGAAAGCTCGACGTCCAACCCTTCGGCCGCGAAGAAACCCAGCGCGTGGGCGACGATCAGGCCGGCGGCGTCGCTCAGCGGCACGAAGCCTAGTTTCAGGCGCTGGCTCACGATCCGCCCCCTCTCAGCACGCCTGCGAAGGCCAGGAGGTCGGCGGCCACCGCGCCCAGCGGGCGGCCGGTGTCCATGGAGAGTTTGCGCAGCAGCTTGTAGGCCTCCTCCTCTTCCAGTCCCCGCTCCTTCATCAGCAGGGCCTTGGCGCGTTCGATGGTTTTGCGCGAGGCAAGGTCCGCCTTGGCCTTGTCGAGGTCGCGGCGCAATTGGTTCATGACCTGGAACCGGCTCATCGCCACTTCGAGGACGTCGCGGACCCGGCCGGGCGCCAGGCCATCGACGACATAGGCCGCCACCCCGGCCCGAACCGCCTCCTCGGCGAGGCCCGGCTCCGAGCGATCGACAAACATCACCACCGGGCGGGGATTGGTCAGGCTGGCCTCGCGCAGGCTGTCGATCACGTCGCGGTCGGGGCTCTCGGCGGCGACCACGACCACATCGGGGGCGAAGGCGATGGCCTCGGCCTCGTCGTAGATCGCCGAATGGCGCACCTCCAGCGGATCGACGCCCGCCAACCCGTCGGCGACGAGGGCCGCCCGGGCTGAATCGGGATCGATGACGAGGACGCGCATGGCGAGGGACTAAGGGCGCCCGGGCAACCGGGGCAGGGTCCATGGGCCGATTGACCCGGCCGAGGACGGCGACGCCCAATTCCTGCTCACTCGACGCCGCTATCTTGGGCGCCTTCGTGGGCGGCGAGCTCGGCCAGCAGGGCCTGTCGTTCCTCCGGCGTATTGGCCCCGCGCAGGCGGGCTGCGGCCTTCGGCGGGCAGGACAGGCGAGCGGCTCCGGCCCGTTCGAGCAGCCGGCCCAGCGGCCAGTCGGCCTCGGCGTCAGGCGCCAGGGCCTCAAGTCGCATCATGAATGGCAGGTGCAGGCCCTCATAGGCCGCAGCCGGGGCGTCCGAGGCCAGCAACGGCGCGACATCCTCGACCCGCAAGGTCGGAGCATCGACGGCCAGGACCAGGATGTGCTCGCAGCCGACGGCGTTCAGCGCCGTGGCGCCCGCCAGCACCCCGCCAACGGGGCCGCCCAGCGGCGGTTGGTCGGCGATCCAGTCCAGCCCGTAGTCCTGAGCGCCCACGGTGATCACCGCCTCGGCGCCGAGCACCCGCGCGATGTCGGCGACCCGGTCCACCGCCCGGCGGCCGAGCCACTCCATGGCTCCTTTGTCTGCGCCCATGCGGCTGGAGGCTCCGCCGCTGAGGATCATCGCGCCCAATCGCATAGGGCCACCAAGCCGCGCGCGGGGGCGGGGTCAATCCCCGACTTGGCGCCCGCGGTCGGTGGAACCGAGCTGGGGAATGAAATCAGTGGGCCAGCTTGTTCTTGTAGATCTCGCCGTTCTTCATGATGACGACCAAATTCCGCCCCGGGTCGGCGATCAGCTTGATGTTGGCGATCGGATCGCCGTCGACCAGGATCAGATCGGCCAGCGCGCCCTGCTCGACCACGCCAAGCCTTCCCTTGTACGGGGAGCGCAGGCCAGAGAGCGACAGCAGTTCGGCATTGACCGAGGTGGCCCGCTGAAGGACTTCGGCCGGCGTGTACCAGCGCGTAAGCCCGGTCAGCATCTCGCCCTGGCGGCGCGCCAAGGCCTCCGAAAACAGCACGTCGGTGCCGAAGGCGACCTTCAGCTTGTACTTCTTGGCGAGCGCATAGATGCGGTCGGTGCCGGTGATCACTTCCTGCATCTTGTCGTACTGGTCGGTGCCGGGAGGAAACACCCCGCCGAAGTACTCTTGCAGGATCGGCTGGGTCGAAAGCCAGACGCCCTTCTCGGCCATGTACTTGACGGTGGCGTCGTCGACCAGGTGGGCGTGTTCGATGACCTTGACGCCGGAGTCGACCGCGCGGCGGACCGCCGCCGGGGTGTAGGCGTGGACCATGACGTAGGTGCCCCAGTTTCCGGCGGCGTCGACCGCGGCCTGGATTTCCTCGGGGGTAAAGGTGGAGACGTCGAGCGGACTGTGGGGCGAGGCGACGCCGCCGCCAGCGGTCAGCTTGATCTGGCTGGCGCCGCGCATCAGTTGTTCGCGCACGCGCTGGCGCATCAGGTCCGGACTGTCGACGATCATCGCCCCGCCCAGCTCCTCGATCCGCGACAGCGGTTGGGATCCGTCGCGGGGGATCTCGGACAGGGGGCGGAAGTCGCCGTGTCCGCTGGTCACAGTGATCATCGCCCCTGACGGCCAGATCCGCGGGCCGGGGACGACGCCGGCGTCGATCGCCTGCTTGAGGCCAAAGCTGGGGCCGCCGACGTCCCGAACGGTGGTGAACCCGCGCATCAGCGTCGCCGTCGCTTCGGCGCTGGCCTGGATATTGTTGAAGCCGATGTCGCCGAACATCAATTGTTCGGGCGTCGCGCGGATGAGCATCGTGTGCCAGTGGGCGTCAATGAGGCCGGGCATGAGGGTTCTGCCCTGCCCGTCGATGACCTGAGCGCCCGGCGCCTCGGCGTCGGCGCCGACGCCGGCGATCGTGTTTCCCCTGACGAGCACGGAGGTCGGCGCGGAGAGACTGGTCGACCTACCGTCGAAAACCCTGACGTTTCGGAACAGCACGTCGCCCGCCATGGCGGCCGTCGGGGCCAGGGCTACGCAGGCTGCCAGGAGGACCTTCCAAAGGCTGAACATGGCAGCTGCGAGCCTCTCCAAACCAACCGGCGTCCCTCAAGTTCAAGCTTGGGGAGACGACGAAAAATGGAACGCAGGGGAGGGCCTGTCTCTCAGGTGGAACCCTCAGCGGCTGCAGGCGGCCTGAGCTTCGCGGCGGGGCGGCGACATCTGCGAAGACCTGTGGCCCTCCGGCGCTATTTTGCCGTGCGCGCCAGCCGATGCGACTACCAAAGCGGCAGCACGCCCCCAAGCCGCCGCCGAAATCGCCACCGGATCGATCATTTTCTGAGCGGCTTGATTTTCTCGCGCATATGCGTTTGCGCGGGACAATTATCGTGCTGTTCTTGATCTATTAGCGCAGCTTTTCATTACAAATTTTGGGTGTTGAGACGGAAAGCAGCGTCAAGTGGCGAGTTTCAATAACCTGTGGGGGCGTAAGATGAAGAAGACCGCGAAGTCGCTGATGGCGATGATGCTGGCGAGCGCGATCGCGTTGCCGGCGGTTCCGGCCTATGCGGAGCCGACACCTGAGATGGAGGCCGCCGCGCTGGCGGGCGTAGAGGCGCGCGCCAAGCTGAGCCAGGAGATGGTGGACTCGGTGTTCAGCTTTGCCGAGCCGGGCTTCCAGGAGGTGAAGACCTCGGAGTACATCACCGGCATTCTCGAGAAGAACGGCTTCAAGATCACCCGCGGCGTCGCCGGCATCCCGACTGCTTGGACGGCGACCTGGGGGACGGGCGGCCCGAAGATTGCGCTGGGCAGCGACATCGACGGTCTGCTGGGTCTCTCGCAGTACCCCGGCGATCCGAGCATCAAGCCGATGGTCCCGGGCGCGCCCGGGCACGGCGAGGGGCATAACTCCGGCATGCCGCTGATCGTCGTGGCCGCGCTCGCGGCCAAGGACGTGATGGAGAAGAACAAGATTCCAGGCCAGCTGATGATCTGGCCGGGCGTCGCCGAAGAGTTGCTCGCCACTAAGGCCTTCTATGTGCGCGCGGGGCTGTTCAAGGACGTCGACGTCTCGGTCTTCACCCACGTCAGCCGCGATTTCTCCACGCAGTGGGGGCCGGCCGGCAACAACGGCATGGTCTCGGTCGAGTACACCTTCCATGGCAAGACCGCCCACGCCGCGGGCCAGCCCTGGTCGGGCCGCAGCGCCCTGGACGGCGTCGAGCTGATGGACACCGCGTGGAACATGCGCCGTGAGCACCTGCCGTTGACCCAGCGCTCGCACTACGTGATCACCAACGGCGGCGGCCAGCCCAACATCGTCCCCGGCGTGGCCTCGGTCTGGTACTATTTCCGCGAGAATTCGTTCCAGTCGATCCGCGAGCTGTACGAGCTGGGGAACACCATCTCCGAGGCGGCGGCCATGGGCACGGGTACGACCGTCGAGCACAAGATCCTCGGCTATGCCGCGCCGAACTTCGGCAACAAGCCGCTGGCCGAAGCCGCCTACGCCAATATCAAGAAGGTCGGCATGCCGAAGTGGTCGGCCGACGACCAGGCCTTCGCCAAGGCGGTCCAGACCACGCAAGGCTTCAAGCTTGAGCCCCTGGCGACCGAGATCTCGCCGCTGACCACGCCGGAAAGCCGCGGTCCTTCGATGGGCGGCGGGTCCGACGACATCGGCGACATCATGTGGACGGTGCCGACCATCACCATCCGCTATCCGTCCAACATCCCCAACGCCATCGGCCACAACGTGACCTCGGCCATGGCGATGGCGACGCCGATTGCGCACAAGGGCGTGGAGGTCGGCTCCAAGGCCGTCGCCCTGACCATCCTCGACGTGATGACCACGCCGAAGCTGGTCACTGATGCGAAGGACTACTTCAACAACGTGCAGCTGAAGGATCAGAAGTACGATCCGGTCCTGGCCGCCACCGACATGCCGGCGATCCACCTGAACACCGAAATCATGAACCAGCTGCGGCCGAAGATGGAGCCGTTCTACTACAACCCCAAGAAATATAAGACTTATCTGGATCAGCTGGGCATCAAGTACCCGGCTGCCGCTGCAGCGAAATAGGCGGCGAAGGCGTCCCGTCGAGTTCGGATCCGAAGTTCAGGGGAGGCGTCCCGCGCCTCCCCTGAATGCTGTCTAGACCTTGTCCTTGAAGACGATGGGCGGCGTGCCGCGACGGGCCACCTCTCGCATCACGAAGCTCGACCGGATCTTGGCCACGTGCGGCAGGGTCGAAAGCTCCTGGCGATAGACCCGGTCATAGTCCTCGAACGACGCCACGTTCAGCATGATCAGGAAGTCGGTGTCCCCGGAAACGAAGCCGCAGTAGGAAACGGAGGGGCATTTCACCACTTCGCGCTCGAACTCGTTGAGCGCCTTTTCGGCCTGGGAGCTCAGCTCGATGGCGACGAAGACGACCACGCTGTAGCCGAGCAGCGGCATGTTCAAATTCGCCGAATAACTGAGCACCGCCTGGCGCTCTTCTAGGTTCTTCCGCCGTCGCGCCACCGCGGTGCTGGAGAGGTTGATCTGCTCGCCGAGTGAGACGTCGGAGGCCCTGCCGTCGTCGCAGAGCTCCTTCAAAATCCGATAATCCACGTCATCAAGGTCAAGGTGTTCGGATTTCGACATTGCGACTGCAACTCCGTGCATAAATCGGCGGCAGAAACACATTTTGCGCGTGGATAATCCACCTTTCGCAGGTCGATCTCCGATCTCAAGATAATCTAGTTCCTAAGACGAGCAAGGGAACGGCAAGCCTTGGGAGAGGGTGTTGCCGACCTAAAGCGCAGCTCGTGCGCCGCGGTTGTTGCGCGGTTCTGTGAGGGGGCGCTGGGGATCAAGAAAGCAGGGGTGAATACAGCAAGGCTGCAGTCGCCATGGGCGAGCGTTCCCAGCGGCTGAAACCCTAGGGGTGGGGAAGAACCAGTCCGGAAAATCAAGCGATCCGCCAGCTCGTGTCTGGCGGAAGTGGAGCCGCGTTGCCTGGTCGATGCGATCCAGAGTTGAGGTTGAGAGTCTTCTAAGTATCGAATTTTACGAAATAAAATCCATTCGAGGGTGGCGATGAAATTCTCAAGAAACGTCCGACTGACGGCAACTGCTCGGCGATATGCGTTGGCCACGGTGAGCGCCGCGGCTCTACTGAGCTTCGCCCAGGGCGCGTTGGCCGACGAAGCCGCCGCAGGCGCTGACATCGAAGAGGTGGTGGTCACGGGCTCGCGCATCGCTCGCGACGGCTTTGACGCCCCGACCCCGGTCAACGTCCTCGGCGCGCAGGAGATCGCCGCCTCGGCGCCGGCGAACATCGCCGATTTCGTGAACACCCTTCCGTCGGTGGCCGGTTCGATCACCGCGGCCAACTCGTCGGGATCGCTCAGCAACGGCGCCGCGGGGATCAGCGCGCTCAATCTTCGCGCGCTTGGCACCGGTCGGACGCTGGTCTTGTTCGACGGTCAACGCTCCGTCGTGTCCGCCGCGACCGGCCAGGTCGACACCAACACCTTCCCGCAGTCGCTGATCGAGCGGGTCGAAGTCGTGACCGGGGGCGCCTCGTCCGCCTATGGCTCCGACGCCGTCGGCGGCGTCGTCAACTTCATCCTGGACAAGGACTACACGGGCCTCAAGTCGTCGCTGGAATACGGCGAGACCACCTATGGCGACGGCGAGAACTGGAAGTACAACATCACGGCCGGCGCGCCGTTCGACGAGGGCAAGGGTCATGCCCTGTTCAGCGCCGAGTGGGCAGGCCAGAGCGGCGTCCAAACCATCGACCGCGACTGGAACAAGAGCGGCTTCTTCGCGGTGCGCAACACCGACCTGTCGGCGGGCGCCCCGTACTACATCACGTCGAAGAACGTCGGCATCAGCGCCTATACGCCCGGCGGTCTGATCACCAACACGGCGCTGCGCGGCACCTATTTCGGGGTCAATAGCAGCGTCAACCAACTGGCCTTCGGCGCGACCACCGGCCAATGGATGATCGGCGGCGACTGGAAGTACTCGATCTCCGACATGCTGGGGTCCAACACCCTGATCCCCGAGGAGGATCGCAGTAGCTACTTCGGCCGCGTCAGCTACGAGGTCGCGCCGAATATCGAAGTCTTCGGCCAGGCGTCCTACGCCAAGTACGAAGGCCTCAGCTACTACATCAAGCCGACCCAGACCGGGATCGTGATCCAGCGGGACAACGCCTTCCTGCCGGCCTCGGTGCGGGCGCAGATGACCACGCTGGGCCTCACCTCGTTCCAGATGGGCACCAGCAACGTCGACATGCCCGCGTCCGGCAGCCAGATGTCGCGCGAGACCGAGCGTTACGTGGTCGGCGCGAACGGCGACTTCTCCGCCTTCGGCCTCGATGTCGATTGGGACGCCTACTACCAACACGGCAAGACGACGACCCACGAGCAATTGACCCCGACCTGGAACAACGCCCGCCTGGCGCTGGCCACCGACGCGGTGGTCAATCCGTCGAACGGCCAGATCGTCTGCCGATCGACCCTGACCAGCCCGACCAACGGCTGCGTGCCGCTCAACCGCTTCGGCGCGGGCGTCGCCAGCCAAGAAGCGCTGAACTATGTGCTTGGCACGCCCTATCGGGACCAGGAGTTCACGCAGGACGTCGCGGCCTTCAACCTGACGACCAACAGCATCGAGGGATGGGCCGGACCGATCTCGTTCGCGACCGGCGCCGAGTTCCGCCGCGAGGAAATGGGCGGCTTCGTCGAAGCCCAGTACATGTCGGGCTGGAAGTACGGCAACTTCCGCGTCACTAGCGGCAAGTACGACGTCAAGGAAGCCTATGTCGAAACCGTCGTGCCGCTGTTCGAGGGCATGGACTTCAACGGCGCGTTCCGGATTACCGACTACTCGACCTCCGGGACGGTGCAGACTTGGAAGGCGGGCCTGACCTACGCGCCCATCGAGGACATCCACTTCCGGGTTTCAGCGTCACGGGACATCCGCGCCGCGAACATGAGCGAGCTCTACGACGCCGGCACCGCGCGCTCCAACTCGGTGAACATCAACGGTGTCTCGGTTCCGTTCGTTCAGAACCTGCAGGGCAATCCGGACGCCCAGCCCGAAGTGGCCGACGGCTACGGCGTGGGCATGGTCGTCTCGCCGCACTGGATTCCCGGCCTGCAGGCCTCGATCGACTACTACGACATCAAGGTTGACGGCGTGATCAGCTTCGTCACCGCCCAGCAGGTCGCCGACTACTGCTACATCCAGAAGGTCGCGTCCTACTGCGACCAGCTGGTGTTCAACGGCGCCGGCGTGCTGCAGACGATCAACCTCTACTACGACAACCTGAACAGCATGACGGCCAAGGGGCTCGACATCGAGGCCTCCTACCGCACCAGCCTCGCTGACCTGGTCTCCTGGGGCGCCGGGGACCTCGCGCTGCGGGCCATGTTTACCCACTACATCGAGAACGTGACCGACGACGGTGTGACGGCCATCGACCTGGCGGGCGCGAACACGGGCGCTACACCCGACTGGATCTACCGCCTGTCGGCCAACTACGACCTGGAGCCCTGGTCGTTCAACGTCACGGGCCGCGGGATCAGCGAAGGTAAGGTCAGCAACGCCTATACCGAGTGCCTCTCGAGCTGCCCGGCCAGCGTCGCGCCCTACTACACGATCAACGACAACAGCGTCGAAGGCACGCTCTACTGGGACGTCTCGGCCACCTACGACTTCGAGGTGTCCAGCGTGAGCGGCGAGGCGTTCATCTCGATCAAGAACCTGTTCAACACCGACCCGGTCCTGGTGGGCAATCCGGCCAGTCTCGGAGCGGAGAACACCCCCGGCTACCCGCAGACCAACCGCAGTCTCTACGACACCAATGGCCGAACCTTCCGGGTCGGCATCCGGCTGGAATACTGACCACTTCCCCCCGACGGCCCGCCTCGCAACCTAGTTGCGGGGCGGGCCAAGGGCGGGCTCAACATTCGACGACGTTGACGGCCAGCCCGCCCAGGCTGGTTTCCTTGTATTTGGAGCCCATGTCGTGGCCGGTCTGGCGCATGGTCTCGATCACCGCGTCCAGAGAGACCACGTGCCGGCCATCTCCCTGCAAGGCCAGATAGGCGGCATTGACGGCCTTTACCGCGCCCATGGTGTTGCGCTCGATGCAGGGGATCTGGACCAAGCCGCCGATCGGATCGCAGGTGAGGCCAAGATTGTGTTCCATGCCGATCTCGGCGGCGTTCTCGATCTGGCCATTGGAGCCCCCGAGGGCTGCGGTGAGCCCGGCCGCGGCCATGGAGCAGGCGACGCCAATCTCGCCCTGGCAGCCCATTTCGGCGGCCGAAATCGACGCGCGGGTCTTGTACAGGAACCCGATGGCCGACGCGGTCAGCAACAGGGCCATCGAACCCTCGCGCGTGGGGCTGGGCGTGAAGGTCTCGTAGTACTTCAAAACTGCCGGCAGCACGCCAGCCGCGCCGTTCGTCGGGGCGGTGACGACCCGGCCGCCGGCTGCGTTCTCCTCGTTCACGGCCAAGGCGTAGAGGCTGAGCCATTCGAAGATCGCCGACGGGCTTTCAATGGAGCCCCTCGCAGCGAGTTTTTCATGAAGCTGCTTGGCTCGCCGCTGCACCTGCAGGCCGCCGGGCAAGACGCCTTCCTGGCGACAGCCGCGGTCGATGACGGCGAGCATGGCCTCCCGAACGGATTCCAGGAACGCCTCGGTGTCGCGCGGTCGGCGCCAGGCTTGCTCGTTGGCCATCACTATCTGGGCGATTGATAGGCCGGTGCGTTCGCCAAGCTCGAGCAAATCGGCGCCCGAGCTGAACGGGTAGGGCAGGACGCGATTGGCGCGGACCGGCGCCTGGCCCTCCTCGGTGATCGCTCCGCCGCCGGTCGAGAAGTAGGTTCGAGACACCGATCGCCCACCGCCGAAGCGGCCCTCGAAGCGCAAGGCGTTGGGGTGACCGGGCAGGAATTCGCCCCTGCGGAACACGATGTCGGTCGCGGGATCGAACGGGACCAGGGTCTCGCCGTCCAGGCGCAGGGCGCGGCTGGCGGTGACTTCGCCGACGATGGCTGGAATGGCGGCAGGGTCCACGGCTTCAGGCGCCCAGCCCGCCAGGCCCAGGACAATCGCCACGTCGGTGGCGTGGCCTGCGCCCGTCAAGGCGAGCGAGCCGAACAGCTCACACGAGATGCTGATCGGCGCGCCCTCGAACTGGACCAGTCCGGCGAAGCGCTTGGCTGCGCGCATTGGACCGACCGTGTGGGAGCTCGATGGCCCCACCCCGATCGTAAAGAGGTCGGTGACGCTGAAAGCGGGGCTGGAGACGGGCGTAGACAAGAGCATGCGCAAACCTTCGCGAGCCGGTGGACCGGCTGGTTGCGCCCCTTCTGTCTGCCTTGCCTGAGATCGTTATCCCGTCGGCGGGCGCAGTTGCGCCTCTTTCCAGAAGTCCGTTGCTGAACGGTCCTTTTGCCTGAGAGATTCCGGGGCGGTTGCTCCTTCGGCGCTGGCTTTCGCCAGGCTCTCCCGTGTCAGCGACCTAGCTCTGCCGAAGCCGGGGTCGAACTGTCAAACACCTGGCGGCACGCATACCCACTTTTCGGCGGCCTGCCTCAGAACTGAGCAGCGCCCTCGAGAACGCAGCGAACCGCCTCGTGAGCGATCACCACGCCAGGGGCTCGTGGGCGGCCGCGACTTGCTCTAGCTTCCCCCAAGGAGGCCCTGTGGTCCGCAAACCAGAAGACGCACCGTGGTCGGTCGCCTGGACGGGAGAGCAGGCTTTTCGGCTGCAGCCGTCGCGCGACTTCCCGGGGAAGATCGAACTCGACCAAAAACAGGCGCGCGGTGATGGAGAGCCGATCTTCGCCTCCATTCACGTGACGCGGCAGCGCCGTGGAATGGCGGACTTCCTTTGCCATGTCTGCGGGGAGCCGACCCAGCCAAACGACCGATTCATCTTCCCCACGGCGTCAGGCGGTCTGGTCTCGATGGATGGCGGAGCCCAACAGTACGGGTGCAATGTTCCGCCTATGCACGGCGCCTGCGCCAAGCAGGCGAGATCACTTTGTCCCCACCTGTCGCGCCTGGACGAGCTCCCGTTGCGGTGTGATTCAGATGCGGGCCGCCTGATTGAGCGCACAGATGTGACGCCGGGGCTTGAGGGTATTGCAGCGAAGCTCCCGAAGAACGTCGAGGTCGTCCTCTCGTGCTATCGGCTGTACGGCCCGAGCTTCACGCGCAAAGTCACGGAAGCCCGCGCTCGGTGGGCGGCGGCGGCTCGTAGGAAGCGTCTCCAGCGGTCGTGAGCGCGCCATAGGCAACTGACCGCACGGGAATGGCGCCACGCTCATTCGGGCGCCCTGGCTGCCCGAATTTCTGACGCTCCCATTTCGGGATCAGCCCCCTCGTCACATCTGCAGGCTCATTCAGAAAATAAAGCAAAGCTTTCAGAAACTTAAGCGAACGTCCGCAACCTATGCCAATAAATATACTGATCATGAACCAGACATGAACCGAAAGCTTAAGCTAAAACAAATAAAAATATGAACTAATACTCATGAAGTTGGTTCTTGCTGCCTAGAGGGACGACAACAATGCCGTTCGCGGCCGAGCTTGAGGACAACACCATGAAGCCGATTGTTATCATCCCCGCCCTGGCGGCCGCCCTGCTCTTGGGTGGAGCCACCGCCAGCGTCGCGCAATCGTCAGGGGCCTATGGCCACGGCGCTGCGGCTGTGAGCCCAGAGGGCGCGGTGGCTCGCGGAGCTACCGGGGCCGACGCCAGTGACCGCGCCGGCCGCAGGCGCGGTCACCCCGACCGTCCAGTCTCGACCGCGCCGGCGACTTCGACCTACGGCTCGGGCGCGGTCTACACTGATCGCACCGCCTCGAGGGCCGCCGTCAGGTCCGGCGGGTCGGCCACGGGACCCGACGCCGCCAGCGCAACAACGGTGGACGCCTATGGCGAAACCACGAGGGACGGCTCTAGCGCCGACATCTACGGCGCCTCCAGCGCAACGACCGGGCCGCGCTAACCCGACAAGGGGACGGCCAGTGTGAGGCTGGCCGCCCCCTTGCCCCCTACGAGGTGTCGACATGCGAAGTTTCACCACTTCCATCGCGGCTGCTCTCATGTTTTGCGCCGGTCCAGCGCAAGGGGCGGCAGCTCAGGATCTCACGATCGAACACGATTGCGAGGTCGTGCGGATGGCGCCTGACGGATCAAGGACGGTCACATCGCCTCTCCGTCCGAAGGCCAGGTCCGGCGCTAGCGGAGGCCCCGCTGCCGCTTCGGTTTCCACCCGAGGCTTCGGCTCGTCCTCTTCCAGCAGCTCGGTAAGGGCGTCGTCCCGATCGGGCGCCGAAGGCGGAAGCGCCTTCGCCACGTCGACCACGGATAACGGCCGCCGCGCGGTCACCACCACTCGCAACGCAGACGGCTGCACCGTCGTGATCGACGAACGGCCGAACCGAGGAGACATTCCATGACCACTCGCAGAATTCCGGCGCTGCTCGCCGCCACCACCTTGGCCCTTGGCCTGACGCCCGGCTTGTCGGTCGCCCAGACGCTGCAGGGCGGTACGTCTGGCGGGATTAGCGGACCTGGCGTCGGCGCTTCGACCTATGGCTCGGGCTACACCGATGGCGCGTCGATCGGCGTGACTGGAGGCGGCGCCGCCAACGCCGGGGACGGGACGGCCGCCACCCGCTCGGTCGCCAAGCTCAACGAGCGTCGCGCCATGCAGAATTCGGTCGCCACTGCGCGGGATGAGGATGAGCGGGCCAGGTCGCGCACCCACACTGTCGTGCGCCAGGGCGAAGAGGTCCGCTCGCGAACCACCTCATTCTACAAGGCGCGGGGTGAAAGGCCCCAGCACGAGACCGTGGTCACGGTCGTGAAACCGGATGGCGCGGCTCCGCGCTAACGGCGACCCGGCCGAGCGAGGCGCTAGGGAGAGCGTGCGCCTCGCTCACCGGCGCCGGTCTGCGCGCTAACTCTCCAGCGCCCCAATCATCTCCACCCGTGTCGCATGCCGTCCGCCCTCGAACTGGGCGGCCAGGAACGCATCCACGATATCGAGCGCCAGCCCTTCGCCCACCACGCGCACGCCAATCGCAAGCATGTTGGCGTCGTTGTGCTGGCGGATCATGCGGGCTGAAAAAGTGTCGCCGCAGACGCCGCAGCGGATGCCCTTGACCTTGTTCGCGGCCATCATGATGCCCTGGCCAGTGCCGCATAGGATGACGCCAAACCGGCAATCGCCCGAGGCGACGAGCCGCGCCGCCGCTTCGCCGTGCTTGGGGTAGTGCGTGCTCTCCGCCGTCGTCGGTCCGATGTCGACCACCTCCCAGCCACGCGCCGCGATATGAACGGCGATGGCCTGTCGCAGCTGAATGGCGGTGTGGTCGCTGGAGAGGACGATGCGGTTGCTGGCTGTCATGGAGAGGTCGTCCTGTTTCCCAAGGCAAGCTGGCGGCCTAGCCCAACGACCGGTCCGAGGTGCGTCAAAACCGATCTTAATTCGAATCCGAACCGCGGCAGGCCTCCCACACTCGGCGCTGCTATCCAACTTGGGCAAGGAAGTGCAAGTGGCCGCGCCGCCAGCCCGCTACTTCAGCATCGTCGTCGGGCGAAGCGAGGAACACATGCGACGTCCGCTGCACCCTGGCGCGATTCAGCGGGAGATATCGCACATGATCCGAGTTCTTGGAGCCATCCTCGCCATAGGCCTTGCGGCAACACCTCCATCCGCGATCGCCCAACCTGCGCCCGCCGACGCCGTGGGCCAGGCTCCGGCGCCTCTATATATCTGCATCTACAGGGTCGGGCCGGCGTGGCAGGCCGGCAAGCCGTTGTCGGCCCAAGACCTCGGACCGCATACCGCTTTCATCAAGCGCCTGCTCGGGGAGGGGCGGCTCTTCGCGGGCGGCCGCATGCTGGATATGGACGGGGGGATGGCGATCGTCCGCGCCGCCAGCGCCGAGGAGGCCCGCGCCATCTTTGCAGTCGATCCCGGTCTCACCAGCGGCCTATTCGTGGCGGAATTCCACACTTGGCAGGCCGGATTTGACTCCGGAAAACCGCTAAGACCATAGGCCAACGCAGGAGTGATGGGCGAACGAATGCCGCTCTGATCCTACGGAGTCCGTTGAACCCCGAACGCGCGGGCGTGGCCCTGGCGATGCGGATCGCCAAGGCTGTCTCCGCGGCTGGCATTACTTTAGGGTCCTCGGCGCATGGCGCGCATCGTCCCTCTCTGGAATTCCCCGGAACTCAGCGTCTACCGCTTCGATCATCCGGTTGAGCACGAAGACCAGCCCTTCGAGGATGTCGCCGACGCGTTCAGGGCGAGCTTCGTCGAGGCCGGCACGTTCGATCTCGAGGTCGGGAACGGGCGCTGGCGCGTCGCGCCGGGCGACGTGATGCTGAGCCATCCCGGCATGCGTTTCCGCTCGAGCTTCCAGGGTAAGGGCTTCAACGACACCTGTCTGTCCATCGTCTACAAGGCCGCCAGCGACGACCGATTTGATGTCGCCGAGCGCTGGTCGAAGCTCGATCGCCCGGTGCTGGCCGCCAGCAATCGGCTCGGCTACCTGCGCTGGGGACTACGGCGCGCGGTCGAGACCGGCGAGGCGATGTTCGCAGAATATTGTGCGACCGAGGTCTTTCGTGAGGCGCCGGACGGCGCTCCCGCCTCGCTGTTCAGGGAAAAGAAATTCACCTGGTACGCCGAGCGGGTTCACCACATCCGTCATCGCCTGGACGTCGAGTTCGCCGACGATCTCAGCGTCTCCGAGCTCGCCTGTTCGGTCGGCATGAGCATGTTCCATTTCACGCGTGTCTTCACGGCGCTCATCGGGGTCCCGCCCCACCGCTACAGGCTCGAAGCCCGCCTCAGGGCGGCGCGCTCGATGCTACGGCAAGGGCGCGGGGTCACCGAGGCTTGCTATGCGTGCGGGTTCAACAATCTCAGCCACTTCAGTCGCAGTTTCGCCCGTCGGTTTGGCGCAAATCCCTCGCGCGTTGCCGGCTGAACTTTGGCAAGGAAGTGCAAGCGAAGTGGCCGCCGCCTCGCTAATTCAGCCCCCTCATCGGTCCAGACGAGGAAGATATGCGACGTGTACTCCTGTATTCGCTCTATGCCGCGATGGTTGTCTTGAGCGCCGGACCGGCCGTCGCAAGTGAGGACGACCGACAGGCCGTCGCCGCCCTTGATACCGCCTTCCAGGCCGCCGTTGAGCGCAATGACGCTGACGCGATGAAGAAAATCCTTCACCCGGACTATATCCTGGTTGTCGGCGACGGACGGGTGCGCACAGGTGAGCAGCTGATGCAGTTGGCGCGGACCCGCGAAATTGAGTGGGAGCATCAGGTCGAGGACGGCGGCACGCAGACTGTTCGGCTGTTCGGTAGCGACACTGCCGTCGTCACCGCGCGGCTGTGGCTCAAGGGCGTGCGCGGAGGCCAAGCCTTCGACCGCCGGCTCTGGTTCAGCGACACCTACGTCCGGACGCCGCAGGGGTGGCTCTATGTCTTCGGCCAGGCCGGCGGCGATCTGCCGATGACGGCCGCGAACGGCTGGAAATAGTCCGGACGGGCAGGACATCCGCTGAGATCGGTCAGGTTCGATCTGGCCAGCCCCTGGCGGATCAATCGTCAGCCTTTGACGCTGCGACGCTGCGGGTCGAACGGTCGCCATCTTGGCTTCGAAAACGGGTGTCTGGCGGCCCGGGAGGGACTCGAACCCCCGACCTTCGCTTTAGGAAAGCGCTGCTCTATCCTGCTGAGCTACCGGGCCGACCGGTGGGGGTGATAGCGCAATGCCATTCAAGTGGGAATGGCCGCGAGTGGGGTTCGACCTATGGGTTTCTTGAGGGTGTTTCGCCTGCTGTATGTGCAGGTGCTGGTCGGCATCGCGCTGGGGATCGCGGTCGGGGCGATCTGGCCTGACATCGGGGTGGCGCTGAAGCCGCTCGGCGACGGGTTCATCAAGCTGATCAAGATGGCGATCGCCCCGGTGATCTTCTGCACCATCGTCGCGGGCATAGCCCGGATGAGTGACATCAAGGCCTTCGGCCGCCTGGGCGGCAAGACGCTGATCTATTTCGAGGTGGTCTCGACCCTGGCACTGGTCATCGGCCTGATCGTCGGCAACCTGGTGCAGCCGGGCCGGGGGTTCAACGTCGATCCGGCCACCCTCGATCCCAGCATTGCGGCCGGGTACGTCGAGAAGGCCCACCACGGCCAGAGCCTGTCGGAGTTCGCTCTAGGGCTGATCCCCGACGCCTTCTTCGGCGCCTTCGCCGAGGGCGCGCTGCTGCAGGTGCTGGTGATCGCCATCATCACCGGCTTCGCCTGCTCGCGGCTGGGGGCGTTCGGCGACAAGGTCGCCGGCGTGCTGGAGGACGTCTCGAAAGTGTTCTTCTCGATCATCCAGGTGGTCGTGAAGCTGGCGCCGGTCGGCGCGTTTGGGGCCATGGGCTTCACCATCGGCAAGTACGGCCTGGCCGCGCTGCTGAAACTCGGCGCCCTGGTGGCGACCTTCTATGCGACCTCGCTGCTGTTCGTGCTGGTGGTGCTGGGGCTGATCGCCCTGGCCGCGGGCTTCTCGATCTTCAAGTTCCTGGCCTACATCCGCGAGGAGCTGCTGATCGTGCTGGGCACCTCCTCCTCGGAATCTGTGCTGCCGCAGATCATGGAGAAGATGCAGCGGCTGGGCGCGGGCAAGACCACCACCGGGCTGGTCATACCCACCGGCTACTCGTTCAATCTGGACGGCACCAACATCTATATGACCCTGGCGACGCTGTTCCTCGCCCAGGCGACCAATATCGACCTCTCCCTGACCCAGGAACTGAGCCTGCTGGGGGTGGCCATGCTGACCTCCAAGGGAGCCAGCGGCGTCACCGGGGCGGGGTTCATCACCCTGGCGGCGACCCTGGCCGTGGTCCCCGACATCCCGATCGCCTCGCTGGCGCTGCTGGTCGGGGTCGACCGGTTCATGAGCGAGTGCCGGGCGCTGACCAATCTGGTCGGCAACAGCGTCGCGACCATCGTCATCGCGCGATGGGAGGGCGACCTCGACCGGGAAACCCTGGCGCGCGAGCTGGAGCGGGGGCCGACTCCGGCGCTCGCCGCGCCGGTCGCCGCGGCAGAATCCGACTAGGTGGCGAATTCTTTACCTTGGCAACTGTAGATTGCCTTGCGCTCTGAGCCATCGCTAAGGCAAGCTTCGACTCAAGGGCTAGTGTTTCCGGTCTAAAGGACCACGCCATGTTGAAGGCGGCCAAGCGGGACGGAGTTTCACGGGATCCCGTCTTCACCCTCGTTGAGGTGATTGAAGCGCTCTCGGCCGCGCGCTCCGTTGAAGATGTCGCCGCCTGCGTTCGCTCCGCCGCGCGGCGGATTTCCGGGGCTGACGGCGTCACCTTCGTGCTCCGCGACGGCGAAGAGTGCCACTATCTCGACGAGGACGCTGTCGGGCCGCTGTGGAAGGGCCAGCGCTTTCCTCTGACGGCCTGCATCTCCGGCTGGGCGATGCTGCACGCCCAGACCGCGGTGATCCCCGACATCTACGCCGACCCGCGCATCCCGCACGACGCCTATCGTCCGACCTTCGTCAAAAGCCTGGTGATGACGCCGGTGCGGGCGCAGGACCCGATCGCGGCGATCGGCGCCTACTGGGCCGATCACCACGTCCCAAGCGAGGGCGAGCTGCTCCAGCTGGAGGTCATCGCCCGCGCGACGGCGACGGCCCTGGTCAACGCCCAGGCCTATGCGGCTCTGAACGAGACCTTGGAGCGCCGCCAGTTCCTGCTGCGCGAGCTGGATCACCGCTGCAAGAACACCCTGGCCGCGGTTCAATCGATCGCCGACCAGACCCTGCGTCGCAGCGCTTCGCCGGAACATTTCGTCGAGGCGTTCAACGGTCGGATCGGCGCGCTGTCCCGCGCCCACGAGTTGCTGACCCGAGGCTCCTGGGGAAGGGCGGGGCTGGCGGACGTGGTGGGCCAGGCCCTGACCCCGTTCTGCGGCGTGGGCGGCCTGCGCATCGCCGTCTCCGGCCCCGACGTGGGGCTGGAGCCGGAAGCGGCGGTGGCCATGCACATGACCGTTCACGAGCTGGCGGTGAACGCGACCAAATACGGCGCGCTCAGCGTTGAGGGCGGCCGGCTGGACGTGAGTTGGAGCCTCGACCGCGCCAAGGAGCCGACGCTGGAATTCAGCTGGATCGAGCGCGGCGGACCGCGGGTGAGCGAGCCGGCGTCCCGCGGGTTCGGTTCGCGGCTGATCGAGCAGGGCATGGCCAAGGAACTGGGCGGCGAGGCGCAGATCATGTTCGATCCGGAAGGGGTGCGGTTCCGGCTGCGGGCCCCGCTATCGACCCGAATGTCGCTCGCATGACCCTGCCGCGCGTGATCCTCGTGGAGGACGAACCGCTGGTCGCCATGATGATGGAGGACCTGCTGACCGACCTTGGGTGCGAGATCGCCGGCTCGTTCGGCTCGCTCGGCGCGGCGCTGGCCTGGCTCGCGCTCCAGGAGGCGCCGCCGGACGGCGCGGTGCTGGACGTCAATCTCGGCGGCGGCGAGACAGTCTTTCCCCTAGCCGAGGCGCTGCGGGCGCGCGGCGTGCCCTTCGTATTCGCCACCGGATACGGGGTCTTACCGAGTGACGGGTACCCTGACACTCCGTTAATCCATAAGCCGGTAGATCAAGATCAACTGTGGCCGGTGGTCCAGGCGTTCGCCGCCGCCGCCTGACGCAGCATTGACGGGCCGATCCTGGCTCAACGGGTCTCTGGATGCGCGAGCGCTCAGACAATTGCCGCCCACCAGGCTTCTCGCGCCGGCTGATGCTGGCCGGCCTGGCGAGCCTGCCCGCACTGCCGGCGCTGGCCCAATCGGCCATGGTCCCTGCAGAAGGCTGGCTGGCCTATGAGGCGGGCCTGCGCGCGCGGCTGGCGGACGCCGGCGGCGGGACGTTCCAGCCCGCGACCGAGCGCGAGCTGCTGCGGCTAACCAACGCCGTGCGGGCCGAGGCCGGTGTCGGCGCCTGCGACTGGTGCGACGAGCTCTCGCTCGCCGCCCGGGCCCACGCCGCCGATCTTGTCCAGCGCGGTTACGTCGAACACCTGTCGCCCGAAGGCTTCGATCCCACCCACCGCGTCGGCTTGCTGGCGCGGCGGATGATCGGCTCGGCCAGTGAGAACATCGCCTATCGCCGCGCGGTCGATCCGGCCAGCGCCGCCGACCTGATGGGCATCTGGCGCAAGAGCCCGCCGCACTGGACGAACCTGCTGCGGCCGAGCCACGCCAAGATCGGCTTCGGGTCGGTGATCCGGGGCGACCGGACCTACACGGTCGGGCTCTATGCGCGGCCTGATGGCGAGCTTGGCGCGCCGCTGCCCTTCCGGGTCCTTGGCGAAGCGCAGCTGTCCCAGGCGCTGATGGCGGCCTCGCCGCGGATCGAGAGCTTCGCCCTGGCCGATCCGATGGACGAACAGGCGCGCCTGGCGATGTCGGAAAGCGCTACGGGACGCCGGCTCGCACCAGGCGTCTATCAGCTGCGGCCGCGGCGTCGATTGGACGAGCGGCGCTATGAGGTCCTCTGGGGCCCGATCTTCGTTCGGGTCTAGGCGACCATCGCCGCCAACTCTGCGTGGATGCGAGGCCATGCGGGCGAGGTCGGGTCGATCAATTCGAAGTGCCCGGCGCCCTGGAAATCGATGACCTCGGTCGGGTCGCCAGCGGCGAGGGCGGCTGCGCCATAGGCTGCGCCGAAGCGGCTCGGCACGATGTGGTCCAGCGCGCCGCTGATCACGACCTGGGGCGCTCCTAGGGGACCAAAGCGCGGCGGCGAGGTGTCGGCATAGACGTCGCCAGATCTAGCCGGCGCGCCGACCAGGGCGTCGATGGTTCCAGGCCCGCCGCATTCGTCCGGGCCGTCAGCGTGATAGGCTTCCAGGTCGATGATCCCGGCCAGCGGGACGGCGCCGCGCACCTGCAGTGGGTCGGCCGCCCATAGCGGGCTGGCTGCCGGCAGGCGGCCGCGGCCCAGCGCCCAAACCGCCAGATGGCCGCCGGCCGAGTGTCCGGTCAGCACGACCCGCGTAAGGTCGAGGCGGTGCGGCGCGGCCAGCGTCCGAACATGGTCGACCGCCTGGGCGATGTCCGAGAAGGTTCCGGGATAGCCGCCGCCCTGATGCCCGATGCGCCGGTACTCGACGTTCCAGACGGCCAGGCCCTGGGCGCGCAGATCCGCGGCCATGTAGTCCATCATTTCCAGCCCCGGCAGGTCGGCCCGCCAGCAGCCGCCGTGGATCACGATAACCAGCGGATGGGGGCCGGCGCCGGACGGCAGCCAGAGTTCGCCGAACTGCAGAGGTTCGGCGCCATAGGCGATCTTCAAGTCCGCCGGACTCCTTGGACGCGCCAACAGGTCGAGATAGCCGATGGGGGCGGCGGTCATGCGAGGCTCCGAAACGAAAACGCCCGACCTTTCGGCCGGGCGTTTCGAACTTTCAATATCGAACGGTGAGGGCCTTAGGCCGCCACCGCCTTCACCAGGCTCTTGTTGAGGATGGTGATGGCCGCGTCGCGGTCGATGCGCTCGATGGCCGCGACTTCGCGGGCCATGCGGTCCAGCGCCGATTCATAGAGCTGACGCTCCGAATACGATTGCTCGGGCTGATTTTCGGCGCGGTGCAGGTCGCGGACGACCTCGGCGATCGAGATCAGGTCGCCGGAGTTGATCTTGGCTTCGTATTCCTGGGCGCGGCGCGACCACATGGTGCGCTTCACGCGGGCGCGGCCCTTGAGGGTGGTCAGCGCCTGGTTCACGACGTTGCCCTCGGCCAGCGAGCGCAGGCCGGCGCCGCGAGCCTTCGCGGTCGGAACGCGCAGGGTCATCTTCTCATGGTCGAAAGTGATGACATAGACTTCGAGGGAATAGCCGGCGACTTCCTGGGTTTCGATCCCCTGTACCTGGCCAACGCCATGGGCCGGGTAGACGACGTGATCGCCGACCGAGAATTCCAGACCGCTCTTGCTCATTCGCTCAAGTCCTTTCGACTCGTCCGAACCCGGTTAAGAGGCATTAACCATTCCACCACAGAGCAAAGGTCGCCATCCGCAAAACTGAGCGGCGAGTTACCCTGTAGGAACGGAATTAGACCTCTAGAACACCCTTCGCCTTTGGCGGCGTACGTAGGCCGGGAACGGCTCTTCTGCAGAAACTGACAGGGCGCGCATGAACGCTCTCGCCACCGTCAGCGCTCCCTTTAGCATAAAAATCAGGCGATAGAAAGGCTTGGCCCGGGAACCGGGCGCTTGTGCAACCTTAGGAGCCGCGGCCGGGCTTCTCGCTGAAGTACTTTTCGAACTTGCCGGTCTCGCGTTCGAACTCTTCGCGGTCAGCCGGAGGCTCGCCCTTCACCGTAATGTTGGGCCACACCTTCGCATAGTCGGTGTTGATCTTCAGCCACTTAGAATCCGGATCGTCCTCGGTGTCCGGCTTGATGGCGTCCACCGGGCATTCAGGCTCGCAGACGCCGCAGTCGATGCATTCGTCCGGATTGATGACGAGGAAGTTCTCGCCCTCGTAGAAGCAGTCGACCGGGCACACCTCCACGCAGTCCATGAACTTACATTTGATGCAAGCATCCATGACGATGTAGGTCATCGCGGGGTACAGCTCCGGCCGGTCTAATCGGGCGGCGGTTTTTCCGGCTCCGGCCGTGCAAAGTCAATGCCCTGGACCCGCAACTTATCTGCAAGGGCCATCAGGTGGCCGGCGACGGGGTCAGTTTGAGCACCGTCTCGGTGGCCTCTTCGACCGCGTGGCGCGAGTAGCTGAGCGGGACGTACTCGCCCTTCGCCCACAGCGGGAACAGGTCGCGGAAGTGGGCGCTGCCCGGCGATCCGGACTGGCCAGGCGTGTTGATCACCTTGCTGTTGTCCCAGGCGCCGACGTCGAGAACCATCCTGAACGAGGCCCCGGCCGCGACCCGGAAGTCGTTCGGCCGCCAGCTGGCGGCCAGCGGCGAGAGGCTGGTCCCGGACATGGGCGCGGTTCCGCTGGACCAGGCGCCCTGCTCGGCCGCGGGAACCAACGCGGTCAGGGCATGGTCGAAGCGCGCCTGATGCAGCTTGCCCCAGGCCCAGGCCTTGGGATCGGGGCCCAGCTGGCCGGCGACCTCGTTGTAGGCGGCCAGCAGGCTCTCGCGCAGGATGGCGTCGCGGGCCGCTGCGGGATCCGTCCCCAGGCTGGCGTCCGGCTTCTCAAGCAGCGCCATCACCGCGGCGATGTCGCCGCCGCCGATCGCCTCGCGGGCTGCGGGCGGCACGGCGCGGCCGACCGTCGCGCGGCCGAGGTGCTTGGCGATCCACACCTCGTAGAGCGCCGCGCCGGCGCTGTCGGCGCTTGCGCGCCCGTCCCAGCCGCGGATCAGGTCGAGGGCGGCCGTGAGCTTGGCGTCGTCGCTCTTCAGCGGAGCCAGCAGCGCCTGCATCCGGCGCGAGGTGACATTTGTCGGGTCGGTCTGCAGGGCCATAGCGTCGGCCAGGGTCAGTTTGTCTTTGGCGGCCAGCACCTCGGCGATGCGCTCCATGCGCGCGGGGTTCGACCACTCGAAGCCGACCTTGCGCTCGGCATAGGGGAAGTCGGGCGGCAGGTTCAGCTGGTTGGCCGAGGCGAACCATCCCGAAGCGGGGTTATGGGCGCTGGGCAACTCGCCGAGCGTCAGGAAGCCTTTCCACTCGTAGCGGCCGTCGCCGGGCACCGGAAGCAGGCCGTCCCAGTTCGGACGCTGCGGGACCTTGCCGGCGGCGACCCAGCCGATGTCGCCCTTGGTGTCGGCGAAGACCTGGTTCTCGGACGGCGCGCCCCAGTCGGCCAGAGCGTTGCGGAAGCTGCCCCAGTCCTTGGCGGTCATGTAGCCCATGGAGCCGAAATAGGCCGAGGTCCCGGGCTGGCCCCAGACGCTGCGCACCGCGAAGGCCCGGCGCTTGGCGGGATCGGCGTAGACGACCGGTCCGTGGCGGGTAAAGCGCAGCTCCACCTTACGCGGGGCGGCCTCGCCCTTGACCGCGATCTCCTCGGTGAGCGTGGTCATGTCCGCCCAGCCGCCGGCGTAGCGGTAGCGACTTGGGGCCTGGGGATCGGTCTCGTAGACGTAGAGATCTTCCTGGTCGGCCGGGAAGATGGTCAGGCCGAAGGCGACCGTTCCGTTGTGGCCGATGGAGACGCCCGGAAGCGCGGGCTCGCCGGCCCCGATCACCGAGAAGCCCGGCGCTTCCATATGGACGATGTAGCGCAGCGACGGGGCGCTGTGCTCGCGGTGGGGGTCGTTGGCCAGGATCGGGCGGCCGCTCGCGGTGCGGCTGCCGGCCACGGTCCAGTTGTTTGAGCCGATCGCCTCCGGCGGGATCTCCAGCATGGCGAGCTTGGCCTGCGAGCCGCTGAAGCGAACCCCGCGGGTCGCCAGCTCATAATCGCCGAGCACCTCGTCGCTGATGTCGCAGGGGTCGAGGCCCTCGGGGACCTTGGTCTCCCACTTGGGCTCGATGTTCCTGTAGAGCTTGGCGGCCTCGATACCCGCGGCGCAGGCGATGCGGGCGCGGCCGACCTCGTTCGGGACGTTGCGGGTCAGGCCGTGACTGCGGATTCGGACCACATCCTGGGCGGTCCAGCGGTCGGGTTTGGTCCCCGCGATCTGGAACTCCCGCGGCAGCGGCCGCTTGCCGGTGGCGATCTCATCGACATAGGCGTTGAGCCCGGCGACGAAGGCTTCGGTGTTGTCCTTGGCGCCTGCGCCATAGGCGGTCCATTCGCGATCCATGTCACCGCGGAACAGGAACAGGCGCGCGGCCCGATCCTGGGCGACGTAGTCGGGACCAAAGTCCCTGGCCAGCAGGCCGAGCCCGCGCTTGCGCCAGAGGTCGACCTGCCAGAGCCGGTCGCGGGCGACGTTGTAGCCCTGCAGGAAAAAGGCGTCGCGCACATCGGCGGCATAGATGTGGGCGATGCCCCAGCGATCGATGCGGATTTCGGCGGGCTTTGCGAGGCCAGAAACGCTCAGCGCTTCTTCGCGGGGTGCGGCGTGAGCGGCGGAGGCGGCGAGGGCGGCGAGGACGACCGCGGAGACCAGACGTTGCATAAAGCCACGCTAGGTCTCCGGCGCGCTCCTGGCTAGGCGTCCGTGGACTGACGTTCCAGGTAGGCGCCGAGGCTGTCGAGCAGCACGCCGGTGCCGTGCTCGCGGAACTCGGGCTTATCGTGGCCGTCGAAATAGGCGCCCATCTCGGTATAGGTCATCCGGGCGCCTTTGCCCTCGGGGCGGAATTCGATGGTCGCCAGCGACAGTGAGATCCGCGTCGCGTCCATGTCCATGATGTAGCTGAAAGCGATGCGCTCACCTTGGACGATCTCCTGGAAGCGGGCGTCGAAGGTGAAGATCGGGCCGCCGGCCGGACCGCCGCGGTTCAGCTCTCGGCCGCCGACCTGGAAATCGAGCTGGTAGTTCGGATCCGGATTGCTGGGGTCGCCGAACCACTTGGATTTGGTCTCAACCGAAGCCCAGGCCTCGAACACCCGGCCGGGGGCGGCGGGGTAGGTGCGTTCGATCACGAAGGTGGCGTGGGTGACGGTGCGGGCGGTCATCTCGGGCTCCTCGTCAATTAAGTTTGCACTTAAGTATCGGGCGGGCGCTGGATGATCAAGTGATGACTTAAGTGTTTCGCTCGCGGATCGGCGGCTTGGAGGCGTCGATCAGGGCGGCGCGTTCGTCGGGCGTCAGCGGCCGCCACTTGCCTTCGGGCAGGTCGCCCAGCTGCAGCGGGCCGACCCGCACGCGCACTAGATCGACGACCCGCAGTTCGACCAGCTCGGCCATGCGGCGGATCTGACGGTTGCGGCCCTCCTTCAGCACGATGTTCAGCTTCTGCTCGCTGATCTGCCGAACCTTGGCCGGGCGCAGCTTACGGCCGTCGAGCTCCAGGCCGTGGCGCAGCAGGGCGATCTTCTTGTCGGTGATCACCCCGGTCAGGAGCACGTTGTACTCCTTGTCGAGCTCGGACTCAGGGCCGATCAGGGCCTTTGCCAGGACCCCGTCTTCCGACAGCACCAGCAGGCCGCGAGACTCCCGGTCCAGGCGCCCAAGTGGCGCGAAATTGTTGCTGGCGTTCGGAATGACGCCGGCCTCGCCCCACAGGGCGTCCTTGGTCAGCAGGGTCGCGGCCTCGATCTGGTCGTCCTGCGGCAGCGAGGAGACGATGCCGATCGGCTTGTGCAGCACCACGCTCAGGCTGGAGCTGAGCTGCTCCTGGGCGCCGTCGTTGAGCACCAGGGTCTGGCCGGGCAAGATCTTTCGGCCGGCGTCGTCGACTCGCTCGCCGTCGATGAACACCAGGCCCTGGGCGATCAGGCCCTCGGCCTCGCGGCGCGAGCACACGCCGCTCTGCGCGAGCCACTTGTTGACGCGCTGGGGTTCGGGGTCGTCGTAGCGGCGGGTCCAGGCCATGCCCCTCTCTAGTGCGTGGCCTGCGCCAGGCCAAGCGATTGCAGGCGATCGGGCCGGCTGTTACTTAAGGATGTGCTAAACCAAAATCCCAAGCTCGACCTGCTGTTCCAGGCCCTCGCCGATCCTGGCCGGCGCAGCATGATCGATCGGCTGAGCCGCGGGCCGGCCTCGGTCAGCGAACTGGCCGCCCCGCTGGACATGAGCCTGTCTGCGGTCGTCCAACATCTGGCGGTGCTGGAGCAGAGCGGCGTAGTGCGCACCGAAAAGATCGGCCGGGTGCGCTCCTGCAGCCTGGAGCCGGAGGCGCTCAGTCTCGTCGAGCAATGGGTGAACGAGCGACGGACCGGTTGGGAGCGGCGGTTCGACCGCCTGGGCCAGTTCTTGGCGGCCAGCGCCGACGAGGACTAGTCGACGTCGAACGGCGAATAGAGGGTGCGGGCCTCTTCGGCCGGGCCGCGGCGTTCGCCCAGGCCCTCGACCGCCACAGCGATCAGTCGGCCGCCGAGAGCGAAGACCAGCCGGTCGCCCACCTTCACCGGCCGCGCACACTTGTCGATGCGGGTTTCGGCGCCGCCGCGGGTCAAACGCACCTTGCCCTCGTCGAGGAACTTGGCCGCCAGCGAGCGGGTCTTGAAGAACCGCGCGCGCCAAAGCCATACGTCGGCCCGGCAGCCGCCCTCGCTCACGTCTGCACCGCCTTGGCCTTGCGGCGGCGCTTGCGGGGACGCCGGGCCGGAGGCGGCTGATCCTTCAGCGCCGCCAGGGCGGCGAACGGCGAATGCGTCGGGACAGGCGCAGCGGGGGCGGGCTTGGGCTTGTCGCCGCGGCGGCGCCAGACGACGACCTCGCCAGGCTTGGCCTTGGTTGTGGGGACGAAGTTCAGCGCTCGCAGGATGTCGCGGGCCTCGGCCTCGCTCCAGCCGAGCTCTTCGCGGGCCTCGTCGGTGAGCTGGCCCGGCTTGGCGGCCGAGCGCAGCAGCGCGTCGAGCCGCTCCAGGCTCTCGACCGGAACGCCGTAGCGGCCGACCGCCTGCAGGCCGAAGGCGGCGAGCGTCGTGGCGCCGGGCGGCGGTTGCGGCAGCAGGTTCGGGCGGCCGGCCTGCGGTCGGCCTTCGCTCGGCGTGAAGCCCTGGGCGAAGGCCTGAGCCGCGGGCTTGAGCAGGGCCGGCAAGTAGAGGCTGAAGGCGCCCAGCCGCAGGCCGAGGGACTTCAGGGCGCGTCGTTCGACCTGGCTCAGCGCCTTGGCCTCGGCGCGCACCTGGTCGCGATCCAGAACACCGCCGGCTTCCAGCAGTCGGTAGGCCAAGCCGCGGGCCAGGCCCTTGACCTTGCCGGACGCGACCGCGGCCTCGAGCCGGCGCAGATGGCCTAGGCGGCGGCCAGCCTCGGCGGCGAGGAAGGCTTCCAGCCGCCGTGCGGCGCGCTCCCTGGCCTGGGCCGGCCCCAGTTCGCCATAGAGGCGGACCCGCGGCGCGAAGGGCGTGCCGCCGGCGATGGCGGCCGCAGCCTCGCCGCGCCAGAGCACGACGCCGTCGGGGGTGAAGGCGAAGGCCTCGTCCGGTTCGGCGGCCAGTTGGCCTAGGCGCTTGGCGATTTCGGGGGCGACCGCGGTGATCGCGGCCGCGCGCAGGGCCTTTTCCTCCTGCACTGAGGAGCCGTGGGCCGGCTCGAAGGCCACGCCTTGCAGCTTGCCGACATACTGGCCCTCGACCGTGACCACGCCGTCGGCGGCGACCCCGGCCAGCATCTCGCCGCGCACATGCAGGGCGCGCATCAACACGCTGGTGCGGCGGTCGACGAACCGCGCCATCAGCTTCTCATGGAGGGTGTCCGAGAGCCGGTCCTCGAGCAGGCGGGTCTTACCCTGCCAGGCGCCGGGATCGGCCAGCCAGTCGGGGCGGTTGGCGACATAGGCAAGGGTCCGGACGCTGGCCAGGCGCGCCGACAGGGTGTCGATCTCACCGTCGATGCGGTCCAGATGCCGGTACTGGCCGGCGATCCAGTCTTCCGGAACCTTGCGGTCGCGGCTGGTCAGCCAGCCGAAGAACTCGCGGACCAGGCGGATGTGCTCCTCGCCGGAGGTCTTGCGGAAGTCCGGCGTCTGGCAGACGTCCCAAAGCCGGGCCAGGGCCGAGCGATCGCGCAAGGTGCGGTCGATCACCTCCGGCTCGTCGGAAAGCGCGTGCAGGGTCTTCTCATCCAGCGCCTCGGCCGACAGCTTCAGTCCCGGGCGGCCGGGCGGAGTGGTCAATGAGCGCAACAGGCCCTTTAGCGACCCGAATTCCAGGGCGGCGTTGCGCCACTCGGCGGCGGCCACCGCGTCGAAATGGTGCTCCTCCACCGACTCGATCAGGTCGGCGTCCATGTCCTCGCATTCGCCGGTGACGCCAAACGTGCCGTCGCGGGTGAAGCGGCCCGCCCGGCCGGCGATCTGGCCAACCTCGGACGGGTGGAGGAATCGGGTGCGGCGTCCGTCGAACTTGCGCAGGCCCGCGAACGCCACGTGGTCGACGTCCATGTTCAGGCCCATGCCGATGGCGTCGGTGGCGACCAGGAAATCGACCTCGCCGGACTGGTAGAGGGCGACCTGGGCGTTGCGGGTGCGGGGGCTCAAGCTGCCCATGACCACGGCCGCGCCGCCGCGCTGGCGGCGGATCAGTTCGGCGATCGCGTAAACCTGGTCGGCAGAAAAGGCGACGATGGCCGAGCGCCGCGGCAAGCGGGTCAGCTTCTTGGGGCCGGAATAGGTGAGGCGCGAGAACCGCTCGCGGGTGACGATCTCGGCGTCGGGCAGCAGAGCGCGGACCAGCGGGGCCATGGTGCCGGAACCCAGCAGCATGGTCTCGAAGCGGCCGCGGGCGTGCAGCAGCCGGTGAGTGAAGATATGGCCGCGCTCGGGGTCGGCGCAGAGCTGGATCTCGTCCACGGCCAGGAACTCGACCTGGCGGCTCAGCGGCATCGCCTCGACGGTGCAGACGAAATACTGCGCCCGGGCCGGGACGATCTTTTCCTCGCCGGTGATCAGGGCGACGCAGGACGGGCCGCGCAGCTTGACGATGCGGTCGTAGATCTCGCGGGCCAGAAGGCGAAGCGGCAGGCCGATCATGCCGCTGGCGTGGCCGAGCATCCGCTCGACGGCCAGGTGGGTCTTGCCTGTATTGGTCGGGCCCAGCACCGCCACCAACTTGGGCGGGCCCGCGTCCGACAAACGCGCGCTCATGGCCCCAAGGTGGGGCGCGAATCGCCGCTGGGCAAGCGGGGCCGCGCTCCCCTCGAGCGAGAGGAGCGCAGCGCCGGCCTACTTCTTCGCCGAGGCGACGTAGTTGTCGATCACCTGGTCGAGAACCGTCAGCGGGGTGCCGCCTGAGAGCAGGCCAGCGTCGTGGAACTTGCGGATGTCGAACTTGCGGCCCAGGGCCTTCTTGGCCCGCTCGCGCCCGTTCATCCACGTGATCTTGCCGACCATGTAGCTGGAGGCTTGGCCCGGCCACACGCAATAGCGCTCGATCTCGGTGATCGCGGCGGCCTCGGCGTCGCCGATGCTGTCGATGTAGAACTTGAGCGCCTGTTCGCGGGTCCAGCGCTTGTGGTGCATGCCGCTATCCACCACCAGGCGCACCGCCCGGAAGATGGCGTCGTGCAGCATGCCGATGTGGCCGAGCACATCGTTGTCGTACATGCCCATCTCGACCGCCAACTGCTCGGCGTAGAGCGCCCAGCCCTCGCTGTAGCCGGAGAAGCCGACCACCTTGCGGATCAGCGGGAGGTCGCCGGCCTCGTTGTTCAGCGCCAACTGCAGATGGTGGCCAGGAAGGCCTTCATGATAGGTCAGGGTCGGCAGGGTCCAGGCCGGCACCTCAGCAGTATCGCGCAGGTTGATCCAGTAGATGCCCGGCCGCGAGCCATCCAGGGTGGGCGAGTAGTAGTATCCGCCCGGCGCGCCAGCCTCGATGGCTGGGGGCACGCGGCGAATCTCCAGCGGAGCTTTCGGCAATTGGCCGAACCACTGGGGCAGCTTCGCGCTGACCACCTTCGCCTGCTCGTTGAGCTTGGCAAGCAGCTCTTCCTTGCCCTTGTCCGTGTTCGGGTAGACCTGCTTGGGATCGATCGCCATCTGACGATAGCGCTCGCCGACCGTGCCCTTGCTGTAACCGGCCTTCCGCATGAGGACGTCGGCTTCGGAGCTGAGGCTACGGACCAGTTCTAGGCCAGTCTTATGCACTTCATCGGGCGTGATGTTCGAGGTCGTGTAGTTGCGCAGCGAGACGCGGTAGTACTCGTCGCCGTCGGGCAGGCGCCACACGCCGGCGTCGTGCACGGCCTTGGCGCGCAGGCCTTCGAGCAATTCGGCCTGCCGCTGCATGGCGGGGCGGACTTTGTCGACATAGAGGCCCTGGGCCGCCTTCGACCAGTCGCCCTCGATCTTCTTCTCCTGGGTCCGGCGCACGATGCTGGCGACCAGCGGGGCCTTCTCCGGCTCGTAGGCCAGGAACGCTTTGAGCTGGGTCAGCGCCTTGTCGAGCGCGAAGTCCGGCGGAGTGACGCCGAGAGCCACGTCACGGCGAGCGACTTCGACTTCCTGATCGAGCACGCGGCCGAAGGCTTCCATCCGCGCCATGTAGGCGTCGGCGTCGGGCTTGGCCTCGATCACATGCTGGGTGTCGAGGAAGTCGGGCATCGACTGGTAGGACCCGGTCAGCTGCGAGATCACGTAGGGCGCGCCTGAGCTCTGGCCGCCGTACTGGAACTTGCGGTAGCCCTCGTCCTGCACCGCCAGCACGAAGTCGACGGTGTCGTAATTGACCGCGTCCATGCCGGTCAGCTGCTTGCGGTCGATGGAGCGCAGGGCCTTCAGGTCACGGGTGGTGTTGGCCTTGTTCTCGGCCAGGGCGGTCAGCGAGTAGTCGGAGAGTTCAGACTTGGTCCAGGCCAGGGCGCCCTTGTCGAGGCCAAGCGCGGTGGGCAGCTCGGGCGAGCGACGGAAGGTCTGCTCCATCGTCTGGTCGAAGAAGGCGTACATCTTGGCGGCTTCGCCGGTGGGGGCCGCGGCGAGCGCCAGCTTCGGCGCAGCGGCGGCTGCGCCGAGCGCGGCCGCGCCGGCCAGGAGTTCACGACGGCTCTGCATGGAAAGGGCTCCCCCACTGTAACAAACGCGAGCTCAGTTACACTGGTGGCGAGGCTGAGCCTCGTTAATTCGCGCTAATCTAGGGTGCGGCGGTAGCGCGCCATGGCCAGGGCGGTGACCACGCAGACAAAGGCCAGCAGGGCCAGCAATTCGCGCCACATGTCGCCGATGCCCTGGCCCTTCAGCAGCGCCCCACGCACCACCCGCAGGAAGTGGGTCACGGGCACGATCTCGCCGAGCGCCTGGGCCCAGGCGGGCATGCCGCGGAACGGGAACATGAAGCCCGACAGCAGGATCGAGGGGAGGATGTAGAACACGCTCATCTGCATGGCTTGCAGCTGGCTGCGGGCGACGGTGGACATCAGGAAGCCGAGGGCCAGCGAGCCCACGATGAACAGCGCCACGCCCAGCGAGAGGCCCAGCCAGCCGCCGACCATCGGCACGTCGAACAGGAAGCGGGCCAGTAGCAGGATGATCGCGGTCTGCACCAGTCCCACCAGGACATAGGGGGCGAGCTTGCCGGCCATCACCTCGATGGGTTCGACGGGCGTCGCCAGCAGGCTCTCCATGGTGCCGCGCTCGGCTTCGCGGGTGACCGAGAGCGCGGTCATCATGACCAAGGTCAGCGAAAGAATGATGCCCAGCAGGCCGGGAACGATGTTGTAGGCGGTGACCGCTTCGGGATTGTAGCGACGGTGGACCACGACCTCGAACGGTCCAGCCGCGGCGGCGCGCGGGGCCACCGCGCCCTTCAGGTCATGAACCAGGGCCTGGGTCGGCAGGGCGGCCAGCGCGGCGACCGCCGGGCCGGTGGCCGACGGATCGGCGGCGTCCACCTCGACCAGAAGTTGGGCCTGGTCGCCGCGAGCGACGCGGCGGGTGAAGTCGCCGGGGATGGTGATCGCGAACTGCACGTCGCCACGGCGGACCAACTCGTCCAGTTCCGCTGGCGTGCGGGCCTGGGCGACCAGATCGAAATAGGCGCTGTTGCGCAGGGCCGAGGCGACCGAGCGCGCGAAGACGCTGTCCTCCTGAACCAGCAGGGCGGTCGGGAGGTGGCGTGGCTCCGCATTGATGGCGTAACCGAACAGCAACAGCTGGACGATCGGGATGGCTAGCATCATCGCGTAGGTCAGCCGGTCGCGCGTGAGCTGCTTGAACTCCTTGATCATCACCGCCAGGACGCGGGTCGCCGAGAAGCCATTCATTTGAAGTTGTCCTGCGAGGTCTCCATCAGGCGGATGAAGACGTCCTCCAGGCTCGGTTCGACCTGCGTCCAGCGGAACGGCGGGCGGCGATAGGGGGCGATGGCGGCCTCCAGGGCGGCGCGGTCGGTCCCCGAGACGTGCAGCGACTGGCCGAACGGCGCGGCCATGTCGACGCCGGGCAGTCTGGCGATCTCGCCGGAGAGCCGGTCGATGCCTTCGCCCTCGCCGTTGAAGGTGATCAGGTGGGTGTCGGCGATCACCTGCTCCGTCGTGCCGCGGGCGATCAGGCGGCCATAGCTGATGTAGGCGATCTCGTGGCAGCGCTCGGCTTCGTCCATGTAGTGGGTGGAGACCAGCACGGTCAGCCCCTGCGCGGACAGGGCGTGGATCTCGTCCCAGAAGGTGCGCCGGGCCTTGGGATCGACACCGGCGGTCGGCTCGTCGAGCAACAGCAGCTTGGGTTCGTGCAGGGTCGCGGTGGCCAGGGCCAGGCGCTGCTTCCAGCCGCCGGAAAGCAAGCCCGCCAGCTGGGCGCGGCGTTCGATCAGGCCCAGGCGCTCGAGGGCCTCATCGACCCGCTGCTTGCGGCGGTCAAGACCGTGGATGCGGGCGGAGAACTGCAGGTTCTCCTCGATGGTCAGGTCCTCATAGAGCGAGAATTTCTGGGTCATGTAACCGGCCCGACGCTTGATCAGATTGGCCTGGGTGATGATGTCGAGGCCGAGCGCCGTGCCCTCGCCGCTGTCGGGGGTGAGCAGGCCGCAGAGCATGCGCAGGGTGGTGGTCTTGCCCGAGCCGTTGGGGCCAAGGAAGCCGCAGATCTTGCCCTCCTCGACCTGAAGCGAGACGTCCTGGACGACGTGCTTGCCGCTGAAGCTCTTGTTGAGCCCGCGGACGTCGATAGCCAGGGTCACGCGGGCGGTTCCAGCGGCTGGACGTCGACCGGCTGGCCTGGATTGAGCCGGGCCGAGGGCCGGGCCTCGACCAGGAACACCATGCGGTCGCGGGCCTCGCGGCTGTAGATCACCGGCGGGGTGAATTCGGGGCGCGGGCTGATGTAGCTGACCTTGGCGGTCAGGCCGGCCTGGCAGCCGTCACAGGAGAAGTTCACGACGGAGCCGATCCTGTAGGCCGAGATGTCGGCCTGGGGCACGAAGAAGCGAACCTTGATGCGGTCGTCCGGCAGCAGCGACAGGATTGGCTGGTTGGCCGTGGCCCACTCGCCGCGCTGGAAGAAGACCTCTTCGACACGGGCCGCGCCCGGCGCGGTCGGGGCGATGTCGGAGAGCCGGGCCTGGGCGGCCTGAAGGCCCGCGCCCGCCTGCTGCACGCGGCTGTCGGCGGCGCGGACCTGGTCTTCGCGAGCGCCGAGCGCGGCGGCCTGGCGCTGGCGCTTGGCGGCGGCGACCTGGGCGGCGGCGGCGTCATGCGCGGCCTGGGCGTCGTCCAGCCGCGCCTTGGCGTAGATGCCCTGCTGCACCAGCGGCTGGACCCGGCGCAGCACCGAGGCGGCGTCGCGCAGCGTGGCTTGTGCGGCCGCGACGTTGGCGTCGAACACCGCCAGTTCGACCGGGCGCTGGCCCTTGCGAGCGTCGGCGGCTTGGGCCTGCGCGGCCTCGACCTCCGCCCCGGCCTGGTCGCGGACGGCGCGGAGCTGGGAAGGGTCGACCACGAACAGCTTCTGGCCGGCGGTCACCTGGTCGCCGCGCTGGACGAACATCTGATCGACGCGGCCGGCGATCGGGGAGGCGAGATAGAGCGGCTCGCCCTCGACATAGCCCGACAGCACAGGGGTTCGCGTCAGTCGCGGCACGGCCCAGAGGACCGTGACCAGGACGGCGGCGGTCAGCAGCAGGCCAGCGACCAGCAGGCGTTGCGGCCTCATGCGGCGGCCTCGGTCAGCATGCCGCGCAGCCACAGCTCGACGTGCTGCTGGGCGAGGGAGGGGATGTCGAGCGGCTCGGCGCCAATGGGCGTGAAGGTCTCGCGCCAGATCACCCCCAGCAGCATCGGCGAGATGAGCGAGACGGCGTACAGGCGCGCGTCGCCGGGGCGCAGCTCCCCCCGGGCCTGGGCCGCCTCGATGGCCGCGGTCATGGCGCCGAGCGCCGGGTCGATCAGCTTTTCGTACCAGGCGCGGGCAAGCTCGGGGAAGTTCCGCGACTCGCCGATCACCACCTTGATGATGCCGCCGATCGGCGAGGAGACCGCGACCTGCGAGATCACCTGGGCGAAGGCGCGCAACAAGTCGGGGAACGAGTTGCTGTTGGCGGCGATCACCCCCTGGACCAGGCCGAGGTTGGGCGCGACGCCCTGCTCGATCACCGCCCGGAAGATGTCCTCCTTTGTGGAGAAGTAGAGATAGATCGCGCCCTTGGATACGCCGGCCCGGGCGGCGATGTCGTCGAGGCGCGCGGCGGCGAAGCCCTTCACGGCGAAGATCTCGATGGCGGCGGCGACGATCTCGTCGGGGCGGTCGGCCTTGCGGCGCTTGAACTTGGGTTGGCCGGGGCGCATCGGACATCTCTAATAACTGACCAGATAGTTATTAAAATGGATAACGATGGTTGGCAAGCGGGCGCCGGTGACCGGCCTCCGGGCGCCGCACTGTTGAAAATTCGCATCGCACGGGAACCGAATGGCGAACGGCGCAACCTTTGGCGCATAACCCCGTTTGGCGCGGCGGAGCCTGTTCGCGACAAGGCCGAAAGGCACTTCGTGGGCTCCGACCGCATCCAGGCTCATGGGGAGGCACGGGAGCAGTTATGAAAATCACCAGGAATCATGGGGCGGCGTTGAGCGCCCTGGCGATCGCGACCTTCGGGCTCGGGGGCTGCGCGACGGAAAAGTACGTCAACGAGCAGGTGGGCGCGGTCGGCGGCAAGGTCGCCGAGCACGGTACGCGGCTGACCGCCGTCGAGGGCACGGCCCAGGAAGCGCTCGAGCGCGCCAAGGCGGCGGGCAAGCTGGCCGAGGGCAAGTTCCTCTATTCGGTGGTGATGTCGGATGACGCGCTGAAGTTCCCGAGCGGCCAGGCGACGCTGTCGCCCGAGGCGCAGACGCGGCTGACCGCCCTGGCCGAACGGCTGAAGAGCGACAACCGCAACGTCTATATCGAGGTGCAGGGCCACACCGACGACACCGGCGCCGCCGCGAACAACATGCGCCTGGGGGCCGAGCGGGCCGAGGCGGTGCGCGTGTTCCTCAATCGGCAGGGCGTGGCCCTGAACCGGCTGGCGACCATCTCCTATGGCGAGGACGCCCCGGTGGCGCCCAACAACACCTCGGCCGGACGCGCGGCGAACCGCCGGGTCGTGGTGGTGGTGCTGTCCTAGAGGTTGTTTCGGGAGCTCCGCCCTGCGCGGCGGAGCTTTCCGAGTCTGCTCACCGAACGAAGTTCGCTCGCCGGGCGAGCTCCCGGAACACGGGCGAAACGAAGGGTGACCGAATCAGCGACTCGCGCCGATTCAGTGTTTGTTCCCTACCAGCTATTGTACCTGAAGCTCGTTGGACCACAATTCGGCTCGGCCCTGCCTGGGCGGCGCGGTCGGACCGCCGGACGGAAAGAGTCTCAATTCAACAACTAACGGCGCCGCCGCCTTGACGCCGGACAGGCCTTTCGACTATATCGCCGGCTCCTCGCGCGGGTCCGCCCGCCGCACATCTCTTTCTCGCGTAGGTCATAAAGCCATGTCGCGTCGTTGCGAACTCACCGGTGTCGGTCCCATGGTCGGCCACAACGTCAGCCACTCGAACATCAAGACGAAGCGCCGCTTCTTGCCGGCCCTTTCGCCCGCCACGCTCCAGTCGGACGCGCTGGGCCAGTCCTTCAAGCTGCGCATCACCAACGCCGCGCTGCGCACCCTGGACTTCAAGGGCGGCCTGGACGTGTTCCTGGTCGGCGCTCGCGACGAGCAGCTCTCGCCGCGCGCCCTGAAGATCAAGCGCCAGCTGAAGGCGAAGCTCGCGACGCAAGCCGCGGCCTAAGCCCCACAAGGCTTTCAGAATTTCGGAAAGGCCGTCCTTCGGGGCGGCCTTTTTGTTTGCCCGCAGTCCTGTCAAGCTGGCCGTTCCAGCATCGCCTGACGGAGCTGCGCCATGAACACCCAAGTCGCCCTCGCTCTCAGCGCCGTTCTCGCGCTCGTCGCCTGCTCGCCCGAGCCGGCCAAGCAGGAACCGGCCGCCTCGCCCGCGGCGAAACTGTCCGCGAATCCGGTGGCCCGGTTCAAGATCGGAGCGCTGGACGCCGCCGCGCTGCTGGACGGGACGATCAAGGTTCCCAACGACGGCAAGACCTTTGGCCTCGGCCGTCCGCCCAACGACGTCGCCGCGGTGCTGCAGGCCGCCGGCCTGGCGACAGATTCGCTGGAGCTCAGCATCCAGCCGCTGATGGTCCGCAGCGGCGATCAGGTGCTGTTGTTCGACACCGGCGCGGCGCGGGTCGACTTCGCCCAGGGCGGCCGGCTGATCGAATCGCTGCGCGCAGCAGGGATTGAGCCGGCCCAGGTCACCGACATCTTCATCTCCCACGGCCATCCGGACCATGTTGGCGGGCTGACGGGACCCGACGGCGCGCTGGCCTTTCCGAACGCGACGATCCACATCTCCGCACCGGAGTGGGCGGCGATGAAGGCCAATCCCAGCCAGGCGGGGCTGGTCAGCGTCATGACCCCGAACGTCACCGCCTTCCATCCGGGCGCAGTGATCCTGCCTGGGCTGGTCAGCGCGCTCGAGGTCACCGGCCACACGCCCGGCCACAGCGCCTATGAGATCAGCTCCGGCGGCGAGCGGCTGATCTATATCGGCGACACGGCCCACCACTCGGTGATCTCGGTCGGCAAGCCGGAGTGGACGATCGACTACGACGGCGACGCGGCGGCGGCCCAGGCCAGCCGGCGCAACTTCCTGCAGCGGGCCGCGGCGGAAAATCTGCGGCTCTACGCGGTGCACTTCCCCTATCCGGGGCTGGGCCGGGTGAAGGCGCAGGGCGAGGGATTCGTATGGGTTCCCGAGGCTCCGCGGGCCTAGGGCGTCGATCGGCAGGGCGAGGCTCGGCCATCCCGATAACCCCCGAATCTGCCGATCGGCCATCGGCCCCCCTGCCGATAGGGCGGGTTTTGCTGCCGATAGCGGGGCGATCGGCAGGTTCTGCGCCAGGAATGGCAGGAAGCCGCCGATAGCGGGAAGACAGCCTAGGCTAGGGCGTCCAGTCGAACGCCAGCAGCAGGGTGCGCTGGACGCTTTGGAAGTTGTCGTCCGACAGCAGGTAGAATCGCACCGATCCGTCGTTGGCCGGCACCGCGGCCAGGGCCTCGAAGTTGTCGACGCTGTAGGGGCGGGCCAGGTCCAGGCGGCCGAGCTCGGCGCCCTTGGCGTCCTGGATGGTTAGGGTCACGCGGCTGCCGCGCAGCGGATCCCAGGCGCGCAGAAGCCAGGCGGTGCGCGCCTGCGGCAGGCGGGCGACGGCGACCAGGCCAAAGCCCTCCGGCTTGGTGATGGATGGGCCGGGCGTGCAGCCGGACGCGAGCTTGCAGGTCCAGGTCTGGCCGCTGTCCTCGCCGCCGACCACATAGGCGTCGGGACCGGCGGCAGGGTCGGGGCCGAGCGCCTCCATGCCGCCGTTGGCCGGGAAGGTCGCGTCGGGCGAGGGGACCGGGCGCGGCGGGCCGCCGGCGGCCGGATAGATCCAGATGCGGTGGCGCTGCTCGAAGCTGACCAGCATGTCGCCATTGGCCAGCAGGGCGAGGCCTTCGGAGTCGGCCTCCTGCTTGCCGGGCAGCGGCTTGCCGTCCTCGCCAGGCAGGGCGGTGAGCTTGGCGTCCTTCAGCCCGACCAGGCGACCGGACGCGTCGAGCACCAGACGGGCGTGGACCAGGTCGCCTTCGTCGCTGACGATGGTCAGGTCGCGGCCGTTCGTGATGGCCATGTCCGAGAGGCCGTGAAGGCGGGCGGTGTCGGGCGAGGAGAGCGCCAGGCCGCCGGCGAAGCGGAAGGCGCCGATATGGTCCTGGGCCGCGTCCTGCGGATTGAGCGGCACGGGCGTGGCGACGACGCCGATGGCCGGGCCGGCAGCGACCGGCCGATCGGGCCGGGGCGCGGCCTGGGCGCAGGCGGTTAGGGCGGCGGAGACCAGCAAGATGCTCCCCCACTGGGGGAGCTGGCGGCCGAATGGCCGACTGAGGGGGACTTTGAAGGACATGAGAGCAGTCCCCCTCCGTCTCGGCGCAGCGCGCCGATCCACCTCCCCCAAGAGGGGAGGAACTGGCGTCGCCCGACCGAGCCTCACGCCACGGCTCTCCGGACTTCCTTGAAGGTCGAGCGGCGGGCGGCGCCGCCTTGCGGGCCTTGGGTGCTGGGCGGCGGCGCGAGCAGGTTGGCGTTCTTGCGGGTGACCTTGCGGACCTCCTCGTCGAACAGCTCGGCCAGCTGGTCGACGATGACCCCGGCCAGTTGCTCGACGTCGACGATGGTCACCGCGCGGCGATAGTAGCGGGTCACGTCGTGGCCGATGCCGATGGCGATCAGCTGCACCGGGCTCTTGTTTTCGATCTCGGTGATCACCTCGCGCAGGTGGCGCTCGAGGTAGTGGCCGGAGTTCACCGACAGGGTCGAGTCGTCGACCGGGGCCCCGTCGGAGATGACCATCAGGATGCGGCGCGCCTCCGAGCGGCCGATCAGCCGCTGGTGCGCCCACATCAGCGCCTCGCCGTCGATGTTCTCCTTCAGCAGGCCCTCGCGCATCATCAGGCCGAGGTTGCGGCGGGCCCGGCGCCAGGGGGCGTCGGCGGCCTTGTAGATGATGTGGCGCAGGTCGTTGAGGCGGCCGGGCTGGGCCGGCTTGCCGGCCTTCAGCCAGTCCTCGCGCGAGGAGCCGCCCTTCCAGGCTCTCGTGGTGAAGCCGAGGATCTCGGTCTTGACCCCGCAGCGCTCCAGCGTGCGGGCCAGGATGTCGGCGCAGACCGCGGCGACCATGATCGGGCGACCGCGCATCGAGCCGGAATTGTCGATCAGGATGGTGACCACCGTGTCGCGGAACTCGGTGTCTTCCTCTTCCTTGAAGGCCAGCGAGGCGGTCGGGTCGGTGATCACCCGGGTCAGCCGCGCGGTGTCGAGGATCCCTTCCTCCAGGTCGAAGCTCCAGGAGCGATTCTGCTGGGCCATCAGCTTGCGTTGCAGCTTGTTGGCCAGGCGCGAGACCACGCTGGAGAGGCTGGCCAACTGCTGGTCCAGATAGGCGCGCAGGCGGGTCAGCTCCTCGGCGTCGCAGAGCTCCTCGGCGGCGACGATCTCGTCATGGGCGGTGGTGAACACCTTGTAGGTGGCGACCTTGGCGTCGCCCTTCAGGTCGGGACGGGCGGGCTGCTCGCCCTCGCCCATCTCCGGCGGCTCGTCGGTGTCCTCGGCGTTGGGATCATCCTCCGCCTGCATCATCTGGCTGTCGGCGTCCTCGCTCTCGCGATGGCTCGCCTCGTTCTCGTCCATGGCGGTCTGCTGGGGCGACTGGCCTTCGCCTTCGCCCTCGTCGCCGTCGTCCTGGCTCTCGGCCTCGCCGTCCTCGCTGTCGCCTTCCTCGTCGGCCTGATCGGGGGCGTCGCTGAGGTCATCGCCCATCGACAGGTCGCGCAGAATGGTGCGGGCGATCTTGGCGAACGCCTTCTGGTCGCCGAACGCTTCGACCAGCCGGTCGAGATCGGCGCCGGCCTTGCTCTCGACCTCGGCGCGGAAGAGGTCGACCAGCGGCTTGGCCATGGCGGGCGGCGGCTCGCCGGTCATCCGCTCGCGGGCCATCAGGGCGACCACGTCGGCCATCGGCGGGTTGGCCAGGGCCTCCAGCTGGTTCAGCGGCTTCTTGGCCCAGGCGTGCTCGTGCACGGCGCGCAGGTTGGCCTTCACGCCGCCCAGCGCGTTGGCGCCGACCGCCTCGATGCGGGCCTGCTCCAGGGCGTCGTAGATCGGCGCGCCGAGCGCCGAGGCGGGCCGGCCCTTGGCGTGGGCGGCGATGTCGTGGTGGGCCAGGCGCAGGGCCATCTGGTCGGCCAGGCCGCGGATGCGCGCGGCGTCGGCCGGGGTCAGGTCGCGCGGCGGATGCGGCAACACCGCGCGGTTGCCCGACAGCTGCGGGCCCTCGCCCGAATAGACGACTTCCAGGTCGGGCTTCTCAGCCAGCGAGCGCGCGGCGAAGGCCAGGGCGCGCTTGAAGGGCTCGACGGGGCTTTCCGGGTTCTTGGCCATGGGGCTTCATTTAGAACGACGGTTCGCGGTGCGCGAGAGGGAAGTGGGGGTGACGTTGGGGGAGATAGAAACCGGGGACGCCGTGGCGTCCCCGGTCTGCGCGAAGGGGGGCGTGCTTTTCGTGGGGTTCGTGGTTGAGGGCGGGACTCTAGACTGGGTCCCGGCCTCCCCCCGGATGAGCGGGGAGGTAGCTCCTTTTCCTCCCCCATCCTGATGGGGAGGGGGACCGCGCGGGGAGACTAGGCGCCGAGCTTGCCGCTCGCCCCCTCCACCACGCTGCGCGTGGTCCCCCTACCCCGCTCGCAGGGGAGGAAAGGATCGCGGTCCCGGCCTTCGCCGCCCTGATCCGGGTTCTGGGGTGCAACATCTAGGGGGCTCACCGGATACCGCCATGCTCCAGGCGGAGCTTTGCTGCAGGCCAAGCGGCGCTGCCGCGGCCTCCGATGGGGCCGGGACTTTGGGGCGTCGGCGATGGGAAAGCCGGCCATGAAGACAACCAGCAACTGGCGTGCGGCCTTGATGTTCGGCGCGGCCATGGCGCTCGCGCCCGGCATCGCGCTGGGCCAGAGCGAACCGCTCAAGGGACTGATCATCTCGCACGACGGGTCGACGATCGTCGTCCGCAGCAGCGCCGGCGACACGCCTGTCGCCCTGACCCCCTCGACCAAGGTCCGCGGGACCTCCGGCGCCCTGGGCATCCGGGGCGATGACCGCGCCCAGACCGACCTGATCCGCGGCCTGCCGGTCGAGATCGTCACGACGCAGGAGGGCTCGGTCCTGACCGCGTCGGAAGTCACCTTCAAGAACAGCGACCTGAAGACCGCGCAGCAGATCGGGGCGGGCCTGGCCAGCACCGATGAGCGGGTCACCGAGAACTCCGAACGCATCGACAATATCGGCATGCTGACGGCGGCGGGGCGCACGAAGGTGTACTTCCCGGTCGGTAGCGCCGCGATCTCGGAGCAGGGCAAGAAGGATCTGCAGGCCATTGCGAGCGACGCCAAGGCGATCAAGGGCGCCTACCGAGTGGCGGTGGTCGGCCGGGCCGACCCGTCGGGCAACGCCGCCGCCAATCAGCGGCTGAGCGCGGCCCGGGCGGCGGCCGTGAAGACCTACCTGATGCAGTCGGCCGGCATCACGCCTGAAAAGTTCATTCCCGCGGCCGCGCTGGGCTCCGCGCCAGTGGCGCAGGATCCCGATCCGCCCAAGGACGCGGCCGACGCCCGCCGGGTGACCGTGACGCTCGCGGTCAACAAGTCGGCGAAGCCGCAGTAGCGCCGGGGCGGGCGGCAAGCTCAGCGCCCGGTCTCGCCCCCTCCACCGGCTTCGACGGTCCCCCTCCCCCATCAGGATGGGGGAGGAAAATGAGCCAGGGAGGAAAAAACCCGTCAGGTCTGGACGGTCACCTTGAGGTAGGTCGCCGGGATCTCGGTGCGGGTGGCGTCGCCCTTGTTCTGGGCCGTGAACAGGGCTTCGAGCTCGGCCTGCAGGTCGGCGCGGCGGCCGTCCTTCTCGGCGGCTTCGAAGGCGTTCATGGTCGGGCCGTAGAAGTCGCGGAACACGGCCAGGAGGTCGGCCGGCGAGCCCGGATAGCGGAAGGTGTAGGTGGCGCGCTCGCAGGTGATCTTGTCGGCGGCGATCCCGGCCTGGCCGAAGCGTTCGCGAACATTGTCCTCGACGCCCCAGGTGACCGGGCTGATGAAGCCTTCCGGCGGCGGCGGGGTGTAGGCGCCCGAGATTTTCAGGACCTGGGCCACCAGGGTTGGGTCGCCGGGGATCCAGTTGCCCATGACGATGCGGCCGCCCGGCTTGGTGACGCGGACCATCTCCTTGGCGACGTCGAACGGCTTGGGCGCGAACATCGCGCCGAAGATGCTGACCGTGAGGTCGAAGCTGTCGTCGGCCACGCCCTCGAGGTTGGAGGCGTCGCCCTCCTGGAAGCTGAGGTTCGACAGGCCTTCGGCCTCAGCGCGCTTCTGGCCGGCCGCGACAAGGTTGGCGGCGATGTCGATGCCGGTGACCTTGGCGCCGCGGCGGGCCGCGGGGAGGGCGGTGGTGCCGTCGCCGCAGCCGAGGTCGAGGACGTCCATGCCGGGGCCGACGCCCAGTCCCTCGATCAGCTCATCGCCGCTTTCGCGCATGTTCGCGGCCAGGCGGGTGAAGTCGCCTTTTTCCCAAAGGGCTTTGTTCGGATTCATGGTCGGAGGCTCCCTCAGTAGCGGCGCTGTTGATAACAGCGATATGCGACCGAGGGAATTGGGGGCTCGGCCTGAGCCCGGAGCCTAGCTGCGCCCTGGGATGGTCAGGCCGCGCTGGACGGCGGGGCGGGCCAGGCCGCGCTCCAGCCACGCCGGGACGTGGACGAGCTGGTCGAAGCCGACGATCTCGCGGGCCTCGTAGAAGCCGATCAGGTTGCGCACCCAGCCGAGCAGCGAGATGTCGGCGATGGTGTAGTCATCGCCCATGATCCACGTGCGGCCGGCCAGGCGGGTCTCGAGCACCTTCAGCAGGCGCTCGGACTCGGCGCGGTAGCGCTCCAGGGGGCGCTTGTCCTCGTATTCGCGGCCGGCGAACTTATTGAAGAAGCCGAGCTGGCCGAACATCGGGCCGACGCCGCCCATCTGGAACATCAGCCACTCGAGGGTCTCGTAGCGGGCGGCCGGGTCGGCGGGCAGCAGCTGGCCGGTCTTCTCGGCCAGGTAGATCAGGATGGCGCCGGACTCGAACAGGGCCAGCGGCTTTCCGCCCGGGCCGTCGGGGTCGAGGATCGCCGGGATCTTGCCGTTGGGATTGAGCGACAGGAACTCCGGCGTCTTCTGGTCGTCGGTTCCGAAGTTGACCAGGTGCGGCTCGTAGGGGAGGCCGATCTCCTCCAGCATGATCGACACCTTCACGCCGTTGGGCGTGGGCAGGGAGTAAAGCTGCAGGCGGTCTGGATACTGGGCCGGCCAGCGGGACGTGATCGGGAACTCGGCAAGGGCTGGCGACACGGGACTCTCCTGCAACTGTGGAGAGCGCATGTATGGGTGTTGACCGCGCGCCGCTAGCCCCCGGTGAGCGAGAGCAGGTTGCCGTCAGGATCCTTGAACCAGCAGACGCCGGCGCTCCCGCCGGGCGGGGTCCAGACGCCGTCGACGTCCTGCTCCATGCCAGGGAAGCGTTCGAAGGCGACGCCCCTGGCGTGCAGCAGCGCGATGGCGGCGTGGATGTCGGTGATCTCGGGCCAAGGTAGCAGGTTCGCGGGGCGGGCGCTCGGCGGAACGGCGCCGCTCTGCCCGCGTTCGGTCCTCAGCAGATGAGGAGATTCCTATGTTGAAATGGGCGCTTATCTTCGCCGTCGTCGCTCTGATCGCCGGCGCTCTCGGGTTTGGCGGCGTCGCCGGCGCGGCGGCCGGGATCGCCAAGATCCTGTTCTTCGTGTTCCTGATCGGCTTCGCGGTGTTCCTGGTGCTCGGCTTCATGGCCGGGCGGAAGATCACCTAGGCCAAGTTCCTCCCCCGCCTGGGCGGGGGAGGAGATCAGCGCGTCAGTCCGCCGCCTTCGCCAGGTAGGCCTTGGTCTGGCTGTCGACCAGGTCGACCAGGTTGCCCATGGCGATGTTCACGTCGACCAAGTGCAGACCCCAGTCCGGGGTGACCGCGCCGGGCTTCAGGATGTCGATGCGCGGGTCGGCCGGGTCGCCGTTGACGCTCACCGCCAGATAGTTGAATCCGCCGGCGTTGACGCAGCGCGCCGACAGCAGGCCGGGGACCGAGACGAACGGGGTCTCGACATTGACGCCCTTGGCCCAGTCGGCCGGGGCGTTGCCGTTGGTGGCGGCGGCCAGGTAGCTGCGCAGCTCGCCCTTGCCGCCGGTGAGGTCGGCCGGGTTCACGCAGGCGGCCTCCATCGGCGAATTGGGCTCACGCGGCTTGCCGAACCGGGAGTTGGCCGGCGGCGGGGCGGCTTCCAGGAAGCTGACATAGGCCAGCGCGCAGCCGGTCTGATCGGCCGAATGGCAGAGCGGGATCGACTTGAAGGCCCCGGTGTCCTTGCCCTTCTCGACCGGCAGGTTGGTTCCGAGCAGCAGGGCCGAGACGAGCTGCTTCTGAGCCGGCTTGCCATCGATCTCGCTAGCGATGAGCTGGGTGAGGACGCCCGAGCCCTGGCTATGCCCGATCAGCACCACGCCGCGGCCCTTGTTCTCGTGGGCCAGGTAGTGGTTCCAGGCGTCGACCACGTCGGTGTAGCCGGTGTTGGGGCGCGGGCCGGCGAGGGCGGCCGCGGCCGGGCCGCCGACGATGGCGGCGCGCAGGGCGGTCAGGGTGAACTGCCGGTACATCGGCGCATAGACCCGGCACTTGGCGCCGAAGCGGGCCAGTTGCTGGTCGACCACCCGGCGCTCTTCGGCGTTGGGGGTCATGTCGGAAATCACGCCCGGGTCCATGGAGACGGTCGGATAGACGTAGAAGCAGTCGATCGGCGCGTTGGGATTGGCCGCCCAGGTCTCCTTGGCGACCGAGCCGTCGGCCTTGACCACGGTGGCGGTGTTGTCGACGGCGCAGGCGTCGGCGCGGCCCGGCCAGCAAAGCCAGTTCTCAGCCTTCGAGTAGTCGTTACGGGCCGGAGCAGGCTGCGACTGGGCGGCGGCGGGCGCGGCGATCGCGGAAATCATAAGGCCCGCGGCGCTGGCCGCGAGTAAGGCACGGAACATGTTTCCCCCAAGGAATCTATTATTCGCAATGGGGCGGAACATGGCGCGGGGGATGGGGTCGGGTCCAGTGCCGCAAGGAATTTTCCTCCCCCGGTTCGCAGGGAAGGAAGGATTTACGCGCGGAGCTTTTCCGGCGCGGCGGGTTCGAGAGCTTCGTCGATGGCGGTCAGCAGGCGAGTGGTCTCGATCGGCTTGGGGATGAAGCCGTTCATGCCGGCGGCGAGGTACTCGGCCACCTGATGGCTCATGACATTGGCCGAGAGCGCCAGGATCGGGGTGGGCGCGAGACCGCGCTCGGCCTCCAGCCGGCGGATGGCGGCGGTGGCTTCAACGCCGTTCATCACCGGCATCTGCACGTCCATCAGGATCAAGTCGAACTGGCCGGCGAAGAAGGCGTCGACCGCTTCGGCGCCGTTGTCGGCCAGGGTGAGGTCGATCTCGAACGGCTCGAGCATGGCGGCCAGCACCAGCTGATTGGTCGGGTTGTCCTCGGCGGCCAGGACGCGCAGGCGACCTTCGCGGGCGGCGGCGACATGGCCGGCCGGGGCCATGGCGGGGGCGACGGCGGCGCCGCGGCGTTCCAGCGGCAGCAGGACGGTGAAGGTCGAGCCCTGGCTTTCGTGGCTGTCGACGGTCATGGCCCCGCCCATCAGGTCGACCAGTTCGCGGCTGATCGCCAGGCCGAGCCCGGTGCCGCCGAACTTGCGGGTGGTGGTGGCGTCGACCTGGCTGAACTTCTCGAACAGATCGGCGTGGCGCGATTGGGGGATGCCGATGCCGGTGTCGCGCACGGCGATGCTGAGCGCCGAGCCGACGCGGCTCACGCGAACCACGATCTGGCCCTGGGCGGTGAATTTCACGGCGTTCGAGGCGAGGTTGGCCAGCACCTGGCGCAGGCGCACGCCGTCGCCGTACCAGACCCCGCGCGCGGCCTCGTCGATCTCGATGCGGAAATCGACGTCCTTCTGACAAGCGAGGTTCTCGAACGGACCGCAGGCGGCCTGGACGGCGGCCACGAGATCGAACTCGTGGTTGTCGATCTCCAGACGGCCGGCCTCGATCTTGGAGATGTCGAGGATGTCGTTGAGCACGGTCAGCAGGGTCTGGCCGGACTCGCGCACCACCTCCAGCCGCTCGCGCTGGCGCTCGGCCAACGTGTCGCCGGACATGATCTGGGTCATGCCGAGAATGCCGTTCAGCGGGGTGCGGATCTCGTGGCTCATATTGGCCAGGAACTGGGACTTGGCGACGCTGGCGGCGTCGGCCTGGTCACGGGCCTGGACCAGTTCGGCCATGGCGCTCTGCAGGGCGCGCTCGTTGCGGGTCATCGCCTCCAGCACGGTGCGAATGCGGGCGGCCAGGACCAGGACGGCGAGCAGCAGGGTTCCGACGCCCAGCACGTAGAACAGGGTGGCCCGCTGCATGGCGGCCGAAGCGACGGCCTTGGGCGTCCAGGTCAGGGCGCCGATCTGGCGGCCGTCGGCGGCGAGGATCGGCAGGCCGCCGCCTAAGCGGACCGCGGTCAGGCGCACGTCGCTGACCCGTAGGTCGCGGGCCAGGTTGGCCAGGAACGGGCCGTCGATGCGCCGGGCGGTGACCAGCAGGTGGTCGGCCTCGGGGCGCGGCTGCACCCTCGAGGTCTCGGGCACCACATTGGCGACGACCACCAGGTAGAAGGCGTCGTCCCCATGGATGATCCCGGTCTTGGTGACGGTGCCGGCCAGGCCGCGGCGGCGGGCCTCGCCGCGGGAGCGCTCAAGTTCGCGCAGCGAGGCGACCAGCGGCGCGGCGCCGCGCAGAATGGCCTCGTCGGCCTGCGGCCGAATGCGGCTGCCGTCACGCCAGGCGTAGACCGGCCGGTCGGCGCCATCGAGCACGAAGGAGGCGGCGTGGCGCATGTAGGTTTCGAAGTAGCTGCCGACATAGAGGTCGGCCCACTCAGGATCGACGCGCGGCGACAGGCGGGTATAGGCGTCGTCCCAGATCGAGGCCGAGATGACCTGGCCCACCAGCTCGTGCTCGCGCTCGCGCATGTAGTTGGAGATCAACGCCCGCTCTTCGAGCGCGTTGGCCTTGTCGACGGCCTGGGCGGAATAGTGCAGCAGGCCAAGGCCGCCGCCGGCCAGGACAACGATGATGGCTGCGGCCAGCGCACCGATCCGATTGATCGCGCGCCGGTTGCGGGTCAGGCTGGATCTCGCGACGCCGGGCATGGCCGAGGTATCGCGAGACCCCCGCTATCAAACTGTGAATTCTACCCCAAGTGCGACAACCCGCCCCAGGGTGTTACGTGCGCGTCAGCTTAGGCGACGCGCACGCGCGCCGTGGATTCCGGCAGGTCCTGACCGAAGGCGCGCTGGAAGAATTCGGCCACCGCGCCGCGTTCGAGTTCGTCGCACTTGTTCAGGAAGGTCAGGCGGAAGGCGAAGGCCAGGTCGCCGCCGAAGATCTCGGCGTTCTGGGCCCAGGTGATCACGGTCCGCGGGCTCATGACGGTCGAGATGTCGCCGTTCATGAAGGCGTTGCGGGTCATGTCGGCCACGCGGACCATCGCGGCGATGGTGCGCTTGCCTTCCGGCGTGTCGTAGTGCGGCGACTTGGCCAGGACGATCTCGGCTTCGACGTCGTGCGGCAGGTAGTTCAGCGTGGTGACGATCGACCAGCGGTCCATCTGACCTTGGTTGATCTGCTGGGTGCCGTGATAGAGGCCGGTGGTGTCGCCCAGACCGATGGTGTTGGTCGTGGAGAACAGCCGGAAGAACGGGTTCGGGCGGATGACGCGGTTCTGGTCGAGCAGGGTCAGCTTGCCCTGGGCTTCCAGGATGCGCTGGATGACGAACATCACGTCCGGGCGGCCGGCGTCGTACTCGTCGAACACCAGGGCCACGGGGCGCTGGATCGACCAGGGCAGGATGCCTTCGCGGAATTCGGTGACCTGCTTGCCGTCCTTCAGGACGATGGCGTCCTTGCCGACCAGGTCGATACGCGAGACGTGGCTGTCGAGGTTGACGCGGATCAGCGGCCAGTTGAGGCGCGCGGCGACCTGCTCGATGTGGGTCGACTTGCCGGTGCCGTGATAGCCCTGGACCATCACGCGACGGTCGTAGGCGAAGCCTGCGCAGATGGCCTTGGTGGTCTCCGGGTCGAACTTATAGGCCGCGTCGATATCCGGAACGTGGGCGTCGCGCTCGGAAAACGCCGGCACGGTCATGTCGACGTCGACGCCAAAGGTGTCGCGGACGGACACTTTCTTGTCCGGCACCAGGGCGATGAGCTTGTCGTCTTGCGTATTGGCAAAAGAGGTCATGGCGCGGTTCGATTACAAGGTTACGGGGCCGATGCAAACGGCTGTTTGTGGCTGACGTAGCGTCCAAAAGCCGGAGCCCGTCGTCTTAGACGGATTTGTGCAAGGCGTGCAGTCCGCTTGGCAAGAAATGGTGCAGTCCGCTCGCGCAGGCGCGTAAGGTTGCGCGCAAGAGCCGGATCGCCGGCCGAGTTCGGAGGAAACCATCATGGGCCAGGCGCTTGCCGACGCCGTCACCGTCACCCCTCAGGAGAGCGGGTTCGGGGCGCACGTCACCGGTCTTGACCTGTCGCGGCCGCTGGATGGCCCGACCCTGAAGGCGGTGCGCGGCGCCTGGGCCCGGCATGGGGTGCTGGCCTTTCCTGACCAGCCGCTGAGCCTGGAGCAACTCGAAGCCTTCACCCTGGAGATCGGGCCGTTCGGCGTCGATCCGTTCATTAAGCCGATGGACGGCCATCCCAACGTGCTGGAGCTGCGGCGCGAGCCGGACGAGAAGGCGACCAATTTCGGAGCCGGCTGGCACTCGGACTGGAGCTTCCAGAAGGAGCCGCCGGCCGCCACCCTGCTGCGCTCGGAGGTGACCCCGCCGGTGGGCGGCGACACCCTGTTCGCCGACTGCACGCGGGCCTACGAGGCGCTGTCGGACACGATGAAGGCGATGCTGGCGCCGCTGCGGGCGGTGCATTCGGCCACTCGCGCCTATGGCGCGCAGGGGGTGTTCGCCAAGGAGACCGAGAAGCGGACGATGGAGATCATCGTCTCGCCGGAGGCCGACAAGACGGTCAGCCACCCGCTGGTGCGCACCCATCCGGTCACCGGCCGCAAGGCGCTGTTCGTCAGCCCGGTCTACACGGTGGGAATCGAGGGCATGACGCTGAAGGAGGGCCACGCGGTTCTCGGCTTCCTGTTCGCGCACATGACCCAGGAGGAGTTCCTCTATCGCCACAAGTGGCGGCAGGGGATGCTGCTGATGTGGGATAACCGCTGCACTGTCCACTTCGCTGAGGGCGGCTATGACGGCCACCTACGGGTGATGCACCGCACGACGGTGGCGGGGGACGCGCCGGTCTAGGAGCCGCCGGCTCCAAAGACCCGGACGCCGAGGACCGAACCTTTCCGGGCGCGCCGCATTTTATCTTTAGATTGAATGATTTCTCCCACGGCGTGGGAGGCGCCGTACGGCCATGACCGATGAACCGCGCACCGCGTCCGAACTGGAGCGGTTGTGGGAGTCGGACGATGCCCGCGCCGTGCTCGAAGCGATCATGCGCTTCACGCCGGGAATTTCGGTAATCGCCAGCTCTCCCGACCGCGTCCTCTATGTCAGCGAATTCGCCAGCCGCCTGATCGGCCGCCCCCGCTCCGAACTGGAAAACGTCCGTCTCGAAGAACACTTTTCGACGTTTGTCGCGGTCGACGACGACGGCCGACGTCTGCGGGACGAAGAGCGCCCGGTGGTGCGCGCGCTGGGAGGCGAAACCGTAATCCGCGAGGAAGGCGCAATCCTAGTCGGGGGCGTGCCCATTCCGGTCGTTTGCAACGCCGCTCCCATGCACGAGGCGCAGGGTCGGATCATCGGGGCCGTCCTTGCCTGCAGCGACGTGCGACACGAGAAGCGCCTGGAGCGGGACCTCAGGAATTTCGCGGCGGAACGCGAGGTGCTGTACCGGGAGCTGACACATCGCGTGAAGAACCACCTGCTGATCATGGCGGCGGTCACTTCGCTGGAAAGCCGCGAGGCGAGCCTGACGTCGGCGGAGGTCGCGGTGCGGACCGGTCAGCGTCTCCAGGTCCTGGCCTCGGTCTACGACCGCATGACCCAGCGCGATTGCGGAGCCAGCATCGAGACGCGCGGTTTTCTCGAGGATCTCTGCGCGCCCTACCGATCGAAGTCGGTGAGCATTGAGGTGAGCGTGTCGCCGCCGGACCTGACGATGGCCTCCGACCGGGCGTCAACCTTCGGCATGCTGGTCAATGAAGCGCTCTGCAACAGCTACAAGCACGCCTTCCCGGACCGCAGCGGCGAGGTGCGGGTGGATCTGCGGCGCGACGACGGGCGACTGTTGCTGAGCGTGGCGGACAACGGGGTCGGCCGTGGCGCACCCGACCCGAACCGGCCCTCGCACGGGCTCAAGCTGATGGCGTTGCACGCTCGCCAACTGGCGGGCCGCCTCGAGGTCGCCGACGCGCCCGGCGGCGGCACGGTGGTGAGCGTCGTCATGCCCGTGGAGGCATGATGGGGGCGCGGGCCCGCGGCCGAAGCCGGGACGCCCTCAAGGTCAGGCCATCTTGGCCTTCTTCAGGGCCTGGTAGGCCTTGATGACGCGCTGGAGCTTGTTCTCGGTTGAGCGGTCGCCGCCGTTGGAGTCGGGGTGGGTGCGCTTGACCAGCTCGATATAGCGGGCGCGGATGGTCGGGCCATCGGCGTCCTCGTCGAGATCGAGGTCAGCCAGGGCGTGACGTTCGATCTTGCCAAGCCGGCGGCCGATCGCGGTCTCCGCCTTCGGTTGCGGGTGGGAGCCGGCGCCGAACAGGCTGAACGGGTCGGCATAGCCCTCGCCCTTGCCGAAGTTGTGGGCGGAGGCCGCGGCCTCGCGCGAAAACTTGCTGGCCTTGAACTGCCAGGTCGGCCGGTCGCCGGTGGAGCTCTGAGCCTGGCGTTCGCGAATCTCGCCCTCGCTCATGCCGGCGAAGAAGTTCCACTGCTTGTTATATTCGGCCGCGTGCGGCTGGCAGAACCAGTAGTGCTCGTTGAGCATCTCGCGGGACTTGGGCGCGCGCGCCGTCGCCGCCACCCGGCAGCCCGGATGGTCGCAAGCCCGTTCCCCGGGCTTGAGCGCAAAGACATCGTCGTTCCGGACGTCGTCCTCCGCGGAGGGGGGACGGACCCGGATATCGACGAACTTAGGCTTGTATTGAAACGCGCCGGCCATGGCCCGAGTATGCTGCTCCCAGAGTCCCTTTCAAGAATTGAACATCACTCCGATGGGCGCCATATTTGAGGCCATTCACCACAAACTCACCGCGGCGTTTTCGCCCACCCGTCTGGAGATCGAGGACGATTCCGATCGGCACGCCGGCCATTCGGGCGCGACGCCGGGCGGAGAAAGCCATTTCAACCTGCTGATTGAATCCACGGCCTTCGCCGGAGCGTCCAAGGTGGTGCGCCAGCGGATGGTCTACAAGGCGCTCGCCGAGGAACTTGCCGGACCGGTGCACGCCTTGTCGCTCAAGGCCCTGGCGCCGGGCGAGAATAGCTAGGAAGCTGTAGAGAGACCTCGGAGGTCGCCTTAGCCGGCCGGCCTCCGCCAACGAAAAGTGAGCGCCATGTGTGTGAGCGCTCACACTAGGACAGGAAAAATTGAGCGGGTTCTGGTCGCTAGACCGGATTCCAGGAACGCGCTCTGGGAGGCGATTTTGAAGACCACGATTACCGTCAACGGCGAGAAGCGGACGCTCGACGTCGATCCGCGCACCACCCTGCTGGACGCTCTGCGCGAGCATCTGGGCCTGACCGGCTCGAAAAAAGGCTGCGACCACGGCCAGTGCGGGGCGTGCACGGTGCTGGTGAACGGGGTGCGAATCAATTCGTGCCTGTCGATCCTGGCCATGCACGACGGCGACCAGGTGACGACGATCGAGGGTTTGGGCACGCCCGAGCGGCTGCATCCGATGCAGCAGGCCTTCCTGGAGCGCGACGCCTTCCAGTGCGGATATTGCACGCCGGGCCAGATCTGCTCGGCGGTGGGCATGCTGCAGGAGGCCGCCGACGGCTGGGCCAGCAAGGAAACGCAGGACCTCGAAGCCCAGGTGGCGCTGACCGACGCGGAGATCCGCGAGCGGATGAGCGGCAACATCTGCCGCTGTTCGGCCTATCCGCAGATCCTGGCGGCGATCCGAGACCTGGCCGGAGAGGTCGCATGAAGCCCTTCACCTACGAGCGCGCCGCCGACGCCCTGGCGGCGGTCAAGGCGGTGGCGGAGAACCCGGGCGCCAAGTTCCTGGCCGGCGGCACCAACCTGCTGGACCTGATGAAGCTGGAAATCGAGCGGCCGACCCACCTGGTCGACGTCGGGCGGCTGCCGTTCGCCGGGATCGAAGCGACCGCCGAGGGGGGGCTGAAGATCGGTGGGGCGATGACCAACAGCAAGCTGGCCGCCCATCCGCAGGTGCGTGAGCGCTATCCGGTGCTGGCGCGGGCAATCCTGTCGGGCGCTTCGGGACAGCTGCGCAACAAGGCGACGACGGCGGGCAACCTGCTGCAGCGGACCCGCTGCGACTATTTCTACGACACCACCAAGCCCTGCAATAAGCGCCAGCCGGGATCGGGCTGCAGCGCCCTGGACGCGCCGAACGCCTATGGCGCGATCTTCGGGGCGAGCCCGGCCTGCATCGCCACCCACACCTCCGACATGGCGGTGGCGCTGACGGCGCTGGGGGCGAGCGTGGAGACCCTGACGCCTGAGGGCGGGGCGCGGACGATTTCCGTGGCCGACCTGCACCTGCTGCCGGGCGAGACGCCGCAGGTGGAGACGCAGCTGGCGGACGGAGAGCTGATCACCGCGGTGGTGCTGCCGCCGCCGCCGCAAGGCGCGCAGGTCTATCACAAGGTCCGGGACCGGGCCTCCTACGCCCATGGCCTGGCCATGGTGGCGGTGGCCGGGGGGCAGGTCGCCCTGGGGGCGGTGGCGCACAAGCCCTGGCGGGCGAGCCATATGGAAGACGCGCTGGCGGCGGGCGCTTCGCCGGCCGAAGCGGCGGAGGCCGAGCTTGGCCGCGCCGAGCGGACCGAGCGCACCGCGCTGAAGATCGCTCTGGTCGGCCGACTGGCCGCCGCGGCGGCGGACGAGGCCAAGACCCGGAGGACCGCATGAGCTCCGTCAAAGATTGGGCCGAGCCCAACCCCGTCACCCAGAACCGTAGCGGCCTGATCGGCAAGGGCGTCGACCGCTATGAAGGGGCGCTGAAGGTCACCGGGACCGCGCCCTACGCCTACGACACCGAGGCGCCGTCGCCGCCGGCGATCGGAGTGCTGGTGACGGCTTCGATCCCGCGCGGCCGGATCGCGGAGATCGATGCTTCGGCGGCGGAAGCCGCGCCCGGGGTGCTGCTGGTCTGGACGCACAAGAACGTGCCGGCGCAGGCGCCGCGGGGCACGCGGGCCAACCCGCGCAGCCAGCGGGCGTCGACCCCGGCCCTCGCCAACGACCGAGTCGAGTATTTCGGTCAGAGCGTCGCCATCGTCGTGGCCGAGACCTTCGAGGCCGCCCGGGCGGGCGCCGAGCTGGTCAAGGTGCGCTACGAGGCAGAGCCGGCGGTGGTGGACTTCGAGGCCAGCTTCGAGCAGGCGAAGCTGCCGCCGGACGAGGAGGACGTGCATATCGGCGACTTCCCGGGCGCCTACGCCGCCGCGCCTGTCAGCGTCGACGAGACCTATTTCAGCCCGCTGCAGAACCACGTGCAGATGGAGCCCTGCGCCACGATCGCCTGGTGGGAAGGCGAGAAGGTCACCGTCCACACCTCGATCCAGATGGTGAAGGGTGGGCAGCACGCCCTGGCCGAGACCCTGATGATCCCGAGCACCGACGTGCACCTGCTGACCCGCTATATCGGCGGCGGTTTCGGCGGGAAGGGGCAGTCCTACGACGACCTGACCTTGGCGGCGCTGGGTGCGCGGGCGCTGGGGCGGCCGGTGAAGGTGGCCTACACCCGCCAGCAGATGTTCCACGGCACCATCCACCGCCCGGCGGTGAGCATGCGGGTGCGGCTTGGCGCGCAGCCGGACGGACGGCTGACGGCCTTTGCGGTGGAGGCGGTGACGCACTGCGCGCGCGGGGCGATCTTCACCGAGCACGCGGCCAATTTCTCACGCAACCTCTACGCCGCGCCCAACCGCCTGACCGGCCATCGGCTGGTGCAGATGGACCTGCCGCACGCTGGCCCGATGCGGGCGCCGGGCGAGGCGCCGGGCATGCTCAGCCTGGAATGCGCGATGGACGAACTGGCTGAGAAGCTGGGCCTCGATCCCATCGAGCTGCGCATCCGCAACGAGCCTGATGTCGATCCGGAGACCGGCAAGCCGTTCTCGATCCGCCAGCTGGTGCGCTGCATGACCGAGGGCGCGCAGCGGTTCGGCTGGGAGCGGCGCAATCCGGTCCCCGGCCAGGTGCGCGACGGCCAGTGGCTGGTGGGCATGGGCATGGCGGCCGCGATCCGCGGCAACTTCCTGCTGCCGGCCAAGGCCGGGGTGCGGATCGACGCCGACGGGACCATCACCCTGCGCCAGGGCATGACCGACATCGGCACCGGGACCTATACGATCCTGGCGCAGATCACCGCCGAAACGATGGGCGTGCCGCTCGCCCAGGTGAAGGTGGAGATCGGCGATTCCAACTTCCCGCCGGCGCCCGGATCGGGCGGCCAGTTCGGGGCGGCGACGGCCGGTTCGGCGGCGTTCGAGGCGGGCATGAACCTACGCCGGGCGCTGACCGAGCTGGCGGTGGGCGATCCCAACTCGCCGCTCTATGGCGGGCCGGCCGAGTTCGTGACCTTCGAGAACGGCGTCATCGCCATCGAGAACCGCAGCGAGACCCTGGCGGCGCTGGTCGCCCGGGCCCAGCCCGAGGGCGTCTATGTCGAGGGCTCGATCAGCCCGGCGGCGGACGCGCGCGACTATTCCCAGCACACCTACGGCGCCCACTTCGCCGAGGTGGGGGTCAACAGCGTGACCGGCGAGGTGCGGCTGCGGCGGATGTTCGGGGTGTTCGCGGCGGGGCGGATCCTCAACGCCAAGACCGCCAAGAGCCAGATGACCGGCGGGATGATCTGGGGCGTCGGAACGGCGCTGACCGAGGTCAACGAGATCGATCCGCGGTTCGGTTCGCTGGTGAACCAGGACATGGCCAGCTACCTGGTGCCGGTCCACGCAGACATCGTCGAGCTGGACTCGATGTTCCTGGACGAGGCCGACGACAAGGCCAACCCGATGGGCATCAAGGGCGTCGGCGAGCTGGGCATCGCCGGGGCAGGGGCGGCGGTGGCCAACGCCATCTACAACGCCACCGGCGTGCGGCTGCGGGACTATCCGATGACCCCGGCCAAGGTGCTGGCGGGACTGATCGCGAAGGGGATGTAGGGCAGCGATTGCGATTGCTCCCCCACTGGGGGAGCTTTCAGCCGAATGGCTGACTGAGGGGGACTTGTGACTGAAATTGAGAGCAGTCCCCCTCCGTCTCGGCGCAAGGCGCCGAGCCACCTCCCCCAGGAGGGGAGGACCTAGAGATTGCTCAGACCGTCTTCAGCCGCAGTTCGCCAAGGATGCGGGCGAGGTCGCCTTCGCGGAAGGGTTTCTGCAGGACCGGCGAGCCCTTGTCGGCGTCGCGCAGGCCGGCGTCGCCGTAGCCGGTGGCGAAGGCGAAGGGCGCGCCTTTCGCGCGGAGCAGGTCGGCCAGCGGGAAGATCGGCTGGCCGCCAAGGTTCACGTCGAGCACCGCGCAGTCGAGCTCGGCGCTGTTGGCCAGCTCCATGGCCTCGTCGAGCCGCGAGGCGGGCCCGACCACCTTGCAGCCCAGGTCCTCCAGCATGTCCTCGATGAGCATCGAGACCATCATCTCGTCCTCGACGACGAGGACGCGCAGCCCTGCCAGATCGGTCGTAGCGGTCATTCCGAGGGCTCCAAGACGTGCAATGGCAGGTCCATTCGACAGGACACCCCTGCCGGATGATAGTCCAGCCTGACCCGGCCAGCGAGTTCGCCGGCCAGACCACGCTCCAGGAGGCGGCTGCCAAAGCCCTTACGGGCGGGCTTGGCCACTTCCGGGCCGCCAGACTCAATCCACTCGATCACCAGTCGTCTGTCCGGTTCCCGACCTTGGAGGTGAAGCTTCAGCGTCACGTGGCCGTCGGGGACCGAAAGCGCACCATACTTCAATGCGTTGGTGGCAAGTTCGTGAATCGCCATGCCGAGGGCGACGGCCGCCTTGGGCTTGAGCTTGACGTCCTGGTCGCCGAGCAGGGTGAAGCGCGCGCCGCCGCCCTGACGGCCGCCGCCATGGGGGCGAAGCTCGGCGGCGAGGATGTCGAACAGGCCGGCGCCGTGCCAATTCTGGGCGGTCAAAAGGTTGTGCGTTTGCGACAGCGCCATCAGCCGGGCCTCGAAGGCGCTGCGGAACGCCTCGACGCTTTCGGCGCCCATGAGGGTCTGTCGGGCGATCGACTGAACCGAGGCCAGGGTGTTCTTCACCCGGTGGTTCAGCTCGTTGAGCAGCAGGCGCTGGCGGTCTTCGGCCAGACGGCGCTCCTCCACCTCGGCGAGGGCGGCCTGGTGCAGGCGGACGTTGTCGATGGCGATGGCGGCCTGGGCGGCGACCCCGGCCATCAGATCGGCCAGCCGCTCGGTGAATCGGCCGGGCTCGGGGTGGCCGAACAGCATGGCGCCGACGACCATGCCGGAGCGCGAAATCACCGGCACGGCCAGATAGCTGCGCACTGGCAGGTGGCCGACCGGCATGCCGCGGAGCGGGGCATTGCGGCCATAGCGCGGGTCGGCGGTGATGTCGTCCGAGCGGAAGACGCCCTCGCCATCGAAGGTCGGGGCGAAGACATCGGTCTTGCGGACCATCGGGAAGTGGTCGAAGGCCGAGCGCGGCGCGCCGGACAGGGCGTAGAGGTTCAGCCCGTGATCGGCCTGGCTTTCATCGGTGTAGAAGAAGGCCCCGAAAGCGGCGCCGGTCAGCTCCACCCCGCCGTCGACCACGGCCTGCACGATGTGCTCAAGGTCGCCGCCGGCCCCGATGGCCGCGGCGATGCGGTTAAGGGTGTCGGCGCGCACGGTCTCCTCGGCCAGCGCCGTGCGCAGCGCCGTCAGCCGCGCTTCGAACGCCGTCAGATCGATGGATGAGGTGTCGGACACGCTCATCTTATCGGCTGCCTCCCCAGGTCGCGTATTCGCGTGAACCAACCGAAAGTCGTTTTGCCGGTCCGGTCAAGTGATTGCCGATTTGAGACTATTACTCAGTCGTAGTCTGCGGGGGAGATACCTTAAGGGCGGTGATCTGGTTGCGCTCCCGCCGGACCACCTGGAAGCGATGACCATGGAAGGTCCAGGTCTGGCCGACCTTGGGGATGGTTTGCGCCTCGTGGATGACCAGGCCGGCGACCGTGACGGCGTCGTCGTCGGGCAGGCGCCAGTCCAGCGCGCGGTTGAGGTCGCGGATCGCCACCCAGCCATCGACCACCACCGAGCCGTCGGTCTGGCGGCGCACGCCTTCCAGGGCGCTGTCGTGCTCGTCCTCGATCTCGCCGACGATTTCTTCGAGGATGTCTTCCAGGGTGATCAGGCCCTGAAGAGCGCCGTACTCGTCGACCACCAGGGCGAAGTGGATCTGGCGCTTCAGGAAGCCGGCGAGCTGGTCCTTCAGCGAGGTGGTCTCTGGGATGAACCAGGGCTCGCGGGCCAGGGCCGGGATGTCGAGGTCGCCCAGGGCGCCGCCGTTCTTGGCCATGGCGGCCAGGACGTCCTTGGCGTGCAGCACGCCGACCACGTTCTCCGGCTCGTCGCGATAGAGCGGCACGCGGCTGTGGCCGCTTTCCAGGAGCTCGGCCAGCAGTTCCTTGGCCGAGAGCTCTGCGTCGATCATCGAGATCGAGCGGCGGTGGACCATCACCTGGGTGACGTCCATCTCCGAGAGGTCGAGCACCCCGCCCAGCATGTGGCGGTCGCGGGCCTCCACCAGGCCCTCCGAGTGGTGATACTCGACTGCCCCGCGGATCTCCTCGTGGGCGGCCAGGACGTCGGTCTCCATCGACAGCTTGATGCCGAACGGGCGCAGGGTGTGGCGCACGATCCACTGGGCGCCGTTGGCCAGCGGGCCGAAGATCCGCACCACCCACCAGGTGGGGATCGACAGGGCGCGGGCGACGTCGTCGGCGCGGGCGATGGCCAGGGTCTTGGGCAGGATCTCGCTGAACACGACGATCAGCACGGTCATCACCACCGTGGCGATCAGCGCGCCGACCGGACCGGGGAAGGCCGCCGTCAGGCTCATGGTGGTCAGGGCCGAGGCCCCGATGTTGATGACATTGTTCGAGAGCAGGATGGCGCCGATCATCTTCTCCTGATCGGCCATCATCTCGTTGACCCGCTTGGCGGCGCGGTCGCCTTCACGCTCGAGCTGGTGCATCCGGCCGCGGCTGGCGGCGGTCATCGAGGTTTCGGCCGCGGAGATGAGGCCCGAGAGCGAGAGCAGGACGACCAGCGCGGGCGCCAAGCCCGCGAGGACGGCGACGATCGTCACGGGAGCGCCCCTTCGGAGACCAGGAAGTCGCGCACGGCCACGCCGCTGACGTCCTTGGCGACGAAGGCCTCGCCCAGGGCGCGGGCGAGGATGAAGGTCAGCTTGCCGTCCTCGGCCTTCTTGTCCTGGCCCATGTGGCGGACCAGGGCGGCGGCGTCGAAGCCACGGGAAGCCACCTGCGCCAGGCGGGTTGGCAGGCCGACCGCGGCGATGGCCGCTTCGGCGCGCTCGGCGTCCTGGCCAGGGCAGAGGCCCTGGGCGGCGGAGAAGCGGAAGGCGATGGCGCTGCCGGCGGCGACGGCCTCGCCGTGCAGAAGGGCTTCGCCATAGCCGGTCTCGGCCTCCAGGGCGTGGCCGAAGGTGTGGCCGAGATTGAGCAGGGCGCGGCGGCCGGCCTCCTTCTCGTCCTCGGCGACGATCTCGGCCTTCATCTCGACCGAGCGGGCGACGGCGTAGGTCAGTGCGTCGAGATCGCGGGCGACCACGGCCGGGCCGTTGGCCTCCAGCCATTCGAAGAAGGCGAAGTCGCCGAGCAGGCCGTACTTGATGATCTCGGCGTAGCCGGCGCGCATCTCGCGGTCGGGCAGGGTGGCCAGCACGTCGAGGTCGGCCAGCACCAGCCGCGGCTGGTGGAAGGCGCCGATCAGGTTCTTGCCGCGGGCGGTGTCGATGGCGGTCTTGCCGCCGACCGAGGAGTCGACCTGGGCCAACAGGGTGGTGGGGATCTGGATGAAGTCGACGCCGCGCTTGTAGATCGCGGCTGCGAAGCCGGCGAGGTCGCCGACCACGCCGCCGCCGAAGGCGACGATCAGGTCGCCGCGGTCGAGCTCCAGGGCCAACAGGCGGTCGGAGACGTCGGCCAGGCCCTCCCAGCTCTTGGTCGGCTCGCCTGGCGGCACGACCACGGGATGAGCGGCGATGCCGGCGGCTTGAAGGGCGGCGGAGAGACGCGGGCCGTGCAGGCTCCACACCGTCTCGTCGCTGACCACGGCGACGCGGCCGCGCTTCAGGAACGGGGCGATCAAGGTTCCGGCCTTGTCGAGCAGACCCTGACCGACCAGCACGTCATAGGCGCGATCGCCCAGGCCGACGGGGACTATGCGGCTCATTTCGGCGGTTCCTCGAGATAGGCGCCCAGCGCGCGGATCACCTGATCGACGGCGACATGGTGGGCGGTGTCGCCCGTCTCGACCATGATGTCGGCCTGGGCATAGACCGGGTAGCGCTTCTCCGAGAGTTCAGTCAGCACCTCCAGCGGGTCCTTGCCGGAGACCAGCGGGCGGTTGTCCTTGCGGGCGATGCGGCGGGCCAGGATGTCGAGATCGGCCTTCAGCCAGACCGAAATCGAGCGTTCCTTGATCAGGCGGCGGGTCTCTTCGTTCATGAAGGCGCCGCCGCCGGTGGCCAGCACATGGGGCGGATCGTCCAGCAGCCGGGTGATCACCCGGCGCTCGCCCTCGCGGAAGGCGGGCTCGCCCATGTCGGCGAAGATGTCGGAGATGGACCGGCCGGCGGCGGCCTCGATCTCGACGTCGGCGTCCTTGAACGGCAAATCGAGAGCGTTGGCGAGGCGGCGGCCGACGCTCGATTTGCCGACCCCCATCAGGCCGACGAGGGTGATGGTGCGGGCGCGCAGCGGTGTGTAACGGTCCATGAACGGCGCAGGTCTTACACGAGCATCAGGCATTGCGCCAACTAACGGCGTAGCAGGGGTTTAGGCGCGGCGATGAACGGCTGGGTGGAAGCCTTCCTGGAGATGATGGCCGGCGAGCGGGCCAGCGCGCGCAATACCATCACCGCCTATGGCAAGGACCTGGCCGACGCCGAGGCTTTCCTGAAGGCGCGTGGCAGCGATTTGTCCAAAGCCGGCGCCGAACAGATCGAGGCCTATTTCGCCGCGCTGAGCGACCGCGGCCTGTCGCCGGCCACCGCGGCGCGGCGGCGCTCGGCGGTGCGGCAGTTCTATCGGTTCGCGCTGGGCGAGGGCTGGCGCACGGACGATCCCTCGCGCCGGGTCGATGCGCCGAAGAAGGGCCGGCCGCTGCCCAAGGTGCTGAGTCGGGCCGAGGTCGACGCGATCATCGCCGCGGCCGGCGCGCGGGACGGGGCGCAGGGCCTGCGGCTGGCCTGCATGATCGAGCTGGCCTACGCCTCGGGCCTGCGGATCTCGGAGCTGACCGGACTGCCGCTGTCGGTGCTGGCGCGCGACCCGGCCTATCTGATCGTCAAGGGCAAGGGCGGCAAGGAGCGGCTGGCGCCGCTGAACGCCGCGGCGCGGGCGGCGGTGAAGGCCTATCTGGAAATCCGCAAGGCGTTCCTTCCGAAAGGTGACGCGGCCAATCCCTGGCTGTTTCCGTCGAGTTCGAAGGCCGGGCGGCTGACCCCGCGCCGCTTCGCACAGTTGCTCGACGAGGCGGCGGCCGACGCCGGGATCGAACCGGCGCGGGTCAGCCCGCACGTGCTGCGCCACGCCTTCGCTACCCACCTGCTGGAGGGCGGGGCGGACCTGCGGGTGGTGCAGAAGCTGCTGGGCCACGCCGACATCGCCACCACCCAGATCTACACCCACGTGGCCAGCGAGCGGCTGGCCGAGGTGGTGCGGACCAAGCATCCGCTAGCGAAGAAGTAGACGGCGTCTCCATTTCCTCCCCCGCTGCACAGAGGAGGAAAAGGAGAACCCGGCGTCGCCACGAAGTCGGGGGAAGGGTAGGGTTGCACCGCAAGGGATTGGGCTGGCTTGACGCAGACCCCACGATGGCCGTTCCTCGCACTTGTGAGGCGAAGCCTTCGGGCCTAGTTTCCGCCGCTTCCGCAAACGGAAAGAGAAGATTCCTCGTATGGCCGCACACTATCTCGAGTTCGAGCGCCCCATCGCCGACCTCGAAGCGAAGATCGAGGAACTTTCCAAGCTGTCGGAGACGACCGGTTCCGGCGCTCTGGACGCGGAGATCGACGCCCTGCGCGCCCGCGCCCAGGAAGTCCGCCGCCAAGCCTATTCGAAGCTCGACGCCTGGCAGAAGACCCAGGTCGCCCGCCATCCCGACCGTCCGCACTTCGTCGACTATGTCGGCGGCCTGATCGACGAGTTCGTGGAGCTGCGCGGCGACCGCAAGTTCGCCGACGACCAGGCGATCATGGGCGGGCTGGGCCGGTTCCGCGGCCAGCCGGTGGTGGTCATGGGCCACGAGAAGGGCCGCGACACCGTCGGCCGTGTGAAACACAATTTCGGCTACGCCCGGCCCGAAGGCTACCGCAAGGCCATCCGCCTGATGGAGCTGGCCGAGCGCTTCCACCTACCGGTGATCAGCTTCGTCGACACCCCGGCCGCCTATCCGGGCGTCGGCTCGGAAGAGCGCGGGGTGGCCGAGGCCATCGCCCGGTCGACCGAGAAGTGCCTGATGCTCAACGTGCCGATGATCGCCGTGGTCACCGGCGAGGGCGGCTCCGGCGGGGCGCTGGGCATCGCCTGCGGCAACCGGGTGCTGATCCTGGAGCACGCCATCTATTCGGTGATCCCGCCGGAGGGCGCCAACTCGATCCTGTGGCGCGGCGCGCGCACGGCGGAAGAAGCGGCCAAGGCGATGAAGATCACCGCCCAGGACCTGATCGGCATGAAGATCGTCGACCGGATCATCCAGGAGCCGCCGGGTGGCGCGCACGCCGACAAGGAAGCCACGCTGAAAGCGGTCGGCGACATGGTCGAGGAGGAGTTGAACAAGCTCTCCAAACTGTCGGCCGAGGCCCTGAAGAAGCAGCGCGCCGACCGGTTCTACGCGATCGGCCGCAGCGGCCTGCAGTAGGTCGCCCGCCAAATCGGCTTGCCTGACGCGGCGTCGGCGGGTTCATTGTCTTCCAAACAATCGTTTGGGAGAGCGCCCATGGCCCTGAAGACCCGTTTCACCGAACTCGTCGGCGTCGAGCATCCTGTCGTCCAAGGCGGCATGCAGTGGGTCGGCCGCGCCGAGCTGGTGGCGGCCGTGGCCAACGCCGGCGGCCTGGGCTTCATCACCGCTCTGACCCAGCCGACGCCGGACAAGCTGCGCGAGGAGATCGAGCGCTGCCGGTCGCTGACCGACAAGCCGTTCGGCGTGAACCTGACCATCCTGCCGGCGATCAATCCGCCGCCCTACGCCGAGTATCGCCAGGCGATCATCGATTCGGGCGTGAAGATCGTCGAAACCGCCGGCAACAAGCCGCAGGAACACGTCGACGAGTTCAAGAAGCACGGCATCATCGTCGTCCATAAGTGCACCAGCGTGCGCCATGGCCTGTCTGCCGAGCGGATGGGCGTGGACGCCATCTCGATCGACGGCTTCGAATGCGCCGGTCACCCGGGCGAGGACGACGTCCCCGGCCTGATCCTGATCCCGGCCGCCGCCGACAAGATCAAGATCCCGATGATCGCCTCGGGCGGCTTTGGCGACGCGCGCGGCCTGGTCGCGGCCCTGGCGCTGGGCGCCGAGGGCATCAACATGGGCACCCGCTTCATGTGCACCAAGGAATCGCCCATCCACCAGGCGATCAAGGAACAGATCGTCGCCAACGACGAGCGGGCCACCGACCTGATCTTCCGCACCATGCACAACACCAGCCGGGTGGCGCGCAACGCGGTCAGCCAGCAGGTGGTGGCGCTGGAGAGGCAGGGAGCCAAGTTCGAGGACGTGCGCGAACTGGTGGCCGGCACCCGCGGCCGCAGCGTCTACGAAGTGGGCGACAACGACGCCGGCATCTGGTCGGCCGGCCAGATCCAGGGCCTGATCCACGACATCCCCTCGTGCGAGGAGCTGATCAGCCGCATCGTCCGCGAGGCCGAGGAGATCATCCAGGGCCGTCTGGCCCGCTTCGTCGGCGGCAAGCAGGCGGTCCCGGCCTAAGCGCCGACCAGACGCATCGCTGAAAAGAAGATCCCGCCGGCGCTGAGCGCCGGCGGGTTTTCCTTGCTCTCCATGTCGCCGCCTGCCCCCCGAAGGGAGCAGGCGGAACCTGGTCCTAGTAGCGCAGCGTCGCGCCCATGAAGAAGTAGCGGCCGCGGTTGTCGAAGCTGGACGAACCCGTACCGATGCCTTGGAAGGTTTCCGGCAGGTAGGGAGGGTTCTCGTCGGTGATGTTGAGAACGCCGGCCCGCAGGTCGATGTTCTCGTTCAGCTGATACCGGACCTTGAGGTCGTGGTTGTAGTAGTCGCCCGTGTAGTACGGATCCAGACCACTCGGGGTGAAGGCCGTCGTCGAGGCCATCGAACCGATGAAGTGCGTGGTCCAGGTGACCGCGAACTGGTCGTAGGTCCACTGCACGGTGCCCTGGGCCTTCCACTCCGGCGTCGCGTTGGTGATGGTGTTCGCGAACTGGGTGTAGGCCTGGCCCGGAAGACCCTGTTGGGCCCAGCGGTACATCCAGGTGCCGTCCAGACGGAAGGCCAGCTGGCCCCACGCCTTGTTGAAGGTCTGCTCCAGGTCGAGGCCGTACTGGATCGAGGCGTCGTAGCCTTCGACCTTCACCTTGGCGACGTTCTGGTTGGTCAGGATGACCTCGACCACGCCGCCGGGGACAGCGCCGCCGTTCGTGCCGGTCGGATCACGGATGATCAGAGCGCAGAACGGGTTGGAGGCGTAGGCCTCGGTCGACTGGTAGCAGAGGTCCTGCAGCAGGGTGTTGATCGGGATCGTGCCGACCTGGTCGGCGATGTTGTACTTGAAGAAGTCGAGCGAGAACTGGAGGTTCGGAACCCAGCGCGGCTGGACGACGACGCCGAGGTTGTAGGTGTTCGCCGTTTCCGGACCGAGGTCCGGGTTGCCGCCTTGCAGCAGCGGCAGCGACGGGCGGCCGGTGCCGAAGTTCGAGACGAAGGTCGTCGGGTTGTAGCCGGCGATGGCGGCCGAGCAGGTCGCAAGACGCAGGGTCTTGTTGGCGGCGCTGGCGACGGCGTAGGCGTCCTTGTCGCAGGGGTCGATGGCCGTGCCGGTGAAGTTGCGGCTCTGCGGCGAGTACAGCTCGACGATGTTCGGCGCGCGGACGGCGGTGCCTTGCGAGGCGCGGAAGCGGACGTCCTCGACCGGGGCCCATTCCAGGCGAACCTGGTACTGGTCGGTCTTGCCGATCGACGAGTAGTCGGACAGGCGGCCGGCGACTTCGAAGGTCACTTCTTCGGCGAACGGCAGGTCCTTCAGGATCGGAACGCGCAGTTCGGCATAGGCTTCCTTGGTGTCGTACTCGCCTTCACGGGTGCCGATGGCGTTGAAGAACAGCGCGCCGGTGGCGCCCAGGGCGTCCTGAGCGAAGAAGCTCTCTTCCTTGCGGTATTCGGCGCCCATGGCGAAGCCGAGCGGGCCGGCCGGCAGTTCGAACAGCTCGGTGGCGACGTTGGCCGCCACGACGGTCTGCTTGACTTCCTGGTCGGTGACCGAGCTGGCGTTGGTCCAGTTGACCGCGGCCTGGCTGGCGCCGTTGATCAGATCCCACGGCACGCAGCCGTTGGCGCGGGCGGTGACGTCGCGGCAGACGACCTGGCCGTTGACGAGAACTGCGTCGGTGGCCTGCTGGACGCGCAGGACGTTCGGGACGTTGTAGGACGTCGTGGAGCCGGTGGTCTTGCCGTACTGGGCGTACCAATCCCAGTTCCAGTTCAGGCCGACGGCGTCGAAGTCGCCTTCCATGCCGCCGACGAGGCGCAGGGTCTCGCGCTCGGTCTTCACGTCACGGCCGCCGAACTCCATCCAGAACCGGCCGACGTTGGCGGTCTGAGTGGCGACGCCGAGGGTCTTGCCGGCCGCGAGCCATTCCGTGCGCAGGGCGGCGGCGGTGGAGCCGGCGCCGTTCAGGAAGGCGTTGTCGCCCTTCAGGGTGACCGGCATGGTGCCGCCGCCCTGGGCGTTGGAGAACGCCGGCTGGAAGATGCCGTAGCCGTCGACCTTGGAGTAGGTGACGTCAACGAAGGCCTTGATGTTGTCGGTCAGGCGGTAGTCGGAGTAGCCGCGGATGGTGCCGCGCTGCGACTTGGCCTGCAGGGCGTTGAGCGCCGCCGAGTACCACAGGGCTTCGTCCTGGCAGGTCGGCTGCACGGTCGGGGTGGCGCAGGCCGGGGTCAGACGAACGACCTTGGACGGGTCGCGGTAGTCAAGGGTGACGGCGCGGGCCAGGGCGGTGTTGGTCGAGTTGACCAGCTGGAAGGTCGCAGTCGGCGCGGTGTTGGTCCTGCTGGCCGGGATGACGTTCTGCGGGTTGGCCAGGGTGTTGCGGCGGATGCCGGGGTAACCCCACTCCCGATCCTTCTGCATGATCGGCTCTTCGCGTGAGACTTCGGCGCCGACCAGCACGTTCAGGCGGTCGTCGAGCAGCTTGGTCCCGTACATGCCCGAGATGCGGAAGGTCTCGCCGTCGCCTTCCTGCGAGGTCCCGACTTGGCCCTCGATCTGGAAGCCGTCGTATTCCTTCTTCATGATCAGGTTGACCACGCCGGCGATGGCTTCGGAGCCGTAGACCGCCGAGGCGCCGCCCGCGACCGTTTCAACCCGATCGACCATCATGGCCGGCAGCAGGTTCAGGTCGACGGCGGGCGAGGAGGCGTCGGAGAACACGATCCGACGGCCGTCCTGCAGGACCAGGGTGCGCGTCGGGCCGAGGCCGCGGATGTCGGCGCGGGCCTGACCAGCCAGGAACAGCGTGCTGGAGGTGTTCTGGGCGTTGCTGGCCGCGTTGATCATCGGCAGGTCGAGCAGCATGTCGCCGAGCGAGACGTTGCCGGAAGCGACGATCTGGGCGGAGTCGACTACGGAGACCGGCACCGGGGCGTTGAAGGTGTCGCGGCGGATGCGCGAACCGGTGACGACGATCTCTTCGACGTTCACTTCCTGGGCGGAAACTAGGGTTGGCATGGCGACACTGGCCGCCGCCACCGAACCGAGCAACGCGGTTCGAAGCGTGTTCTTCATTAAAATGTTCTCTGGCCCCCCGGCCGCTAGTTGAGACAACAAGACGCCGGGTGGGGCCCGGCGTCGGCGCCGTGACACGCATCGTTCGCGGATCGTCTGTGCTCAGACGACCTAGTGTGCGTGTCGTTACGGCGAAGCCCCACGCTGTCACGCGGCTGTTACATCGGCAACGGAAAATGACCGATGTGTAATCAGTTTGTATCGGCGTTCGCGTGAGAGGTCATATGTGCGCCCCACAGGTCACACCTTCGCGCCGAGGCAGAAATTTCTGCCTCGGTTATGACGGAATGGCGGAGAATTTGCCGGGCGTCAGACGATGGCGCGGAGCGCGGCGCCCAGTTCGTCGACGCTCTCGGCCGTAACAGCCCAGGAGCACATGAAGCGCACCGAACCATCGAGGAATCGGTAGGCGAACCAGCCGGCGGCGTGCAGGCGGGCGAGGGCCGCGTCGTCCATTTCCACGAAGACGCCATTGGCTTCGACCGGGTGGCGCAGCGGGAACGGCGAGAGGTCGGCCAGTCGCCGGGCCATGGCGTTGGCGTGGGCGGCGCGGTCGAGGAAGGCGCCGCTCTCGAGCATGCCGATGAATGGCGCGGCGTAGAACCGGCCCTTGGACGGCAGTTGCCCGGCCTGCTTCAGGCGGGCGTCGAATCGGCGGGCGAGCTGGCGGTCGAAGATCACCACCGCCTCGCTGGGGGTCATGCCGGCCTTGGTCCCGCCGACCACCAGGATGTCGACGCCGAGCCCGGCGATTCCCGTCAGGTCGAAGCCGGCCGCCGCGGCGTTGGCCAGGCGCGCCCCGTCGAGGTGGACGCCCAGGCCCTTGGCCTTGGCCGGCTCGATCAGCGCCTTGAGGGCGGCGTTCGAATAGACGGTGCCGTACTCGGTGGCGTTGGTCAGCGAGAGCGCGGCCAGCGACTGGCGGTGGGAGACGTCGGGCTGGGCCAGCGGCGCGGCGAGCGCCTCGGGATCGATGCGGCCTGACGGGCCGGGCAGCGGCGCCAGGCCCAGGCCCTGGCCGAAGAAACCCGGAGCGCCGGTCTCGTCTGTGCAGATGTGAGCGTGCTCGTGGGCCAACACCGCCTCGAACGGTCGGCAGAGGGCGGCGAGGGAAATGGCGTTGGCCGCGGTGCCGGAGGCGACGAAGCGCACCTCGGCGTCGGCGTCCAGCAGGGCGCGGACGGCGTCGGCGGCGCGGGCGCTGACCTGGTCGGTCCCATAGCCGGAGGTGAAGCCGCTGTTGGCGACGATCAGCGCCTCCAGAGCCTCGGGCGCGGCTGGGGCGGTGTTATCGGATGCGAAGTCGTAGCGAGCCATGGGGCCTTACTAGCTCGACCTTGCCCTGCGACGAAGGGGGCGAGTGCTTTCTTCATAGAAGCGGACCATCCTGATCCTCCAGGGGAAGTGGATGGGCGATTCCAGTACAGCAGACCTCACGTCACGCCTGGCGAGCGTCGCCCGCCTGACGCCGCATTCCGTGGTGCTGTGCGATCCGATCGGCCGCATCGACTGGGTCAATGACGGCTTTACCGCGATGACCGGCTACCGGTTGGCCGAGATCAAGGGCTGCACCCTGGCTGGAGTGCTGCGGTGCCCCGAGGCCGATCCTCAGACCCTTGCGATGATGGCTGCGGCGGTGGCCGCCGGCGAGGGCTTCCGCGTCGAGGTCATGAACCAGACCAAGGACGGGCGACGGATCTGGGTCGATGTCGACATGCGCCCCAGCTTTGCGGAGGACGGGACCCTGGACGGCTTCATCGCCATCCAGGCCGACGTGACGTCCGCCTACGAAACACAGGGTCGGCTGAACGCGACGTCGCTGGCGCTGAAATCGGCCGGACGGCTGGCGCGGCTGGGCGGCTGGGAAGTCGACCTGGACGAAGAAGTGGTGCGCTGGAGCCCGGAACTAGGCGAGCTGTTCGGCCGCCCCAGCCTGGTCGAGAACCACGTGGCCTCGCTCGCGGTCTATTTCGAGGAAGACCGTGAGGAGGTGCTGGCGCATGTGCGCCGCGCGATCGAAACCGGCGAGCGGCTGGAGTTCGAGGCCCGGGCGCTGACCGGAGCCGGAGAGCCCATCTGGCTGCGGGTGATGGGCGAACCGCGGATGGTCGATGGCCGCTGCGTAACGCTGCATGGGGCCAGCCAGGACGTCACGGCTCAGCGCAGCGCCGTGGCGGAGCTGCGCGAGTCCGAGCGGTTCGGCCGGGGGGTGATCGACGGCCTGGCCGCGCTGCTGACCGTCATCGACGAGACCGGCGCGATCATCGCGGCCAACTCTGCGTTTAAGGAGCTCGGCGTCGAGCTGGTGAAGGCCGACGTCTATCCGATGGGCCGCAACCTGTTCACCGTGTTCGAGCGGCTGCCTGGCGGGCGCGGCAAGCACCTGACCCGCGGCGTGAAGTCGGTGCTGGAAGGCCGGGCCGAGACCTTCGTGCGCGCCTACCAGGCGATGAGCGGCGAGTGGTTCCGCCTGACCGCGGCGCGGTTCCAGGGCGAGGGCCCGGTGCGCTGCGTGGTCATCACCCAGTCGATCGAGGACGTGAAGCGCACCGAGCGGCGGCTGAAGCTGAGCAACGCTTCGCTGAAGAAGGCCCGCGACGAGGCCAACGCCGCCAACGTCGCCAAGTCGGCCTTCCTGGCCACCATGAGCCACGAGATCCGGACGCCGCTGAACGGGGTGCTGGGCATGGCCCAGGCGATGAGCCGCGATGAGCTGACTCCGCGTCAGCGCGAGCGGCTGACCGTGGTGCGCCAGGCGGGCGAGACGCTGCTGGCGCTGCTCAACGACCTGCTGGACCTGTCGCGGATCGAGGCCGGCCGGCTGGAGTTGGAGAACGGTCAGTTCGACCTGACGCAACTGATGCAGGGGGTCCAGGCGACCTTCATCACCCTGGCCAGCGAGAAGGACGTCAGCTTCGACCTGGAGCTGGATGACAGCGCCGACGGCGTGTGGGCCGGCGACCCGACCCGGGTGCGCCAGATCGTCTACAACCTGGTCTCCAACGCCGTGAAGTTCACGGCGCGGGGGAGCGTCAAGGTGCGCGCGGGCTATGAGGCCGGCCAGCTGATCTTCGAGGTCGCCGACAGCGGGCCGGGGATCGCGCCGGAGCGGTTGGGCTCGCTGTTCGAGAAGTTCGTGCAGGAGGACGCTTCCACCACGCGGCGCTATGGCGGATCCGGCCTAGGGCTGTCGATCTGCCGCGACCTGTCCGAGCTGATGGGCGGGGCGATTTCCGTGCGCTCGACCCTCGGCGAGGGCTCGGTGTTCACCGTCCGGCTGCCGCTGTCGCGCGCCAGCGGCCCGCGCGCCGCCGCCCTGGACCAGGAGCTGGGGGTGGCCCGCACGGACCTGCGGGTGCTGGCCGCCGAGGACAATCCGATGAACCAGCTGGTGCTGAAAACCCTGCTGGCCCAGCTCGGCGTCGAGGTGCGCTGCGTCAACGACGGCCAGGCCGCGGTCGATGCGGTTCACGCCCAGGAGTGGGACGTCATCCTGATGGACGTGCAGATGCCGGTGATGGACGGCCCGACCGCCACCCGGCTGATCCGCGAGCGCGAAGCCGCGGAGGGACTGCGCCGCACGCCGATCATCGCCCTGACCGCCAACGCCATGTCCCACCACGAGGCCGAGTACGCTAAGGCCGGCATGGACGTGCTGGTGCCTAAGCCGCTGCAGCTGGAACGGCTGATCGGCGCGATAGCGGCGGTGGTCGAGGACTAGGGAAGCGTCATTGCTCCCCTTGTGGGGGAGCTGTCAGCCGAATTTGAGGGGGACCGCCGAGTCAGCAAGTCCCCTCCGTCTCGGCGCATTGCGCCGATCCACCTCCCCCAGGAGGGGAGGAACTAAGCGCCGTGGTTTCGCCCCCAGGCCTGGACGTCGGCGACGAACAGGTCCGGCTCCTCCATGGCGGCGAAGTGGCCGCCGCGGGGCTGGTCGCTCCAGCGGACGATGTTGTAGGCGCGCTCGGCCCAGCTGCGCGGCGGCGCGGTGTATAGCGGCTCGCCCGGAAAATTGGCGAAGCTGGTCGGCGTCTCGCAGCGCTGGCCCTCGGCTAGGGCGACGCCGCCCTCCTCGAGAAAGCCGCGGTAGTACCAGGCGCCGGTCGCGAAGCTGTCGGTCATCACATAGAGCATGATGTTGGTCAGCAGCCGGTCCTTGGGGTGGACCTGTTCGAACGGCTTCTCGCGCAGGTCCGACCAGTCGTGAAAGCGCTCGGCGATCCAGGCGGCCTGACCGACCGGGTTGCCGGCGCCCATCCAGGCCAAGGACTGCGGCTTGGAGGCCTGGAGCCGGAAGTAGGCGCCCATCATCTCCATCATCGCGCCCTGGCGGGTGATCCAGGCGATCTCGGCCTCGTCCTTGGGACCGCCGTGGGGCCGGAACGCCATCATGTTGAGGTGGATGGCCGAGACGTGTTGGCCGTGGTCCTGGCCGAGCCAGGAGGTGACCATCGAGCCCCAGTCGCCACCCTGGGCGAGGTAGCGGTCATAGCCGAGCACCTGGGTCATCAGGGTGTTGAACAGCCGCGCGGTGGTGCGCTGGCCGATCGGCCGCACGGGCTTGGACGAGAAGCCGAAGCCGGGCAGGGACGGTATCACCAGGTCGAAGGCGTCCGCGGGCGATCCGCCGAAGCGGGTGGGGAAGGCCAGCTTCTCGATCACGCCCCAGAACTCGTAGTGCGAGCCCGGCCAGCCGTGGGTCAGGATCAGGGGCCGCTTGCCGCCAGCCTCGCCGACCACGTGCAAGAAGTGGATGTCGTAGTCCTCGACCTTGGCGACGAACTGCGGATAGCGGTTGAGGTCAGCCACCGCGGCGCGCCAGTCATAAGCCTCGGTCCAGTGGGCGCAGAGGTCCTTGAGGTAGGCGCCGTCGCAGCCATAGGCCCAACCGTCCGGAACTTCCGGGATCGGCGGCCAGGGATAGGCGCGGACCTGGTCGAGCACGGCCTGAACGGCGGCGTCGCTCCAGGCGACCTCGAACGGTTGGACCATGCGACGCTCCCTCTCCCTTATCGTTGATAAGGAAGATGGCGGCCTTGCCCCTGGGGACGTCAAGCGCCACGCGTGTCATCCCGGAAGACGCGCAGCGGCTATCCGGGACCCATTCGCGCCGAGAAGGGGAGTAGGCGCTGCCGCTGCTTGCGGGGTCCCGGTCTTGCTTCGCAACCGGGATGACACTCGAGCGCTAAGCCCCGGGGCGCAGGCCCTTGGCGAGGGCGCCGTTCAGGTGGTGGTGCAGAGTGCGGGCGGTTCCGGCCGGGATCTTGCCCGACAGCTCCAGGACCACGGAGCCGTGGGCCGCGGCCCAGAACATGCGGCCGATTTCTTCCGGGTCGCCGACCAGGACCCCGTCAGCCACCAGATCCTCGACGTACTGGGTCTGGGTCGCTCGGGCGCGCAGGGCGGCCGCCACCAGCTCGGGATAGTTTTCCTCGTGCGGCTGGTTGAGGTCGAACATCGCCTTGTAGGTCTGCGGATGCTCAAACGCGAAATTCAGATAGGCCTCGCCGACCGCTGCGCCGCGGGCGCGGGGGGGCAGGCTGGCCGCCCCGGCATAGGCCTGCTCAAGCGCCAGGGCGAAACGGTTGAAGCCGTTGGCCCGCACGGCGGCCAGGATGTCTTCCTTGTCGGCGAAGTAGCGGTAGGGGGTCATCGGGCTGACGCCCAGCTCGGCGGCGAGCTGGCGCATGGTCACAGCGTCCGGCCCCTTCTCGGCGAACAGCTTCTCGGCGGCGTCGCAGAGGCGTTCGCGGAAGTCGGCGACGTCGGATTCGGACAGGACGCGGGGCATGGACGAAACTCGATGGAATAAAGTGCTTGTCCTGGGTTAGCTCTTACGCAATAAATTTACAACGTAAAAAGGCGAGGATGCGATGTCGCACTGGGATGTGCTCGTTGCGCGGGACGATCTGAGCAAGGTCGAACTGCGCCATGCCGCCGATAAGGCGCCGCTGACCGAAGGGGAGGTCCGGCTGGAGGTCGAGCGCTTCGCGCTGACCGCCAACAATATCACCTACGGCGCGATGGGCGACGCCTTCGGCTATTGGAAGTTCTTCCCGGCGGAGGGCGGCTGGGGCCGCATCCCGGTCTGGGGTTTCGCGCGGGTGGTGGAGAGCCAGGCGCCGGACGCGCCGGTGGGCCTGCGGCTGTTCGGCTATCTACCGATGTCCAGTCACATGACCGCGCGTCTGAAGAAGGGCCGTGGCGGCTATGTCGACACCTCGGCCCACCGCGCCGAGCTGCCGCCGACCTACAACGCCTATTCCGAGGCGCCCGAGGACGAGCTGGACGACCACCGCGCGCTGCTGCGGCCGCTGTTCATGACATCGTGGCTGCTGGACGACTTCCTGGCCGAGGACGCTGGGCTCAAGGCTCTGGTGCTGTCGAGCGCCTCGAGCAAGACCGCGATGGGCCTGGCCTGGTTCGCGCGGCGGCGTGGCGTGGAGGTGGTCGGCCTGACCTCGCCGGCCAACGCCAAGGTGCTGGAGGGCCTGGGGCTCTACGACCGCATCGTGCCCTATGCGCAGGCGGCTGAGCTGAAGACCGCGACGCCGGCCGCCTATGTCGATTTCGCCGGCGATCCGAAGGTGACGTTAGACGTCCATACGGCGCTGGGCGAGGAGCTGGCGCGCAGCGTCATCGTCGGCGGCACCCACTGGCAGGCGGATCGCACGCCGCGACAGCTGCCTGGTCCGACGCCGGCCTTGTTCTTCGCCCCCGACCAGATCCGCAAGCGGGCGGCCGAATGGGGACCCGAAGCGCTCGACGAACGGTTCATGAAGGCGCTGCGCGAGTTCGCCGACGCGGCGAGTTGGCTGAAGCTGAAGCGGCAGTCGGGCCCGGACGCGCTGCTGGCCGCCTATGCCGAGGTGCTCGAAGGCCGTGCGCGGCCGGACGAAGGTATCATCATCAGACCGGTCTGAGGCCGGCGAACAGGGAGGTCACCATGGACGGCGAAGTTCGCATCAATCCCTATCTGGCCGGCAATTTTGCGCCGGTGCGCAGCGAGGACGACTACGAGCTCACGGTGAAGGGCGAGATCCCCAAGGAACTGCGCGGGACGCTCTATCGTACCGGACCCAATCCACAGTTCGAACCGCGCGGCCAGTACCACTGGTTCGCCGGCGACGGGATGATCCACGCCTTCCACGTCGAGGACGGCAAGGTCACCTATCGCAACCGCTATGTGCGCACGCCCAAGTGGGAGCTGGAGAACGCCGCCGGCCAGTCGCTGTTCGGATCGTTCGGCAACCCGATGGCCACCGATCCCAGCGCGATCGGCAAGGACAGCGGCGTGGCCAACACCAACATCCTGTTCCACGCCGGCAAGCTGCTGGCCCTGGAAGAGGGCCACATGCCCTTCGAGATGCAGCCGCGGACCCTGGAGTCCAAGGGCTATGTCGAGCAGTACCAAGGCCGCACGACCGCCCACCCGAAGATCGATCCGAAGACTGGCGAGATGGTCTGGTTCGGCTATGGCGTCGGCCCGATGCCGTTCGCCAAAGGGGTCAGCTATGGCGTCACCGACGCCAGCGGCAAGGTCGTGCGGCGCGACGACTTCGAGGCGCCGTTCTCCTCGATGATCCACGACTTCCTGGTGACCGAGAACTACGTGCTGTTTCCGATCCTGCCGCTGACCGGCAGCCTGGAGCGAGCAATGAGCGGCCTGCCGCCCTTCGCCTGGGAGCCCGACAAGGGCAGCCACGTGGCGGTGATGCGCCGCGACGCCGACGTTTCCACCATCCGCTGGTTCAACGCGCCGCCGTCCTATGTCTTCCACCCGATGAACGCCTGGGAGGAGGACGGCAAGATCGTCGCCGACGTGTTCCGCTACGACTCCGCGCCGCTGTTCCCCAACGCTGACGGATCGCCCGGCGACAAGTCGGCCGCGCGACTGGTGCGCTGGACCTTCGATCTGGCCGGCGATTCCGACGCCATCAAGGAAGAGGCGATCGACGACCTGGACGGAGAGTTCCCGCGCTTCGACGAGCGCCAGGCAGGGCTGGCCTATCGGCACGGCTGGTACGCGGCCGATCCGGGCGGGGCCAAGACCATCAAGCAAACCGCCATCGCCCACCTCGACCTCAAGACCGGCAAGCGCCAGGTCTATGCGCTAAGCGGCGGGGACATGACCTCCGAACCGGTGTTCACGCCGCGCGCGGCGAGCGCCGAAGAGGGCGACGGCTGGCTGACCGCGGTGATCTGGCGGGCGGCGGAGAACCGCAGCGACTTCGTGGTGTTCGACGCTCTCGACGTGGCCAAGGGGCCGATCGCTGTCGCCGAACTGCCGCGTCGGGTGCCGTTCGGCTTCCACGGCAACTGGGTGGCTGAGTAGCCTCCTGGATGCTCCCCCGCTGGAGGAGCTGTCAGCGAAGCTGACTGAGGGGGCTTGAGGCAGTCCCCCTCCGTCTCGCCATCGGCGATCCACCTCCCCCAGAGGGGGAGGATCTGTTCCTGCGGAGGCTGACTGACCGTACCTTTCGCTCTAGACCTGTCGCCCACGACGAAGAGCGGGAGTGACCCATGCGGGCGATCTGGTACGACCGGACAGGACCGGCGCGCGAGGTGCTGCAGCTTGGCGATCGGCCGACGCCGACGTCGGGTCAGGGCCAGGCCCTGGTCCGGATCAAGGCCTCCGGGGTCAATCCGTCCGACGCCGGGATGCGGGCGGGTCCAGGGCCCATGGCCTATCCGCGCATCACGCCCAATAGCGACGGGGCGGGGATCGTCGAGGTGGTCGGACCAGGCGTCGCCGAGGCCTGGGTCGGCAAGCGGGTCTGGTTCTACAACGGCCAGCGCAACGGCCGGGCCTTCGGCTCGGCGGCCGAGTATATCGAGCTGGACATCGACCTGCTGAGCGAGCTGCCGGACGAGGTGTCGTTCGCCGAGGGCGCGACGCTGGGCATCCCGTGCATGACCGCGCATCGCAGCCTGTTCCTGGCCGGGTCGGTGCAGGGGCGCACCGTGCTGGTCACCGGCGGCGCGGGCGCGGTCGGCCACTACGCCGTCCAGCTCGCCGCCTGGGCCGGGGCGAGCGTGATCGCCACGGTGAGCTCGGAGGACAAGGCCGAGCGCGCGCGGAAGGGCGGCGCGCACCACGTGATCGACTATCGCCGCGAGGACGTGGCCGCACGGGTCCGCGAGCTGACCGGCGGGCAGGGCGTGCATCATGTGGTCGAGGTCGACTTCGGCGGCAATCTGGCGGCCACTCTGGCCAGCGTTCGCCAGAACGGCTCGATCGCCTACTACGCCACCAAGGGCTCGCGGGAGCCCGTCGTCCCTGCTGGGGCGGCCATGGGACTGAACCTGCAAATCAACGGAGTCTACCTGCCGGTCTCGCCGCATGAGGCGCGGCGGCGGGCCCAAGCCGACATCACCCGCTGGATCGGGACGGGCAAGCGGATGCTGTCGGTGGCCGGCCGCTTTCCGCTGGAGGACTGCGCAGGCGCCCACGAGTTGGTCGAGGCCGGCGGCAAGGTCGGCACCGTGGTGGTCGAGCCATGACTGCGCCAGAGGACGCCATCCGCGCGCGCCGCAAGCTGACCAACAAGCTGATCGCCGCCCACGATGCGGCGCGCCTGCGTCCGTTCTTCGAGCCGAAGGCCAACCTGATTTCCGGCGAGGGCGGGCTGCTGATGGGCGCGGGCGCGATCATCGCCGCCTTCGAGGCGCAGTTCGCCGATCCGAGCTTCGTGACCTATCTGCGGACCACCGAGGCGGTGACGCTGGACGCAGACGAAAGCCGCGCGGCCGAGACCGGATCCTGGATCGCCACGTGGAAGGACGCCACCGCCACCGGCCCCTACCTGGCGGCCTGGAAGAAGGTCACCGGCCAGTGGGTGATCGAGAGCGAGACGTTCGTGACGGTGGGCTAGCTACGTCGCCGGACGTGGGTTGCTCGGCAAATCGAAGACCAGCAGTCCGGGCGATCCCAGCGGCAGTTGCGCCACGACTTCGCCGGCCGGATTTAGGACAGCGGTGGGCCCCCAGGCGACGGCGCCGTCGCGCTCGCCGGTGACGTCGGCTGAGATCATCCAGAGGCTGGTCTCGCGGCAGCGATCGCCGCGCACGGCGTTGTGCGCGTCCTTCCAGGTCTCGGCGGTCTGGCGGGGAAGCATGTTGTTGGCGAGGCAGACGATCAACTCGGCGCCTCCGTCGGCGACCTTGCGGGCCGCCTGCGGGAAGTTGGTGTCGTAGCAGATGTTGATCCCAAACCGCAGGCCGCCCACGGCGAAGGTCGGGCTGTCGGCGCCCGGCGTGAACGCCCGCTCGCGGCCGAGCAGATGGGTCTTGCGATAGCGGCCGAGCAGCGCCCCCCGGTGCAGCACGACGGCGGTGTTGTAGAGGCGGCCGCCTTCTATCTCCATTAGGCCCATGACGAACGTCGGACCGGTCCGCGGCAGGCGGTCGAGCAGGGCGGTGAAGGCTGGCGAGCCGAGGTCGAGCGCGTGTCGACGGGCGCTGTCCTCGTCGGTCAGGTAGCCCTGGAGAAAGCCTTCCGGCAAGCACAGCAGGGCCGCCTCCTGGGCCTCCGCCTCGGCGATCAGGCCGCTCAGCCAGCCGAGCGCCCCGTCGACGTCTTCAAGAAATTCAGGGGTCTGGGCGGCGGCGATGCGGGTGACGGCCATGGCCGACGATAGCAACGCTTCGGAGGCGCCGCCACGCCGCCGGGTGAAGGCCCTAGCGCTGCAGGAAGAACTCTACCGGGGTGGAGACTTCGATCCGTTCGCCGCGGACCGTGTGCGGGGCGCCAGGGAACGGGTTGGAGCGGTCGAGCATGGCCAGGGCTTCGGCGTCGAGGCTGGCGTAGCCGGAGCTGCGGACCACGTCGCCGCCGAGCAGCCGGCCCTGGCGGTCGACCGAGAAGTGGACGTGGACCACGCCTTCCTCGCGGCGCATGCGCGCTCGCTTGGGGTAGGTCTTGTGCGCCTCCAGCCAGGCGCGCAGGCGTGAGGCGTAGTCGGGGCTGGTCCCGTTCTTGGCGTTGATGTCGAGGCCCTCGCGCGTCCCCTGACGCTGGGCGGGCTCGGCCGCGTACGGCTGGGCGCTGGGTGCGGCGGCGACCAGCTGAGCCGGCGCGGGAACCGTGGCCGGAGGGGTTGGAGCTGGCGAGGGCGCAGCTTGCGCGGGCGTCGGGACGGGTTGTGGTGACGGCTGAGGGGTAGTCGTCGGCGCAGACTCCCGAGGAGGGGAGGAAGGAGCCTGCGCCGACGGGGCCGGGGCGTTGTTCGCGCCGCCCCGGACTTGGACCAGTTCCGCCATGACGACGGTTTCGTCCCACACGGGCGGCGCCTCGGCCCCGGTGCGCATCACCAGGACGATGAGGCCGAGGTTGAGGGCGGTCGAGAACGCCGCCGCCGCCGCACGTGTGGGCGTGAGCTTCATCGTCAGAAGGTCCGCGCCAGGGTGAGCTTGAACGTGCGGCCCTCGGCGTCGAGCGAAGCTAGGTGGCGGCGGAACTGCTTGTTGAGCACGTTGTCGACCGCGGCCCGGACTTCGAGCCCCTGCAGGGCGCCGTCCTGCGGCGTCCAGGTCAGGAAGAGGTTGTGCACGCCATAGCCGCCGGTGCGCCGGCCGCCCGGACCGATGTCCTCCTGGTCGGCCGCGAACTCGCCGCGCCAGCCGGCCGAGAGGTCGAGGTCGGAGAAGCGCCAGCCCAGGGTCACGTCCAGCTCGTCGGCCGGGATGGTGTTGAGGGCTGCGCCGGTCAGGCGGTTCTCGCCTTCGATCTGCGAATAGCCGGCGCGAGCGAAGAGGTTGCGCGAGGCGTATTCGGCCTCGACCTCGACGCCCTCGAAGCGGGATTCGCCGACGTTAATGAAGTAGGGCGCGCCGACCGTGCCGCGGGTTATCAGGTTGGAGACGTCGTTGCGGAAGGCGGTGACCTTGGTGCGCGCGGCGTCGCCCTGCAGGATCACGTCGTCGAAGGACAGCGTGAAGCCGGCCTCGTAGTTGTCCGACTCCTCGGGCTTCAGGTTGAGGCTGAAGTTCGAGGCGGTGGCGCTGGTGCGGCTGAAGATCTCATCCAGCACCGGCATGCGCACAGTGCGGGCGACCGAGCCGAACACCGAGAAGCTGTCGGTGAACGCGTGGAGCACCCCGATCTTGGGCGAGGGGGCGCTATCCTTGATCACCTTGGTGGTGGGCACGCCGGCGCCGGGCTCGAGCTTGGTCCAGTCCATCCGCACCCCGGGGATGATGGTGAGCTTGTCGGTCCAGATCAGTTCGGCCTGGGCGTAGAGGCCGTACTTCTGCATGTCGCCTTCGGGGTGGGTGGCGGCGCCGGGGGTGGTGGTTCCGCTGGCAGTGAGGCGCGGGTTGCGGCGTTCCTGGCCGTAGGCCTGGGCGCCGACGAACAGGAATCCGGTCCAGTCCGGACCCCAGTCGAAGCGCGAGGTGTTCTGGATGCGGCCCTGCCAGGTCTCGTAGGCAAACTCCGAAAAGACCACGCCGGGCAGGAAGGTCGTCTCGCGCTGCTCGACCTTGGAGTTGGCGTAGGAGAGTTGGGCCTCGAGGTCGAACAGCTTGGAGCCGCCGAAGTCGTTCTCGTAGCCGAGGGTGGCGGTGATGTCGTCGACCTTGCGGCGGACCGGCGTCGTGCCGAAGGCCTCAGCCTGATCGTAGATCTGGGTGCTGTCGGAGAGCCAGTTCTGGTAGCTGGCCCAGATGCTTTGGCTCTGATCGCCGCCGACATAGTAGCGTCCCTTCAGCAGGTAGGAGCTGGAGGTGACGGCCGAAGGGATGACCGTCGCGCCGTCGCCGCTCTCGTAGTCGTCGGTGTCGCGGCGGGTGTACATCGCCAGCAGGTCGAGGTTTTTCACCGGCTGGCCGACCACGATGGCCGTGCCGAAGCCGCCCGAGGCGTTGGTCTCGAGCCCGGCGCGCAGGCGCACGCCGAAGCGGTCGCCATCCTGCAGGAAGTCCGAGGCGTCCTTGGTGGTGAAGTTGATCACCCCGGCCAGCGCGCCGGCCCCGTAGAGCGTGGAGGAAGCCGGGCCGCGCAAGACCTCGACGCGCTTGTACATGTCCGGCTCGCTGAACAGCGCGCCCATCCGGTACTGCTCGTAGAACTTCGTCACCCCGTCGATCTGGGTGAGGATGCGGCTGTCGGAGTCGGCAAGGCCCGTGCCCATGCCGCGGATGTTGAAGCCCTGGCCGAGGGCCGAGACGCCGCCGACCACGCTGACGCCAGGAATGGCCTCCAGCAGGTCGCCCATGGTGTTGGCCTGGGCGTCGTCGATGTCTTCCTGGTTCAGCGCGGTGACCGCTTGTGGCGTGTCGATGGCGACCTTTTCGGCGCCGGCGGAGACCACGATGCGGCCGAGGGAAAGCTGCGCGGCGGCGCTGTCCTTGACCTCCTGCGCCTGGACCGCGCCGGACAAGATCAGCGCCGAGGCGCCCGCGAGAAGCCCGCTCCGCATACGCTGTACGCCACGCCCCATTGAACTCTCCGATATATTATGCAACTGCGAGTCAATCGCATTTTACTCGCAAGCGACGCCCCCGTGGCGGTCAGCGAAGCGGTCAATGCAGCATCTGAATGTCAATTGCAAGTGACTCGCAATTGCACTAATCGACCAAGGATCAGAATGTTCCAGAAGGGGGAGCGATGAGACGGATTGGAATGGCGGCGCTGGCCGGGCTGCTGGCCGCGGCGCCGGGGGCGGCGCTGGCGCACATGCCCTACATGCTGCCCAACATGTTCGACCTGACCGACCGCGACCACGTCACGGTCCAGGCGAGCTTCGCCGAGGACGCGTTCGTCCCCGAGGTGGTGATGAAGTCGGACGCCTGGCACACCCGTGGGCCGGACGGGGCGACGACGCCGATCAAGGACGTCACCTATCTGCGCGACCTGACGGTGTTCGAGGCGCAGGCCCCGGCCAAGGGCACCTATCGCGTGTCGTCGGGCGAGCGGTTCGGCCGCAAGGGCAAGATGTACCGCGCCCCTGACGGTCAGTGGGTGGTCAGCGAAGGCAAGGACAAGCCGGCCGGGGCCGAGCTGGTCGAGGTGCAGAGCATGACCCTGGCCGAGGTCTATGTGACCCGCGGCTCGCCGACCAAGGACGCGCTGGCGATCACCGGCAAGGGCCTGGAGCTTATGCCGATCACCCACCCGAGCGAAATCTTCGCCGGCCAGGCCGCCAGCTTCGAGCTGCTGTTCGAGGGCAAGCCGGTGAGCGGGGCCCATGTCGAGGTCTTCCGCAGCGCCGGGGTCTATGACGGCAAGAAGCAGGTGGCCGGTCAGATCAAAACCGACGCCGCCGGCCGCTTCTCGATCACCACACCGGACGCCGGGACCTATCTGGCGCTGATCCGCCACCGCACCGCCGCGCCGGCCGGGGCCGAGACCCCCTACCGCAGCTACTCCTACACCCTCACCTTCGAAGCCACGGAATAGACCATGAGCAGCTTTCGTCTTCCCCTCGCCATGACCGCAGCGCTGCTGGCGCTGGGCGCGGCCAGCGCCCACGCCGCGCCGCACGAGCACTCGGCCTTCATCGTCGACTACGACCTCGACAAGGACGGCAAGGTGACGCCGGCCGAGTTCAAGACCGTGCGGGACCAGCGCTTCGCCGCCACCGACGCCGACAAGGACGGCGGCCTTACCGAAGCCGAATACGTCGGCGAGTACCAGGCTCGGCTGGAAGCCCAGCTCAAGGCCTCGGACGAGACCGCCGAGCGTAAGGAAGAGCAGCGGGGGCGCCAGATCCGCCAGGCGCATGTGCGCTTCGGCGTGCTCGACACCAACAAGGACGGCAAGGTCGCGCCGGCCGAATACGACGCTTCGGGTCAGCGAGCCTTCGCCGAACAGGACGGCGACGGCGACGGGGTGATCACGCCCGGTGAGAAGAAGGCCGAGTAGCCCTATTTGATCGCGGCCAGGCCGAAGCTCTGAATCGTGGCCGGTCGGGTGGGCGCCAGCAGCACATAGGCGCTCATCCGGCCGCGCTGGCAGTCGAACACCGCCGTCGCCGACATGGCGGTGTCGGAGGTGACGACGGCGGGAGCCTCGCAGGCGCCGAGCTCGGTCTTCAGCTTGGCTAGGGCGGCGTTGCGGCGGGCCGCGTCGGCGTCGAGCAGGACGTTCATCGCCAGGGCGTCCTTGGCGGCCATCACGTCGCCCTTGGCGTAGATCTGGCCGATGGCCTTCATCGCGCCCTGCAGATCGGGGCTGGCCGGCGGCGCACGCGGCGGGAAGGCGCCGGACTTCACCAGTTCGATCGCCGCCTCGCGCACGAAGTCGGAGGCCGGGGCGTAGGTGACGTTGGCGAAGGCGAACACCGCAAGGCCGCGCTCAGGCATGAACAGCACGTTGGAGCCATAGCCCGGCAGCCCGCCCGAATGGGTGAAGTAGGGGCCGAGCACGCAGTCGGCATAGGAAATCATCGCCATGCCGTAGACGCGGGCGCGGTCGCAGCCGGCGGGATCGGTCTTGTCGGCGCGGCTGACCACGGCCGGGAAGTTCGAGCCCTCGACGATTTCGCGGCGGGTGCTGCGCTTCAGGATCGGACCGTCGGCGCCGTCGCGCGGCGGCCAGGCGTCGAGCACCCAGGCGACATACTTCGCATAGTCGTTGGCGCTGACCGCCAGCCCGCCCATGGCCCCGAATACGCCGGGCCCCAGCGCCGGGGCCTCGACCCAGGCCTCGCCGATGTGGCTGTAGCCGAGAGCGCGGTGCTCGGCCGGGATCGCGCGCGCGTCATAGGCCGAGGCGGTCATGCCCAGCGGCCGCAGGATGCTGTCCTGGATGTAGGCGTCGTACGACTTCCCGGAGACGTTGGTGACGATCCGGCCGAGGAGGGCGTAGCCGGTGTTGGAATATTCCATCGCCATGCCCGGCGAGCGGGAGAAGGGCAGGCCGCCGGTCAGCAGCTTCGAGAAGTCCGCTTCGCTCATGTCGAGTTGGCGATCGCCCCAGGGATCGTCGGTGACGAAGCCGCCAGTGTGGTTGAGCAGGTCACGGACCCGGATCCTGCGGCTGTCGCTGGTCGGGTAGGCGAGGGCCTTCAGTTCCGGGATCAGGCTCTCGGCCGGCGCGTCGAGCGACAGCCTGCCCTCGTCGCGCAGCTTCAGCACCGCCAGGGCGGTGAAGTTCTTGGACATCGAGGCGATGCGGAAGACGCTGTCGGCGGTGACCGGCCGATTTGATGCGGTGTCCTGCACTCCGATGGCGCCGACATAGGCCAGCTTGCCGTCGGCGACGACGCCGTAGACCACGCCCGGCGCATGCTTTTCGGCCGCCAGCCGCGCGAAGATCGGGTCGAGCTTTCCATAGGCAGCGGCCGGATCGGCGGCCTGGGCCATTCCTGCGCCGAGCAGGGCAGCCATCATCGCCGTTAGAAACACTCGCATCGCCGCCTCCAGCCTACGCCTTGGGTAGAGTGGGTGGCTTGACCAGTAGTTCGTCAATGGCGATGGGCGGTCAGCCGAACAACTTGCCCATCCAGCCGGCCTTCCTGACCTCTCCCGTCGGCGGAATGTCGCCTGAGAGGTCGGGGAGCGGTGCTTTGCGCGATACGAGGACCTCGATGTACTCGGCGCGGATGCCGCGGCCGATGTCGTCGATGGTGAAGATGGTGGTCGAGAGGCCGCTGGCGGCGTCCCAGACCGCGGCGATGTCGTAGCCCCAGTCGACGGTGACCAGGGCGCCGTCCGCGCTCATCGGGTTGCCGTGATAGACCGGTTCCAGGAAGTGCTCGACCGAGCCGTCGGCGCGGCGTCCAGCGCGGCGGACGGACGGAGCGTCCTTGTTGATGATCGGCACCGTGCAGATGTGCAGGCCGCCCGGCTTCAGGGTACGGGCGATCTCGCGCATGGCCAGGTCCGGCGCGAACACGTGTTCCATGACGTCCTGGGTGACAACCAGGTCGAAGCTGGCGTCGGCGAAGGTCTGGCGTTCGAGGTCTTCGCTGCGCCAGCCGCGGGTCTTGTGGACGGAGCCCCAGGGGATCGACGGGTCGTACTGGCTGGCCCGATAGCCGCGCGCCTGGTCGGCCAGGCGGTTGCTGGCCGCGGTGCCGGGCGAGCTCTCATGGATGGCCAGATCGCGCCAGTTTGGGCGCAGCTGGGTCAGCACCGAGAATAGCGCCCGCTCGCGCGGCTGCGAGTTGCAGGCCAGGCAGAGGAAGTGGTCGCGCAGCCAGGGATCCCTGGCCACGAAGCTCGTCTTCTGCTCGCAGACCGGACAGAAGCCGTCGACGCTGAGGACGACCGGGCTCTCGGCCACGCTAGATCAGCGCCCCGTGGCAGTGCTTGAACTTCTTGCCGGAGCCGCAGGGGCAGGCCTGGTTGCGGCCGGTGTGCTCCCAGCCGTCCGGCAGCGAGGTGATCGGCAGGGCTTCGCGCTGCTCGGCCGAGAGGCCGTCCGGCAGGAAGCCCATCTGCGCGACGTTCTCGCCGGTCAGCGGGTCCATGTGCACTTCGGTCAGGCCGGCGAGCGGGGCGACCGGTTCCGGCTCGGCGAACTGGAACTCCACCGTCATCAGCCAGCGGGTGACGTTCTGGCGCAGATCGACCAGCAGCTTCTCGAATAGCGAGAAGGCCTCCGTCTTGTATTCGTTCAGCGGATCGCGCTGGCCGTAGCCGCGCAGGCCGATGACGTTGCGCAGGTGGTCGAGGTGCATCAGGTGCTCGCGCCACTGCAGATCGATCATCTGCAGCAGGAAGCTCTTCTCGATGGTCCGCATCTGATCGGGGCTGATCATCTGCTCGCGCTCGGCGGCGCGGGCGTCGGCGGCCTTCTGCAGACGCTCCTGGATCTCTTCGTTGGCGATGCCTTCTTCCGCGGCCCAGGCGGCCAGCGGCAAGTCGAGGCCCAGCAGTTCCTGGACGCGCTCGTTCAGGCCGGCGATGTCCCACTGCTCGGCATAGACCTTGGGCGGCAGGTGGCGCTCGACCAGGTCCTCGATGGTGTCCTGACGCATCTCGGCGATGATTTCCGAGAGGTCGGCGGCGGTCATGAACTCCGCGCGCTGCTCGAACACGGCCTTGCGCTGGTCGTTCACGACGTCGTCGTACTTGAGCAGGTTCTTGCGGATCTCGTAGTTGCGCTGCTCGACGCGCTTCTGGGCCTTCTCGATGGCGGCGTTCAGCCACTTGTGGGTGATCGCCTCGCCTTCCTGGACGCCGAAGGTGCGCATGATCGCGTCCAGGCGTTCGCCGGCGAAGATCCGAAGCAGGTCGTCTTCGCAGGACAGGAAGAATTTCGAGTGGCCGGGGTCGCCCTGACGGCCGGTCCGGCCGCGCAGCTGGTTGTCGATCCGGCGGCTTTCGTGGCGCTCAGTGCCGAGCACGTAGAGGCCGCCGGCGGCCAGGGCCGTTTCCTTCAGCGCCTTGGTGTCCGCCTCGATGCGCGCACGCTCTTCGGCGGCGGACTCGGGCGTGACCTCGATGCCCAGGCCGCGCTGCTCTTCGCGCCACTTCAGCACGCGAATGTCGATGTTGCCGCCCAGCTGGATGTCGGTGCCGCGGCCGGCCATGTTGGTGGCGATGGTCACCGCGCCGGGCACGCCGGCGTCGGCCACGATCATGGCTTCCTGCTCGTGGTAGCGGGCGTTCAGCACGTTGTGCGGAATGCCGTTCTGCTTCTTGCCGTCGTGCTCGAACTTGTGGGCCTTCAGCAGCTCGGACAGCTGTTCGGACTTCTCGATCGAGACGGTGCCGACCAGGATCGGCTGGCCACGGACGTAGCACTCCTCGATCTGCTGGATGATCGCGCCGTTCTTCTCGCGGGAGGTGCGGTAGACCTCGTCGTCGTCGTCGATCCGGGCGACCGGGCGGTTGGTCGGGATCTCGGCCACATCCATCTTGTAGATGTCGCCGAACTCCTGGGCCTCGGTCGCGGCGGTGCCGGTCATGCCCGAGAGCTTGGAGTAGAGGCGGAAGTAGTTCTGGATCGTCACCGAGGCCAGGGTCTGGTTCTCGGGCTGGATGCGGGCGCCTTCCTTGGCCTCGATGGCCTGGTGCAGACCTTCCGATAGGCGGCGGCCTTGCATCATGCGGCCGGTGAACTCGTCGATCAGGATCACCTCGCCGTCGCGGACGATGTAGTCCTTCTCGCGGGTGTAGAGGACGTTGGCGCGCAGCGCCTGGTTCACGTGGTGGACGATCGAGACGTTGGCGGCATCGTACAGGCCCGCGGTGTCGGCTTCCAGATGACCGCCGGCGGCGAGCATCTCCTCGACCTTCTCCGAGCCCTCCTCGGTCAGGATCACCTGCCGCTGCTTCTCGTCGTGGTCGAAGGTGGTCGGATCCTGGATCAGCTCCTTCACGACCAGATCGATGGTCTTGTAGAGCTCGCTGCGGTCCTCGGTCGGGCCGGAAATGATCAGCGGGGTGCGGGCTTCGTCGATCAGGATTGAGTCGACCTCGTCGACGATCACGAAGTGGTGGCCGCGTTGGACCATCTCGCTGGCGTCGTAGACCAGGTTGTCGCGCAGGTAGTCGAAGCCGAACTCGTTGTTCGTGCCGTAGGTGATGTCGGCCTGGTAGGCGTCCTGGCGCTGGCCCTGGCTGAGGCCGTGGACGATGACGCCGGTGCTGAGGCCGAGGAAGGCGTAGACCTGGGCCATCCAGTCGCCGTGCAACTGGGCCAGATAGTCGTTGACCGTGATGACGTGCACGCCCTTGCCGGCGAGCGCGTTGAGATAGACCGGCGAGGTGGCGACCAGGGTCTTGCCTTCACCGGTGCGCATTTCGGCGATGCCGCCGTTGTGCAGCACCATGCCGCCGACCATCTGGACGTCGAAGTGACGCTGGCCGAGCACCCGGCGGGACGCCTCGCGCACCACGGCGAAGGCTTCCTCGAGGATTTGGTCCAGGGTCTCGCCCTTGGCCAGGCGGTCCTTGAATTCCTGGGTCTTGCCGCGCAGTTCGGCGTCGGAAAGCGCCTGCATCTTGGGCTCGAACGCGTTGATCTTGGCGACCCGTGCGTTCATGCCTTTGACCTTGCGGTCGTTGGAAGAGCCGAAGAAGCGTTGGAAGATGCTCAAGGGAAATCGTTCCGGATATGCGGGAGGGCCCAGCGGAGGCGCCTACAGCCTGCTCGCCTGCCCGGAAATTCCGCTCTTTTCAGGGCGCGGGAGACTTAAGCAGCGGCCATGCCAGTGTCAACGCGGCGAGGTTGACGGGTGTGTGAGACGTCGGTGTTTCGCCTGCCAAAAGAAAAGGCCCTCCCAGGTGGGGAGGGCCTCGTAGTTCAAGGGCTGATCACGCGATCAGTAGATCTCGATCAGGCCGGCCGCGCCCGCCGAAATCGCGTGAGCGATTTCGGTCACATTCAAAGTGATGGGCGCTGACGGTCGATCTCATTGAAATTAATAAATTTCAATGAGACCTGCAGCGCCCATGCCGCCGCCGATGCACATGGTGACGACGCCCCACTTGGCGCCGCGGCGCTTGCCTTCCTGCAGGATGTGGCCGGTCAGACGAGCGCCGGTCATGCCGTAGGGGTGGCCGATGGCGATCGAGCCGCCGTTCACGTTGTACTTTTCCGGGTCGATGCCGAGCTGGTCGCGCGAGTAGACGCACTGCGAGGCGAAGGCTTCGTTCAGTTCCCAGATGTCGATGTCGTCGATCTTCAGGCCGTGACGCTCCAGCAGGCGCGGAACGGCGAAGACCGGGCCGATGCCCATTTCGTCGGGGGCGCAGCCGGCGACGGCCCAGCCGCGGAAGGCGCCGAGCGGCTCGACGCCGGCCTTGGCGGCGGCCTTGGCTTCCATCAGCACCACGGCGGCGGCGCCGTCCGACAGCTGCGAGGCGTTGCCGGCGGTGATGAACTTGCCTTCACCGCGGACCGGCTGGAGCTTTTGCAGGCCTTCCAGGGTGGTTTCCGGACGATTGCATTCGTCGCGATCGACCAGGTAGTCGACGATGCTCTCTTCCTTGGTTTCCTTGTTGACGACCTTCATCTTGGTCGCCAGCGGGACGATTTCGTCCTTGAACTTGCCGGCCTGCTGGGCAGCGGCCATGCGGCGCTGGCTCTCCAGGCTGTACTCGTCCTGGGACTCGCGGCTGACCTTGTAGCGCTCGGCGACGATGTCGGCGGTGTCGATCATCGGCATGAAGATCGCCGGGTACTGAGCGTAGAGGGCCGGGTCGTTGTTCTCGCGCGGGCCAGCGCCGCCCGGGAAGGACAGGGACTCGACGCCCGCGCCGATGGCGACTTCAGCGCCGTCGTTGCGGATGTAGTTGGCGGCCGTGGCGATGGTCTGCAGACCCGAGGAGCAGAAGCGGTTGACGGTCTGGCCCGAGGTGGTGATCGGCAGGCCGGCGAGCAGCGAAGCCTGGCGGCCGAGATTGCCGGAGCCGTGCGCGACGTTGCCGAGGATCACGTCTTCGACGCTGGCCTTGTCGATCCCGGCGCGGTCCACGGCGTGCTTGATCGCGTGGGCGGCCATCGTCACGGTGGGGGTCATGTTGAAGCCGCCACGTTGCGACTTGGCCAAGCCCGTCCGGGCATAGGAAACGATTACGGCTTCACGCGTCATGAAATGATTCCTCCAAAAAATGAGACCGCCACGGCAGTTATCCGATCCGTACGGTATTTGAGCGGGCGCGACCTTTGCATCCCCGCGCCGAGTTGGCTAGGGACGGGCAACCGCCCGCGAGTTCTTTTCGCACACGAGGTACGTCCCGAATGACGAACTCCACCTTCCGCCGCGTTCCCAACGCCTTGGCGCTGACGGCCGTCATGCTGACAGCCTGCGTCATGCTGGTCGCGTGCGGGGATCGTGGCGGCACGGAAGGCGCGCCGGCCCCGGGCGACACCGCGGTGGCGAAGGTCGACGGCAAGACCGTCTGGGCGTCGGACGTCAAGCGCGAGGCGGTGGCCCAGGGCCTGATCGGCGAGGGCGAGCCGCTGGACGTCTCCTCGGACCTGTTCCGCCGGGTGTTGGACGAGGTGGTGGACCAGAAGCTGCTGGCCGCCGAGGCGATCAAGCGCAAATTGGACAAGGACCCGGTCGCCCAGAAGCGGCTGGCCGCGGCGCGCGAGCGCATCCTCGGCGACATGCTGGTCGAGAGCGTGGTCTCGGACGCCGTCACCGACAACGCCGTCCGCGGGCTCTATCAGGAGCAGCTGAAGCTGGCCAAGCAGTCGGAGGAGATCCGCGCCCGCCAGATCGTGCTGGCCAACGAGGCCGAAGCCCAGGCGGTGCAGAAACTGGTCGCTACCGGCGCCTCGTTCGAGGCCCTGGCGATGGAGCGCTCGACCGACGCGGCGACCCGGTTCAACGGCGGCGACCTCGGCTACTTCACTACCGACGTCATGCCTGACGTCTACGCCGCCAACCTGAAGACCGCCAAGGTCGGCGACATCGTCGGGCCGTTCGCCGTCGAAGGCGGCTGGGCGATCCTGAAGGTCGAGGACCGGCGGCTGGAGCAGCCGATCACCTTCGACGCCGCCCGCCCGCAGATCGTCCGCTTCCTGACCTATGACCAGGTCCGCGACCTGCTGGAGAAGCTGCGAAGCCGCGCCAAGGTCCAGACCTTGATCGGCCAGCCGCAGGACGTCCCCGGTCAACCCAAGGAGCCGGCCGACGCGCCCAAGGCCGCGCCTGCCGCGCTCGCTGTTCCCGCCCCGACGACGAAGGCCGCTCCGGCCGCGTCCGCCGCCCAAGCCAAGACCGTGACGCCATGAGCAAGAATCCCGTCAAGCCGGCCGCCGCGCCGAAGAAGTCCACCGCCGGCAAGGCGCTGGAAGCCGCCGCCAAACCGGTCGAGGCGCTGGCCGGCGCGCTGGATCCGCTGGCCACCGCCATCAAGCGCGCGACCACCAAGAAGCCCGAGCCGGCGCCGGAGCCGGCCAAGCCGGCCAAGGGCGCGCTGCCGGTCTCGCCGCTGGCCGTGCCGTTCCCGAACATCCCGCCGATCGCCGGGGTGCAACTGGCGACCGGCCGGGCCGGCTTCTACAAGCAGGATCGCGAAGATCTGATGGTCATGCGCTTCGTGCGCGGCACCTCCGGCGCGGGCGTGTTCACCCGCCACGGCATCGGCTCGGCGCCGGTGGACTGGTGCAAGAAGCATCTGGAAATGACCAAGGGCGCCGACGTGCGCGCCCTGGTGGTCAACGCCGGCTGCGCCAACTCCTTCACCGGCAAGCCGGGCGCCGATGCGGTGCGCCGGGTGGCCTCGGCCGTGGCCAAGCGCTTCGACTGCCGCCAGCGGGACGTGATGGTCGCCTCGACCGGGGTGATCGGCGTGCTGCTGGACGACGCCAAGATCACCCATCGGCTGCCCGACGTGGAAGCTAAGCTGGTCGACGACGGCTGGGCCGGCGCGGCCCGGGCGATCACGACCACCGACACCTTCCCGAAAGGCGCCTACGCCGAGGCGACGATCGACGGCGAGAAGGTTCGCATCGCCGGGATCTGCAAGGGTTCGGGGATGATCGCGCCGGACATGGCGACCATGCTGGCCTTCGTGGTCACCGACGCGGCGATCTCGCCGACCGCGCTGCAGACCCTGGCCAGCCTCTACACCCGCTCGACCTTCAACAGCGTGACGGTGGACGGCGACCGCTCGACCAACGACACCCTGCTGCTGTTCGCGACCGGGCAGTCGGGCGCGCCGAACATCAGCCGCGCCGGCGACCGCCGGCTGGCCGACTTCCGCGAGAAGCTGGAAGCGGTGCTGATGGACCTGGCGCTGCAGCTGGTCCGCGATGGCGAAGGCGCCAGCAAGTTCGTGAAGATCAACGTGACCGGGGCCGAAAGCCAGGCGAGCGCTCGCAAGATCGCCCGGACCATCGCCGAGAGCCCGCTGGTCAAGACCGCCTTCGCCGGCGAGGACGCCAACTGGGGCCGGATCGTGATGGCCGTGGGGCGCGCCGACGAGCCGATCGACCGCGACCGCGTGAAGGTGATGTTCGGGCCGCTGATCGCCGCTCAGGACGGCCTGATCTCGCCGACCTACGACGAGGCCAAGATGAGCGCTTACATGAAGAACCAGGAGCTTGAGGTCTCGGTGGACGTCGGCGTCGGCCGCGGGACGGCCAGCGTCTGGACCTGCGACCTGACCAAGCAGTACGTCGCGATCAACGGGGATTATCGGTCGTAGGTTTGGAAGACTGCTCCTCCCCTCATGGGGGAGGTGGATCGGCGCATAACGCCGAGACGGAGGGGGACCGCTCTAAGAGTCAAAGTCCCCCTCAGTCAGCCGTTCGGCTGACAGCTCCCCCAGAAGGGGAGCAACTACTCAGCGTATCTTAGTCCAGCGGGGTCCAGCGCTTGGCGGCGCCTTGGCCGCCTTGGCCGGCTTGGGCCTTGTCGCGCTTGGGGCCTTTGAACTGCGACTGGTCGATCGCCTTGGTCGAGGCGCGTTCGCCTTGGACGCGCGCGCCGTGCGGGTGACGGTCGCCGCTAGCCTGGCCCTGACGCTGACCGCCGCCGCCTCCGGCCTTGGCCGGACGGTTACGTTGCTTGCGCAGGCCCGGAGGCAGCTCGCTGCGGCCCTGGGGCTTGCGCCCGCCACCGCCGCCACCACCGCGTTCGGCGTTCTTGCGACCGGCTTCGGCGCGTTCGGCGGCCACTTCCGGCATCGCCTGGGTCATGACATGCAGACCACGGTCGTTGCGGCGATCGAAGGCCGGAATGGTCTGGCGGGTGACCTTCTGAATGTCCTTCAGCAGGTTGCGTTCGTCGTCGGCGCAGAACGCCACGGCCGAGCCGTCGGCGCCGGCCCGGGCGGTGCGGCCGATCCGGTGGACATAGGCTTCCGGCACGTTCGGCAGCTCGTACTGGATGACATGGCTGACCGCGTCGATGTCGATGCCGCGGGCGGCGATGTCGGTGGCGACCAGGGCGCGGACTTCGCCGGCCTTGAACGCCGCCAGAGCGCGTTCGCGCTGGCCCTGGCTCTTGTCGCCGTGGATCGCGGCGGCTTCGACGCCGGCAGCTTCAAGGGACTTGGCCACGCGGTCGGCGCCGCGCTTGGTGCGGGTGAAGACGATCACGCGCTTGAAGTCGCGCTCGGCGAACATCTCGCAGAGCAGGGCGCGCTTGCGGGCGGTCTCGACGAAGATCACCTGCTGCTTGATGCGCTCGACCGTGGTGGCCTGCGGGGTCACCGAGACCTTGGTCGGGTTGGGGCGCAGCAGCTCGCTGGCCAGCTTCTCGATCTCGCCCGGCATGGTGGCCGAGAAGAAGAGGTTCTGACGCAGGCGCGGCAGGTGCTTCACGATCTGACGGATCGGCAGAATGAAGCCCATGTCGAGCATCTGGTCGGCTTCGTCGAGGACGAAGATCTCCACGCCCTGGAGCGTGATGGTCTTTTCCTGCAGGTGGTCGATCAGACGGCCCGGCGTGGCGACCAGGACGTCGACGCCCGGCGCCATGGCGCGCATCTGGCCGCCGTACTTCACGCCGCCGAAGATCACGGCGACCGACAGGTTCATATGCTTGCCGTAGGTCTTGAAGCTTTCGGCGATCTGGGTGGCCAGCTCGCGGGTCGGCGAGAGCACCAGCACGCGGCAGCCGCGGCGCGGCGCGGGCTTCTTGTCGGCGGCCAGCCGGTGGATGATGGGCAGGGCGAAGGCGGCGGTCTTGCCGGTGCCGGTCTGGGCGATGCCGAGCAAGTCCTTACCGGCCATGACGCCGGGGATGGCCTGGGCCTGGATCGGGGTCGGCTTCTCGTAGCCCTCGTCGTTGAGGGCCTTGAGCAGCATCTTGTCGAGGCCGAGGTCGAGGAATTTGGTCAAAACGTATGTGTCTTTCACAGATGCGCCGAATGCGGCCGCTCGCATGTGACGAGGGTCGCGAAGACGCGGGTCATTTGTGGAAAGCCCCCGCGTGGCGGGGCGATCTATGCGATCTCTTCAGGGCGCTCGACAGCTGGGTCCGACGATGCGGAACCATCACGCGGCTGGAGCGCCGATAGCGCCACAAATGTTGCGGCGCAGCAGGGATATGACGGGCGAAACGCCGAAAGTCAAGTTTCGCAAGGATTTGCTCCGCCCCTGCGCAGCGGGGGAGGAGAGCGACGCCTTGACCTCGCGCTTTCCGCCCGCGAGGAAACGGCATGTCCGACTCCAAGCGCATGGTCCTCGTCGCCGCCGCGGCCCTGATCGATTCCGACGGCCGGGTGCTGATCTGTCAGCGCCCGCCGGGCAAGCAACTGGCCGGGCTGTGGGAGTTTCCCGGCGGCAAGGTCGAGGCCGGCGAAACGCCCGAGCAGTGCCTGATCCGCGAGTTGGACGAAGAGCTTGGCATCCAGGTGTCGCACGCTTGCCTGGCGCCGTTCGTGTTCGCCAGCCACACCTACGAGGACTTCCATCTGCTGATGCCGCTGTATTTGGTGCGGCGATGGGACGGCTTCGTCACGCAGAAGGAGCACTCCGGCCTGGCCTGGGTGAAGCCGGCGAAGCTCGGCGACTACGAGATGCCGCCGGCCGACGCGCCGCTGGTGGCCTGGCTGCGCGACCTGGTCTGAGTTGACGCTGACGCGGAGCGGGCCTAGCCTCCATCCATCGATCACGCGACCCGGAAAGGAGGGATGCGACATGACTGTGCTCATCGCCAAACCCTTCGCCGCGCCCGCCGATCTGGTCTCCTGACAACCCAAGGAACGTTCTCGGCGGACGCCTGACCAGGCCTTCCGATCGAAGGATGTCCAGCCTTGCTCGACACCTATGGCTGGAGCCCCGCGCTCCAGCAGCAGTTCCATGACCACGCCGCCGAGGGCCTGACGCCCGGCCGCGTGATCGTCCAACATCGCGGTCTCTACCGCATCGCCACCGACGCCGGGGATCTCTCCGCCGAACTCTCCGGACGCTTCCGCCATGAGGCGCTGGAGGACGAGGTTCCGGTCACCGGCGACTGGGTCGCCGCCGCCGTCCGCCCGCAGGAGGGGGCGGCGACGATCCATCATCTGATGCCGCGCTCGAGCGTGTTCATCCGCCGCGCCTCCGGACCCGGCGGCGGATCGCAGGTGGTGGCGGCCAATGTCGACTTCGCCCTGCTGGTCGGCTCGCTGAACCGCGACCTCAGCCTGCGGCGGCTGGAACGCTATCTGGCCACCGCCTACGAGAGCGGAGCTCAGCCCATCGTCGTGCTGACCAAGGCCGACATGTGCGACGAGGTCAAGGAACTGGTCGCCGAGGTCGAGGCCATCGCCTTTGGCGTGCCGGTGCATGCGGTCTCGGCGGTGAGCGGCGAGGGGATCGAGGCCCTGGCCGCGCACCTGGCCCCTGGAACCACCGCCGTGCTGCTGGGATCGTCCGGCGTGGGCAAGTCGACCCTGGTCAACGCCCTGGCCGGGCAGGAGCTGATGGACACCGGGGCGATCCGCGAAGACGACGCCCGCGGCCGCCACACCACCACCCATCGCGAGCTGATCGCTCTGCCGAGCGGCGCGCTGGTGCTCGATACGCCGGGCATGCGCGAACTGGGTCTCTGGAAGGCCGAGGAGGGCCTGTCGGCGACCTTCGCCGACATTGAGGGGCTGGCCGAGGAGTGCCGCTTCCGCGACTGCGCCCACCAGTCCGAACCCGGCTGCGCGGTGCGGGCGGCGCTGGAGAGCGGCGAGCTGACTCCCGAGCGCTGGCGAAGCTACGGCAAGCTGCAGCGCGAGCTGGCCCACCTGCAGAGGCGGGAGGACCCGCAGGCCCGGATCGAGATGCGCAAGGTCTGGATCCAGCGCAACAAGGCGGTGCGCCGCTATATGCAGGAGCGCCATCGCGAGGACTGAACGGAAAAGGCCCGCGGTGAGCTCGGATCACCGCGGGCCTGTCTTTGGTGTCGAGGTCGCTTCGACACCCTCCAGCGCGCTTCGCGCCACCGGACGGTTCAAGTTGCGCCCGAGTCTGTGGTTGGCGCCAGTCTCGATAACGCCGGTCTGTCAAAATGTCGCACCCCTAGTGACGGTGCGTCCCCGGCCCAGTTCTCAGTCCGAGAAGATGAGGCTACCGTATTCGCATGCGACCTTGAGACGGTTTCGCTGCCGGGCCATTCGGATCCGGGCGCAAGCGGAAGGAGATTCCGTCGCGCATTAGTCCTGATTGGTCGTCGAGCGCCGCGTGGCGCCTATGGTGAAGCGGACAGGAACGCTATCGATCATTGCAATGCTGACGGCCATCCGCGCGCTTCCCTGGAGATCCCGCCAGGCCCTGACCCTGACCCTGGTGGTGTGGGCGTTCTGCTTCGTGCAGTTCGTCACGGTGCTCGCCGTCTGGGGCCACGGCGAGCCGCCGCCTTGGACGGCCTCGTTCCTGGCCATGGCGCTCGGCGCGGGCATGGTCAGTTCAGGCCTGCTCTACATGGTCTCTCGCCTGACCGAGGGGCAGCGGCCTCTGCTGCGCTGGCCGGTGCTGGGGCTGGCGGTGCTGGTGCTGGCGCTGACCCAGGCGCTGATCGACCACCTGTCGTTCCGCCTGGCCAGGGGGCAGATGGACCGGGAGTTCGTGTACCAAGACCTCGCCGGCCTTGTCCTGAACGCTCAGATCTATGTCTGGCTGTTCGGCCTTTATGCCGTGGCCCTGCAACTGCTGAAGACGTTGGAGGAGGAGCGCACGCGCAGCCGCCAACTGGCCGAGGCGCGCGAGGCGGCGCAGGAGGCCAAGCTCGAGGCGCTGCGCTTCCAGCTCAATCCCCACTTCCTGTTCAACACCCTGAACGCCATCTCCGGGCTGGTGATCAACAACCGCAACGCCGAGGCCGAGGTAATGACCGGCAAGTTGGCCAGTTTCCTGCGGACCACCTTCGACACCGACCCCAAGGAACTGATCCCGCTGGCCGACGAACTGGCCACCATCGAGGCCTATCTGGAGATCGAGATCGTGCGCTTTGGCGAGCGGCTCCACGTCAAGATCGACTGCCCGCCGACGCTGCTGGAGGCCAAGGTGCCGAGCTTCATCCTCCAGCCCCTGGTGGAGAACGCGGTGAAGTACGCGGTCGCGCCCTCGCGCCTGGGCGCGACGATCAAGGTCTCGGTCAGCGCCCGCGGCGGCGATCTGATCCTCTGGGTGGAGGACACCGGCCGGAGCGGCTCGGCGGCCGCGAACACCGGGACCGGCGTGGGCCTGCGTAACATCCGCGCCCGGCTGGCCACGCTCTACGGAACGGCGGCGGAGCTGGAGACGCAGGCCCGGGACGAGGGTTTCCGCGCCAGGATCCGCTTGCCGCTGCGTCTGGACCTGGAGGCTGCATGACCCCCTTGCGCGTACTGCTGGTCGATGACGAGCCGCTGGCGTTGGAACGGCTGGAGGCGCTGATCGCCGACATCCCCGACGTGGAGGTCGTCGGCAAGGCGCTGGACGGCGTCGAGGCCGCACAGAAGATCGAGGCCGATCCTCCCGACCTGGCGCTGCTGGACATCCAGATGCCGCACCGGGACGGCATGTCCCTGGCCAAGGCCCTGAAGGGGGCGCCGGAGACCGACGTTGTGTTCGTCACCGCCTTTCACCAGTTCGCGGTGGAAGCGTTCGATGTCGATGCGGTGGACTATCTGCTCAAGCCCGTCGAGCCGGGCCGGTTGAGATTGGCCCTGGATCGCACCCGTCGCCGGCGCGACGCCGGTCCTCGCCCGGAGGCGACCTTCGAGCCGGGAGAGCCGGCCGAGCCGCCGGAAGCCGAACCTTACAGCGGCACCGTCTGGGTGCGCCGGCCGCGCGGCCTGGTGCGGGTTGAGCTGACCGACGTGGAGTGGATCGAGGCGGCGCGCGACTATGTGCTGCTGCATACGCTCAGCCGCTCGCACATGTACCGCACCACGATGGAAGCGCTGTCGCGGCGACTAGATCCGGTGCTGATGGTGCGCGTCAGTCGCTCGGCCTTCGTGCGGCGCGACGCGGTGGTGCGGGCGCAGCGCCGCGGCCGCGGTTCGCTGGTGCTGGAGCTGACCGACGGGGCCGAGGTTCCGGTCGGCAACACCTACACCCACGCCGTCAGTCGCGAGTTCGGCATGAAGATCTATGACGAAGGCGATTGAGCCCTGGCTCGCCGGCTTCCTCGCCGCCGAGCGGCTGCCGACCGCCTATGCTCAGTTCGTGGCCGAGGTCGCCGCCCCTTTGGCCGACCGCATCGCCTCACGCACCCGGGGCGGCGGCGTCGTTGTCGGCATCTGCGGATCGCAGGCCAGCGGCAAGTCGACCCTGACGGCGGTGTTGCGACGGCTGCTTGAGGCCAGGGCCCTGCGGGTAGCGGCGTTCTCGCTGGACGACATCTATCTGACCCGGGCGCAACGTCAGCGCCTGGGGGAAACGGTGCATCCGCTGCTGGCCACCCGCGGCGTTCCCGGAACGCACGACGTCGGGCTGGGCCTGACGCTGCTGCGCGACTTGCGCAGGCCCGGAGTGGTGGAACTGCCGGGCTTCGACAAGGCCAGCGACGATCGCACGGCCGGCGGGAGTTTCGAAGGGCCGGCCGATGTGGTGCTGTTCGAGGGCTGGTGCGTCGGCGCGCGGGCCCAGCCTGTCGAGGCCCTGGCCGAGCCGGTCAATGCGCTGGAGCGCGACCGCGACTGCGACGGCGTCTGGCGCGCCTATGTGAACGCCGCGCTGGCCGGGCCCTACAAGGCCCTGTTCGGCGAGCTTGACCTACTGGTGCTGCTGCAGGCGCCCGGGTTCGAGGTGGTGGCCGACTGGCGCATCGAGCAGGAGCGCAAGCTGCGCGAGCGGCTCGCCCGCGACGGCGGCGACGCCTCGCGCGTCATGAGCGACGAGCAGGTGCGAGGCTTCATTGCCCACTACGAGCGGCTGACCCGCTGGATCCTTCAGGAGATGCCGCGGCGGGCCGACATCGTGATCGGCCTGGACGCGGCGCGGCGGTCCATGCCCGGCGCATGAAAAAGGCCGCCCCGGCGAACCGGAGCGGCCCAGATCTCTGCTGAGGTCCGCCTTAGACGGCCGGCTCGGCGTTCAGCACTTGGGTCAGGCGCGTGCGCAGGGCGGCGTCCTTCTGAACCGCGGCCGACATGTCGTTGTACTTTTGCGGCGACAGGCCGCTGGCCTGCACGGCCGCGCCCATCTTGCCGATCATTTCCTTCTGGACCTCGGCCTTGGTCGGGCCGTCGGCCCCAGCCATCTTCGGCGTGTACTCGCCGCTGATCTTCTGGATCTCGGTCATCGCCGTGCCGAACGCCATGAGGTCGGCGTCGGAGAAGGCTCCGGCGGCCGAGGCTACAGCGGCCGGAGCGGCGGCGGGGGCGGTCTGGGCTTGGGCGGACGCAGCGAAGACGGTGGCGCCGAGCAGGCCGGCGGCCAGGATAGCGATACGCATTCAGGGAGGTTCCTATGGCAGTTGCAGATCGAGCCGAGAGCGACCTTAGAGCCCGGTCGCGGCCAAAATACGACCCGGCTTGGCCGTTGCCCGCGTCAAGCCGGCTTGGGCGCCCCCAGTTCGCGCAGTTCTGGCGACAGTTTGTAACGCCTGAATGCGCAGCAGGCCCTAATCCTCGTCCCGCGGCAGCGGGTTCTCGACCACGCCAAGCGCGTCGGCCAGGCGCATCTTGGCCGAGCCGGGCTTGAGCGGCTTCTGCTGGCTGGGGTCGGGCGCCCAGCCGGTGAGGGTGAGGATCTCGAAGGTCGCTGGGAAGCGGCCGTCCGGTTCGGCGAAGCGCTCGGCATAGATCTCGAAGGCTCGCGTCAGCACCGCGCGGGTCAGGCGTTTAGGATGGCGCTCGGCCAGGACGCTGGTCTCGCCCATGGCACGCAGGTCGGCCAGCAGCTTCAGGGGGTGGGCGTAGCGGACGGTCACCCGGTCGACGTCGGCGACCGGCAGGGCGAAGCCCGAGCGCTGCAGCAGGGCCGCGGCGTCATAGGGGTCGGCGAAGGGGGAGACACGCGGCCCGGCGCCCCCGGTCAACTCGGCCTCGGCGGCCAGCAGCGACTGGCGCAGCTCGGTCAGGGTGGCGCCGCCCAGCAGCGAGCCGATGAACAGGCCATCCGGCTTCAGCGCCCGGCGGATCTGGATCAGGGCGCCGACCACGTCGTTGGCCCAGTGCAGGGACAGGGTCGAGACGATCAGATCGAGGCCGCCAGGAGCGAAGGGCAGGCGCTCTTCGTCGGCGACGACGCGCAGGCCCTCGCGGTCCTGCAGCATGCGCGCCGAGAGGTCGGCCTCGACCAGGAAGCCGACCCGGGCGGCGGCGTCGCTTTGCGCCAGCGCCTTGGCGAAGTGGCCGTTGCGCGCGCCAAGATCGACGGCGCGCGGGAACTCGCGCATGATCGCCTCGAGGCGCACGACCGCGTCCTCCGCGGCGCGGGCCTTCAGGAAGTCGGCGGCGGCGTAGCCGGGCGCTGCGCGGTCCAGGCGGGCGCGGAGCAGGTCGCGGTCGAAGATGCGGGGCGGGGCGGACATGGGCTATCTAGATGGCGATGCGGACGCCTGGTGGAAACCCGGGCCGCGAGCGAAGGCCGCGGTTCGTAGCGCGCTGGACCTGCTTTTCCCACCCCAATCGCTCGACGGCGACGCTGCGGTGCTGAGCGCCGGCCTGAGCGCCCAGGCCTGGAGCAGCATCCCGTTCATCGACGGACCCCTGTGCGACGGCTGCGGCCTGCCGTTCGAATATGATCTGGGCGCGGGCGTTCGCTGCGCCGACTGCATGGCCCGGCCGCGGGCGTTCTCGCGGGCGCGGGCGGCCTGCCTCTATGACGAGACCTCGCGCGGACCGATCCTGCAGCTCAAGCACGCCGACCGCACAGATCTGGCGCCGTTGCTGGCGCGCTGGATCAGCCGCTCCGCGAACGAGCTTCTGGCGCAGTCCGACGCGATCGTGCCGGTTCCGTTGCACCGCTCGCGTCTGCTGGGCCGCCGATACAACCAGGCCGCCGAGATCGCCCGGCCGCTTAGCCGGCTCGCCGCCAGGCCCTATCTGCCCGACGCCCTGGTGCGAGTGCGCGCGACCGGCACCCAGGGCGGCAAGTCCGCTACCGGCCGCCGGCGCAACGTGGCCGCCGCCTTCGCCGTGCCGCCCGCGCGCCGCACGCAAGTGGCGGGCAAGTCGGTGCTGCTGATCGATGACGTAATGACCACCGGCGCCACTTTGGAAGGCTGCGCCCGGGCCTTGCTGGCGGCCGGCGCCGTGCGCGTCGATGTCGCAGTCGTCGCCAGGGTTAAAGAAGCCTCAAGTCGCGCCATATAGAACCGAACCCGTCCCACACGCATTAGACGAGCCATGGCCGACATCACCATCTACACGAAGCCGTACTGCCCCTACTGCATCCGCGCGGTCTCGCTGCTGGAGAAGAAGGGCGTCGAGTTCACCGAGATCGAGGCGTCCCACGATCCCGAAAAGCGCCAGGAAATGATCCAGCGCGCCAACGGCCGTGCGACCTTCCCGCAGATCTTCATCGGCGAGCAGCACATCGGCGGCTGCGACGACATGATGGCGCTGGAATACGACGGCAAGCTGGACGCGCTGCTCGCCGCTTGAGTACCAGCCCTGGCTGACCTATCGGGATAGCCATGACCCTGCGCGTCGGATTGATCCAGACCAGAACTCCCGCCACCCAGGCTGCGGCGTTGGCCCATGTCGCGCCGCTGGTGCGCGAGGCGGCGGGGAAGGGCGCGAGTTTCATCGCCACGCCGGAAGGGACCAACATCCTGCAGCGGGACAAGGCGGCGCTGCTGCCGCAGCTGACCCTGCTGGAAGACGACCTGGTAGTGCAGGGCCTTCAGGCCCTGGCCGCAGAACTGAACGTCGCCATCCTGATCGGCTCGGCGCTGGTGAAGCGGCCCGACGGCAAGGCCGCCAACCGCGCGGCCCTGATCGCGCCCAGTGGCGAGATCACCGCCACCTACGACAAGCTGCACATGTTCGACGTCGACCTGCCGACCGGCGAGACCGCGCGCGAGAGCGAGACCTACGAGCCGGGCGCGCGGGCGGTGGCCGTGCGCGAGCGCGACCTGAAGCTTGGCCTGACCATCTGCTACGACGTCCGCTTCCCCGCGCTCTACCGGGCCCTGGCCTTGGCCGGCGCCGAAGTGATCGTTACCCCGGCCGCCTTCACCCGGCCGACCGGCGAGGCGCACTGGGAGACCCTGTTGCGGGCCCGGGCGATCGAGACTGGCTCGTTCGTGTTGGCCCCGGCCCAGGGCGGCTTCCATGAGGACGGCCGCGGCACCTGGGGGCGCACCCTGGCCATCGGCCCGTGGGGCGAAATGCTCGGCAAGCTGGACCACGACGAACCCGGCGTGCTGATCGCCGATCTCGATCTCGGCGCCGTGGCCAAGGCGCGGGCGTCGATTCCCGCCCTGCCCAATGCGCGGGCGTTCGAGGCGCCTATATCCATCCTATGATCCGCTACGCGCTTGCCTGCGAGCACGGCCACGAGTTCGAGGGTTGGTTCGGGTCGTCCGGCGACTTCGACGACCAGTCCGAACGCGGCCTGGTCGCGTGCCCGGTTTGCGACAGCCGCGCCGTCGCCAAGCAGATCATGGCGCCTGCGGTATCCGGCACGAAGAAGAGCCCCGCCACCGACCTCACGCCGCAGATGCGTTCGATGGTGATGGAGGCGATGGGCAAGGTCCGCGCCCACGTCGAGGAGAACTTCGACTATGTCGGCGACGCCTTCGCCAAGGAAGCGCGCGACATCCACGAGGGACGTTCCGAGGAGCGCGGCATCTATGGCGAGGCCAGCTCCGCCGAGATCAAAAAACTCACCGAGGACGGCGTGCCCATCGCGCCGCTGCCGCCCGCGCCGCCGAAGAAGTCGGACGTAAACTGACGTTCGACGCATAAGCGTTGCCGCACCGCGCGGCGGCCCATAGGGTCCGTCCCCAGTTCATGGGGAGCGTCTAATGATCCGTACGATTTCCGCCGCCGCGTTGGCGGCCGCCGCTGCGCTGGCCACTCCGGCAGCGGCCCAGACTGCGCGTCCCGACCAGCTCGCGTTCCGCGACCTCTACAAGGAGCTGATCGAGATCAACACGACGCTGTCTTCGGGCAGCTGCACCGCCGCGGCCCAGGCCATGGGCGCCCGGCTGAAGGCTGCCGGGTTCGCCGACGCCGATCTGCAGGTCATTGTCCCGAAGGATCGGCCCAAGGACGGCGCCCTGGTGGCGACGCTGCAGGGCTCGGACCCGAAGGCCAAGCCAATCTTGCTGCTGGCCCACATCGACGTGGTCGAGGCCAATCGCGCCGACTGGGAACGCGACCCGTTCAAGCTGGTCGAGGAGGACGGCTTCTTCTACGCCCGCGGCGCCAGCGACGACAAAGCCCAGGCGGCGGTGTGGACCGACACCCTGGCCCGCTTCAAGCAGGAGGGCTTCAAGCCGCAGCGCACGATCCGCATGGCGCTGACCTGCGGCGAAGAGACCCCCGACACCTTCAACGGCGTGCAGTACCTGATCGCCAACCACCGCGAGCTGATGGACGCGGCCTTCGTGCTCAACGAGGGCTCTGGCGGGCGGCTGGACGAGAAGGGCAACCGCATCTCGCTGGGCATCCAGGCCGGAGAGAAGGTCTATCAGGACTACACCCTGGAAGTGACCAACAAGGGCGGTCACTCCTCGGCCCCGATCCGCGACAACGCCATCTACCACCTGGCGGCCGGGCTCGAGCGCCTGGGCGGCTATGACTTCCCGGTGAAGCTGAACGATGCTGTGCGCGCCAACTTCGAGCGCATGGCGGTGATCGAGGGCGGTCCGGGCGGCGCGGCCATGGCGGCTGTGGCCAAGGACCCGTCCAACGCCGAGGCGGTGTCGGTCGTGGCCCGCGATCCGGGGCGCAATTCGATGATGCGCACAACCTGCGTGGCGACCATGGTCAACGCTGGCCACGCGCCCAACGCCCTGCCGCAACGCGCCCGCGCCAACGTGAACTGCCGTATCCTGCCGGGCGAGGGCGTCGAAGAGGTCCGCCAGGCCCTGGTCAAGGTGTTGGCCGACGACGCCATCAAGGTGACCACGGTTGGCGTGCCCAGCCCGGTCAGTCCGCCGCCGACCCTGTCGAAGTCGATCATGGGCCCGGTGGAGAAGGTCGCGGCCAAGCTGTGGCCGGGCGTGCCGGTGGTTCCGGTGATGGCCACGGGCGCCACCGACGGCCGCTTCCTCAATGCGGTCGGCGTTCCGACCTACGGGCTGAGCGGTTTGTTCGGCGAGCTGAGCGGCAACGGCGCCCACGGCCTGAACGAGAAGATGCGCGTGCGCTCGCTCTATGAGGCCCGCGACTTCCTCTACGAAGTGGTGAAGCTCTACGCGAACCAGAAGTAGGGCGCAGTCCCTCCCCCGCTGGGGGAGGTGGAAGCGCGACGGAGGGGGCCTGCCGACGTGGGTAGAACCCCCTCAGTCAGCCACGCGGCTGACCGCTCCCCCAGAGGGGAGCAATTGTTGGTCTCAGAACGTCTTCCGCACGCCCAGCGACATGACGTAGCCCTGGCCCTCGACCTCGCCGCGCAGGCGGGTGGTCGTGGCCGCGGCGGTGCCGCCGTAGAATACCGTGTCGTGGTGGATCTCCGACTCGTCGAAGGCAATGTACGCCAGGGCGGCGTCGAGCTTCATGCCCCAGGGAATGTTGGCGGTGCCCCCAACGCCGTAGAGCCAGCGGTCACCGTCCGGCACCCGTGCGGTGCGGTCGGCGTCCGGGGTCGGTGTCGGGTCGAACTGCACGCCGGCCCGCAGGGTCAGGGCGTCATTGACCGCATAGTCCAGGCCGACGCCGCCGGAAGTGACGTCCTCATAGCCCTGGAACAGTGTCTCGCCGCCGCCGGCGGCGAACGTCACGTCGATGGACTCGAACTCGCTCCAGCCGATGCGCTGGACTTGAGCGTTGAGGGCCAGCTTCTCGGTGGCTTGCCAGCGTGCGCCGAGCGTGGCGATCCAGGGCGTCGAGAAGACGGCCGAGCCATCGATCTCGCGATTGACCGGGGCCAGCGGCCCGACCAGTCCTGCGACCAGCACGCGGCCGTCCAGATCGTGCTCCATGGACGAGCGATAACTGGCGCCGACCGTCACGGATGATCCCAGCCGCGCCTGAGCGCCGAGCGTCCAGCCGAAGTCCCAGCCGTCGCCGCTGAGCTGCGAGACGCCGTCGGCCAGCAAGGGCGACAGGTTCGGATAGGCGGTGGAGAGCTTGGCCTCGGCGTATTGGGCGTTCAACCCGACCCCGACGTCGAGCCAGTCGGTCACCTGCATGGCGCCGGTCACCTGGACGTCGGCGGTGGTCAGGCGCGAGGTCAGCGCGTCATAGCGCGCCCAGGCGTTGCGCCGGTACTCGGTGGTGAAGTTGAACGGCGCTGCCACCGACAGGCCGACCGCGAAGCGATCGCCTAGGGGCATGGAGACGGCGAAGTTGGGCGCCACCCCGCTTTGGATCGGATTGAAGGCGCGTTGCTCGCCGCGCACCGGCAGGGTCAGTCCGCCGGGATAGGTGATGGTCGAGCCGGTGTCAGTCACCGTGGCGTCAACGAACACCCCGTGCATGCCCAGATAGGCCTCGCCCTTATTCTCGGCCTGGCCCTTTTCCTTGATGCCGACGATGGAGGCGGGATTCCACCAGAGCGAGGCGGCGCCCTTGTCGGCGACCTCGCCGGAATAGGCCCGGCCCGCGCCCTTCACCGACTGTTCCTGCAGATAATAGCCGGCGGCCTGGGCCTGCGGCGCGATCAGCGCGGCGGTCGCCGCGGTGGCTGCCAGAATCGTCACACGGGTCATGGGATTGGCCTTTTGGGAAAGGGGGCCGCATGCTCGGGCCGGTCGCCCCACAAACACCGCGACGTGCGGCTTGGTTGCAGAACCTCGGCTTGCCTTCCTACGACGGACGCGCGACAACGGCAGAAATTGGCATGGAGCATGTCATATGTCTGAAGCCCGCGGCAAGGTCGGCCGGACCCTGGCGGACTCGATCCCCTTCTGGCCGGAAGCGGTGAAGCCGCCAAAGGGCTCCCCGAACATCCTGGTGGTGCTGTTCGACGACGTCGGGTTCTCGGACTTCGGTTGCTATGGCTCGCCGATCCGCACGCCGACCATCGATGCGCTGGCGTCAGGGGGCCTGCGCTACACCGGCTTCCACACCACGGCGATGTGCTCGACGACGCGCGCGGCGCTGCTGACAGGGCGCAATCACCACTCGGTCGGCATGGGCTGCCTGGCCAACTTCGACTCCGGCTTCCCGGGCTATCGCGGCAAGATCGCGCCGGAAGCCGGGACCCTGGCCGAGATACTGCGCGCCAACGGCTATGGGACCTACATGGTCGGCAAATGGCACGCGACGCCGATCAATCAGACCGGTGCGTCCGGCCCCTATGACGGCTGGCCGCTGGGGCGCGGCTTCAACCGCTACTACGGCTTCATGGACGCCGAGACCGACCAGTTCGCGCCCGAGCTGGTGCGCGACAACACCCCGGTTGAGGCCCCCGGCAAGTACACCGACGGCTATCACCTGACCGAAGACCTGGTCGATGAGTCGATCCGCTTCGTCGCCGACCATATCGCCGACGCGCCCGAGCAGCCCTGGCTGCTGTGGCTGGCGCTGGGCGCCTGCCATGCGCCGCACCAGGCGCCGATGGACATCATCAGAAGCTATGACGAGGTGTTCAAGGACGGATGGGACTTCGAGCGCGAGCGTCGACTTGAGCGCCAGAAGGCGCTGGGCGTCGTGCCGCCTGACACCCGCATGCCGCCGCGCAACGACGGCGTCCGCGCCTGGGCAGATCACAGCCCCGACGAGCAACGGGTGTTCACCCGGCTGCAGAGCGCCTTCGCCGGCATGCTCGACCATTCCGACCGCCACCTGGCGCGGCTGGTCGCGTTCCTTGAGGAAGCAGGGGTGAAGGACGACACCCTGATCCTGGTGCTGTCGGACAACGGCGCCAGCCAGGAGGGCGGCCCGCTCGGCTTCGTCAACGCCATGGGTCCCTACAATCTGAAGTTCGAGCCGATGCCCGAGAAGCTGGCGCGGATCGAGGAGATCGGCGGGCCCGACAGCCATTCGAACTTCCCGCACGGCTGGGCCATGGCCTCCAACACCCCGCTGCGCCGCTACAAGCAGAACACCCATGGCGGCGGCATCCGCGATCCGCTGGTGATCAGCTGGACCAACGGCCTGTCCGCCCGCGGCGAGACCCGCAGCCAGTTCGCCCACGCCTGCGACCTGACCCCGACCTTGCTGCAGCTGATCGGCCTGACCTCGCCGGAGATCATTGCCGGTGTTCCGCAGTCGCCGATGGAGGGGACCAGCTTCGCCGCCTCGCTGGCCGATCCGGCTGCGCCCTCCAAGTCCGCGCCGCAGTACTTCGAGATGTTCGGCCACCGCGGCCTCTGGAAGGACGGCTGGAAGGCCGTCGCTTTCCACCCGCCCGGCGCGCCGTTCGAGAACGACGTCTGGGAGCTCTACCACCTCGATCGGGACTTCTCGGAAACCGAGGACCTGGCGCAGAGCGAGCCCGACCGGCTGCAGGCGCTGGTCGAGGAGTGGTGGGCCCAGGCCGAGCGCTGCAACGTGCTGCCGCTGGATGACCGCTTCGGCCCGCGCTTCGCCGAGAACGCCCTGCGCCATCAGGGCGGGCGCAAGCGGTTCGTGTTCCACAAGGGCATGGGCCACCTGCCCGGCGACTGCGCGCCCGACGTGCGCTCGCGCTCCTACTTCATCGAGGCCGACGTCAATCTGGCGCAGGGCGACGAGGGCGTGCTGGTCGCGCACGGCGACGCCACCAGCGGCTACACCCTGTTCGTCCAGGGCGGGCGGCTGCACCACACGCTCAATGTCGGCGGGCTGCGCGCCACGGTCAGCTCTGAGGCGCCGATCCCGGCCGGCCGGCGCAGGCTCGGGGTCCGTTGCCTCCAGGGCGACGGGCGCACCTTCACCCTGATGGTGGATGGCAAGCCGGCGGGCGAGCTCCACACCCACATGGGCTTCATGACCCTGATCTCTTGGTCGGGGCTGGACATCGGCCGCGACCGCGGCAGCCCGGTCGGCGACTATCCCGAGCCGTTCAAGTTCACCGGCGGCCTGAAGACCGTGACCGTGACCATGGACGCAGACCAGGACCTCGACGGCGATGCGGTCGGCGATGCGGAGATGGCCCGGCAGTAGCCATCCGGCGCAGACCCGATTGCGAACGGCGGGCGCGGCGACGACTTTCTGGACAGAAGCGGCTCGCCGGTGAGCTTTCGCCTTGTGTGGCGCATCGGCCACACTACATCCCATCGAGGCGAGGCCGTGCTTCCTGGAGGCGGCCTCGTCAAATCCGCCTATCGAGGGGACTGAATGAACATCGACCTCTATTCCGACCGCGCCAAGCAGGCGATCCAGTCGGCCCAGAGCCTGGCGCTTGCGCGGCGGCATCAACAGCTCGCGCCTGAGCACCTGCTGAAGGTGCTGCTGGAAGAGAAGGACGGGCTTTCCCGCGCGTTGATCCAGAGCGCCGGCGGACGTCCCGACGAGGCCGACAAGGCCGCCGACGCCCTGTTGGCCAAACGGCCCAAGGTCGAGGGCGGCTCGGGCCAGCTCTACATGGCGCCGGAAACCGCACGCATCTTCGCCGAGGCCGAGGCCGGCGCGAAGTCCGGCGGCGACGCCTTCGTCACCACCGAGCGGCTGCTGATCGCGATCGCCAAGGAAGGAGGCGAGGCCGCCAAGATCCTGAAGGACGCCGGCGCCAACGCCGCGGCCTTGGAAGAAGCCGCCAAGGCCATGCGCAAGGGCAAGACCGCCGACAGCGCCTCGGCCGAGGAAGGCTATGACGCGCTCAAGCGCTACGCCCGCGACCTGACCCAGGCCGCCCGCGACGGCAAGCTCGACCCGGTGATCGGCCGCGACGAGGAGATCCGCCGCACGATCCAGGTGCTGAGCCGCCGGACCAAGAACAATCCCGTGCTGATCGGCGAACCGGGCGTCGGCAAGACCGCCATCGTCGAGGGCCTGGCGCTGCGCATCGTCAATGGCGATGTGCCCGAAAGCCTGAAGGACAAGCAGCTGCACGCCCTGGACATGGGCTCGCTGATCGCCGGCGCGAAATACCGCGGCGAGTTCGAGGAGCGGCTGAAGGCCGTGCTCGGCGAGGTGACCGCGGCCGAAGGCTCGATCGTCCTGTTCATCGACGAGATGCACACCCTGGTCGGGGCGGGGAAGACCGACGGGGCGATGGACGCCTCAAATCTGCTCAAGCCCGCCCTGGCGCGCGGCGAGCTGCACTGCGTCGGCGCCACGACGCTGGACGAGTACCGAAAGCACGTCGAGAAGGACGCGGCCCTGGCCCGCCGGTTCCAGCCGGTGTTCGTCAGCGAGCCGACCGTCGAGGACACGGTCTCGATCCTGCGCGGCTTGAAGGAGAAGTACGAAGTGCACCACGGGGTGCGCATCTCCGACAGCGCCATCGTCGCGGCCGCGACCCTGTCGAACCGCTACATCACCGACCGCTTCCTGCCCGACAAGGCCATCGACCTGGTCGACGAGGCGGCCAGCCGCGTGCGCATGGCTGTCGACAGCAAGCCCGAGGAGCTGGACGAGATCGACCGGCGCATCGTGCAGCTGAAGATCGAGCGCGAGGCCCTGTCGAAGGAGTCGGACGCTGCTTCCAAGGCGCGGCTGGAGAAGCTGGAGGACGAGCTCGACGACCTGGAAGGCCAGTCCGCCGAGATGACCGCCCGCTGGAAGTCGGAGAAGGAAAAGGTCGGCCAGGCCGCCCAGGCCCGCGAGGCCCTGGACCGGCTGCGCGCCGAGCTGGTGACCGCCCAGCGCCGCGGCGACCTGCAGCGCGCCTCGGAGATCGCCTATGGCGAGATCCCATCGCTTGAGCGCCGCCTGGCTGAGGAAGAGGCGGTGGCCGCCGAGAACCCGATCTCTCCGGAGGTCGTCGACGCCGAGCAGATCGCCGGCGTGGTCAGCCGCTGGACCGGCATTCCGGTCGACAAGATGCTGGAAGGCGAGCGCGAAAAGCTGCTGAAGATGGAGGACGCCCTGCGCGGCCGCGTGGTCGGACAAGAAGAGGCGCTGGTCGCTGTGTCCGACGCCGTCCGCCGCGCCCGCGCCGGCCTGCAGGATCCCAACCGGCCGATCGGCTCGTTCCTGTTCCTCGGCCCCACGGGCGTGGGCAAGACCGAGCTGACCAAGGCCCTGGCGGAGTTCATGTTCGACGACGAGAGCGCCATTACCCGCCTCGACATGAGCGAGTACATGGAGAAGCACTCCGTCAGCCGCATGATCGGCGCGCCTCCCGGCTATGTCGGCTACGACGAGGGCGGAGCGCTGACCGAGGCGGTTCGGCGCCGGCCCTATCAGGTCGTGCTGTTCGACGAGGTCGAAAAGGCGCACCCGGACGTGTTCAACGTGCTGCTGCAGGTGCTGGACGACGGTCGCCTGACCGACGGCCAGGGGCGCACGGTCGACTTCCGCAACACGATCCTGATCATGACCTCGAACCTCGGTTCCGAGTTCCTCGCCAACCAAGCCGAGGGCGAGGACGTCGAGGAGGCGCGGCCGATGGTCATGGACGTGGTGCGCCGCCACTTCCGGCCGGAATTCCTGAACCGGATCGACGAGATCATCCTCTTCAAGCGGCTCGGCCGCGGCGAGATGGACAACATCGTCGGCATCCAGCTGCAGCGGGTCGAGAAGCTGCTAGCCGACCGCCGCATGTCGATCGCCCTGGACCAGGCCGCGATGCATTGGCTGGCCGAGAAGGGCTACGACCCGGTCTACGGCGCGCGCCCGCTGAAGCGTGCGATCCAGAAGGAGCTGGTCGACCCCATCGCCCGCAAGCTGCTGGCCGGCGACCTGGAGGATGGATCGGTGATCCAGGTCGGCGCCGACGCCGACGGCCTCGAGATCGGCAAGGCCAAGGTCCACTAGACCCTTTCCGGTTCAGGTGGAAGCACCTGAACCGGGCAAGAAGGTTCGATCTTCAAAAGCTTAGAGCGTGACGATCGCTTCAACCGGCTCCCACTTGAAGCTGTCACGCTCTAACGAAAAACGCCCCGGAGATCGCTCTCCGGGGCGTTTTGCTTTTCAGATTGCGAGGTCGTCTACAGCTCGACCTTCACGGCCCGGCCGTTGCGGATCTCGACGCGGCGCATCACCGCGATGTCCGGGCCAGCGCCCCCGACCGCCTTGGCCACCGTGATCACGTACCAGGCGCCGTTGGCCAGGCCCGAGAAGCTAAAGCTGCTGTTGGCGTCGCAGACGGTGCGTTTGACGAAGGCCGAGTAGTCGCCGCTGGGCGCCGAGGGGGTGCGGGCGCGGACCTGGTCGGCCGGCAAGGCGGCACGGTCGGGCGAATTGTAGAGGATGGTCATCCGCCGCCGGGTCCACAGCGTCTCCGGCGTCAGCACCACGCCGGCGCCCGTGCAGGTGTAGTGGGTCTGACCCGACTTGAAGACCAGGCGGCCGTCCACCCGGCCCGTACCGGGTACGGCCGACCACGAGAAGTCCTCGGCGCGGAACACGCCGGCGGACGGCGGGCCGCCCGTTCCGGGGGGCGGAGGCGGCGGAGGACCCATGGTCGGGGCGCAGGCGGCGACCAGCAGGAGAGCGGCGGAAGCGGAGATCAGACGGATCGATGACATGGCGTGCGCACCTTACGCATCGGCGCGCCCTGCCGCCAAGGGTTTACCCCTAGAGCGTGACCGTTTCCTAGGCGCCGGCCCTAGTCGTCGCCGCGCACCTTGCCGCGCGTGGCCTTGACCCCGCCGCGGCGGACCTTGGCCTCCACGCGACGCTTCTTCGAGGCCAGGGTCGGCTTGGTCTTCTTGCGCGGCGGCGGCGGCGGTTCTGCCGCCTTGCGGATCATCTCCAGCAGCCGTTCCTGGGCGTCGGCGCGGTTGCGCTCCTGCGTGCGGTGGGTCATCGCCACCAGCACCAGAACGCCGTCCAGGGTCAGCTTGCGCCCGGCCAGCTTCATCAGCCGCAGCGCCACGTCGTTGGGCAGGGAGGGCGAGCGGCGCACGTCAAAGCGCAGCTCCACGGCGGTGGAGACCTTGTTGACGTTCTGACCGCCGGGACCGGCCGCGCGGATGAACCGCTCGGTGATCTCGTCCTCGGAGATGCTGATGGCAGGGGTGACTTCGATCACCGGCTTTTCCGATTCCCTCGTTTGACCTAAGCTTAGCCCATGCGCGCCGTCGTAATCCTTATGCATGTGACCTTCACCGCCCAGGCCGGGCCGGTGCGAGATGTCGTGCGCTAGAGGATAGCCGCCCGCTTCGAACACCAGCCCCGCCGGCGACGGACGGGGCTTTTTCTTTGGCCCCTCCACCGGCTTACCGAGAGAGAAGGCCATGAGCGAAATCCTCATCCGGGCGTCCGAGCCCGAGGACGTCTCCGACCTGACGGAGGTCCTGAACCAGCCGCGCGCCGTCTGGGGGACCATGCAGGTTCCGTTCACCAGCGTGGCGCAGCGCCGCCGCAAGTACGAGTCGCGGCCCGACACTCATCTGGTGGCCGTGATCGAGGGCAAGGTGATCGGAACCCTTGGCCTGGTCCGCCTGGACGGTCGGCGCGGACATGCGGCGACGCTGGGCATGGCGGTGCACGACGCCTATGCCGGCCGCGGCGCCGGGACCGAGTTGATGGCCGCTGCGGTGGAGCAGGCTGACCGCTGGCTCAACGTCTCGCGCCTGGAGCTGTTTGTCTGGACCGACAACGTCCGCGCCATCGCCCTCTACGAACGGTTCGGCTTCGAGCGGGAAGGGGTGTTTCGGCGGTACGCCTGGCGTGACGGCGCCTATGCCGACGCAATCAGCATGGCGCGGCTAAGAGCCTAGTTCGCCTGGCAGGCCGAGCAGCGGCCGCGGGCTTCGAGGGTGATGGTCGCGACCTCGTAGCCCGCCTTCTGCGCGGCGGCGAGTTGGGCCGTGAAGTCCGGCTCGAACTCCTCCGCCGCACCGCAGCAGTCGCAGATCAGGAAGGCGGCGCGATGCCCGACGCCGACGTTTCGGCAGGGGACGTAGGCGTTCAAGCTTTCAATCCGGTGCGCGAAGCCCAGGCGCTCGAGGAATTCCAGGGCGCGGTAGACGGTGGGCGGCTTGGCCGGCTCGCCGTGCTCGCCGAAGGCGGCGATCAGGTCATAGGCCTTCTGCGGGGCGTCGGATTCCAGCAGTAGTTCCAGCACTCGCCGGCGTGGGGCGGTGAGCCGCTCCTGGGTCGCCGCGCAGCGGTTCTCGGCGCTGCCCAAGGCTTGAGCAAGGGCGTGGCCTTTCAGGCCGGGATGCGCGCCGTCTTCGTGGTGACACTCGGTTCCCATGACTCTTGGCTATCCGCCTCTCGTGCGTCGTGCAAGCAAAGCTGCTTGACGCGTGGTTACGTTATCTCATAACAGACATGTGTTATTTCGTAACAGCGTCGCGGCCATTCAAGGGGGCGGGCGCGTGACATTCAGGGCGTGCGTATGACCAGGACCCATCTCCTCGCGGCGACCGGCGCTGCGGCCCTTCTCGCCGGATCGGCTCACGCCGAGGCGCCCAAGGATGTGGCGGAGGTGGTGGTCACCGGCGCGCCCTACGTGGTCTCGATGGACTCGACCACGACCAGCGTCGATGTGGTCAAGCGCGACGAGCTGGACACCGCCCCGGCCGCCGGCATCGGCGATGTGCTCTCGGGCCTCCCGGGCGTTCGCTCGACCTTCTTCGGCCCTGGCGCCAGCCGGCCGGTGATCCGCGGTTTGGCCGGTCCGCGGGTGTTGGTGCTGACCAACGGCGTCGGCATGATCGACGCCTCGGCGCTGTCGCCGGACCACCAGGTCGCCACCGACCCGCAGGAAGCCGAACGGATCGAGGTGCTGCGTGGCCCTTCTGCGCTGGCCTACGGCGGCTCGGCGATCGGCGGCATCGTCAACATCATCGACGACCGCATCCCGCATCAGGTGGTCGACGGCGTCCACGGCCGCATGCTGGCCACCGGATCCAGCGGCGACGAGGGGCGGATGGCCTCGGCGGCCTTCAAGGCCGGGTTAGGCAACTGGGTGTTCAGCCTCGACGGCCTGCGGCGCACCAGCGAGGACTACACCGTCCCGGTGGCGCAGACCTCCCGCCGGCTGGCCGCCGTCGAAGGGCTTGAGCCGCCGCTGCGCGACGAGACCGAGGTGGTCAACAGCGCCGTCGAGCTCAACGCATACGGCGCGGGCGTCTCCTATGTCGGCGACCGCGGCTATGGCGGCCTGTCGATCAAGAAGACCGACACCAACTATGGCATCGCCGCCGAAGAGGACGTGACCATCGGTCTGGAGCAGACCCGGGTCGACGCCCAGGGCGAGTACAATCTCGACGCCGGCCCGTTCTCCAAGGTTCGTTTCTCCGCCGGCTGGGCCGACTACACCCACACCGAGTTCGAGGGCGAAGAGGTCGGCACCACGTTCCTTTCCGACGGCTGGGAAGGCCGCCTGGAATTCGTCCAGCCCGAGCGGGGCGGTTGGCAGGGGGCCGTGGGCGTCCAGGCCCTGCAGCGCAACTTCGACGCCATCGGCGAAGAGGCGCTGGTCCCAAAGACCAAGATCACCGAGCAGGGGATCTTCACGCTGCAGCGTCTGGACAAGGACAGCTGGGGCGTCGAGGGCGGCCTGCGCCTCGATCACCGGACGCTCGACAGCGTGCCGGCCGAGCGCGACTTCACCAATGTCTCGGCTTCGATCGGCGCGTTCCTGCGCCCGGCCGAGGGCTGGTTCATGGGCCTCAGCGTCTCGCGCACCAGCCGCGCCCCAACCGAGGAGGAGCTGTTCTCCGAAGGGCCGCACCCGGCGACCCAGCAGTTCGAGCGCGGCGATGTGTATCTCGACGAGGAGATTTCCTACTCGTTCGACGCCACCCTTCACTACGGGGCCGGCCCCTGGTCGATGGACCTGCACGGGTTCGCGGTGAAGTACGACGGCTTCATTGACCAGCAGGCGACCGGCGAGATCGACGAGGAGTCGGGCTTCCGCGTCTATGACTTTGTGCAGACCGACGCGACCTTCTATGGCGCGGAGTTCGAGGGCTCCTACCGGCTCTGGGAAGACGGCGAGCGCAGCTTCAGCATGGAAGCGGCGGCCGACTATGTGCACGGCGAAACCGACCTGGGCGTTCCGGCACGCATCCCGCCGTGGTCGGTGACCGGCCGCGCGGTGTTCGACGGCGGCTGGTGGACCGGAAATCTGGAGCTGCGCAAGGTCGCCGAACAGGACCGGGTGGCGCCGTTCGAACTGCCGACCGACGGCTATATGATGCTGAACACCACGGTCTCGGCCACGCCGTTCGCGGACAAGAATTTCAAGGTCTTCGCCGAGGCTCGCAACCTCAACGACACCGAAGCGCGCGAGCACGCCTCGTTCCTCAAGGACTTCGCCCCGCTGCCCGGCCGCAACTTCCGCCTGGGCGTCGGCTACCGGTTCTAGACACCGCCAACCCAGGGCCTCCCGAGCGCTGCTTGAGAGGCCCTGCGGCGGCCCGCCGCAGTTACGGTCTAGGTTGCAAATAACATTGCCACCGCTTTCCTCAGCCTCTAATCGAGAATAAATCGCAGTCGCATTCTGAACTGGCTTAAGCCGTCGCCATGACCCGCAACGCGGTCCGCACCTGGTATCTGGTTCACAAGTGGACCAGCCTTGTCTGCACGGCGTTCCTGCTGATGCTGTGCCTGACCGGGCTGCCGTTGATCTTCCATCACGAGATCGACGAGGCCATCGGCGCCCATAGCGAGTTGCCGTCAGTGGCCGCGCCAGCCCGGCTGCAGGACCGCGACACCGTGCTGGCCGCCGCGCTCAAGGCCCGACCCGGCGAGGTCGGCCTGTTCATGAGCTTCGACGAGGATCGCCCGGTGGTGAACGTCACCACTGGTCCGAGCCCCGACGCGCCCGAGGCCAAGATGCACCTGGCCTTCTTCGACCAGCGCACCGCCTTGCCGCTGCCGCCGGCGCCGGCCGGCGGGGTCATGGACGTGATCCTGCGGCTGCACGTCGACATGTTCGCCGGGATGCCGGGGATGCTGTTCCTGGGGTTGATGGGCTTCCTGTTTTTCATCGCCGTGGTGTCCGGCGTGGTCCTCTACAGCCCGTTCATGCGCAAGCTGGACTTCGGGGTGCTGAGGGTCGGCCGCTCCTCGCGCCTGAAGTGGCTCGACTATCACAACCTGCTGGGCGTGGTGACGGTGGCCTGGGTCAGCGTCGTCGGCCTGACCGGGGTGATCAACACCCTGTCGAGCCCGATCATCCAGCTCTGGCAGATCGGCCAGCTGGCCGAGATGACCGCGCCGTACAAGGACGAGCCGCCGCCGCCTCCAGGCCAGCTGACCTCGATCCACCAGGCGGTGCAGACGGCGCAGAAGGCGGCCCCCGGGATGCGGGTGCAGTTCGTGGCCTTCCCCGGCGGGTCGTTCTCAAGCAAGCACCACTATGCGGTGTTCATGCAGGGCGACACGCCGCTCACCAAGAAGCTGCTGACCCCGGCCCTGATCGACGCGCGCACCGGCGAGTTGACCGCCATGCGCAGCATGCCCTGGTACGCGCAAGGCCTGCTGCTCTCCCAGCCGCTGCATTTCGGCGACTACGGCGGCCTGCCGCTGAAGATCCTCTGGGCGGTGCTCGACCTCATCACCCTCGTGGTGCTCGGCAGCGGCCTCTACCTGTGGCTCGGCCGTCGCCGCGCCTCGGTCGACAACCACGTCAGGGAAGTCGAGGGCGGCGGCCAGCCGTTGCAGGCCGCCGCCGAATGAGCCGCAAGCCCTCGCTCGGCCGCACCTTCGCCGCGCCTCTCTTCATTGGTGTCGCCAGCCTGGTCGGTCTCGTCGCCGCCCTGCTCGGCGATGGCCTCAACAACCTCATCTCCTGGATTGGCCTCGCCGTCCCGGTCCTGGCGATCGCCTGGGCCTGGGCGCGCCGCAGGTCCTGACAACCGCAACAAGGACGCCTGATGCATCTGCCCGTCTCCCTCCGCCGCCTCGCCCTGGCGACGGCGAGCTTGACCGCCCTGGCCGCGCCGGCCGCCGCGCAGGAGGTGTCCGAGCTCCTTGTGACGGCGCCCAACTACGTGCCCACCGGCGAGGTTACCGCCAGCAAGAGCCAGATCCCGCTGGTCGAGACGCCGCAGTCGGTGACGGTGATCACCCGCGACCAGATTGACCTGCTGGGCTGGAGCACGCTTGGCCAGACCGTGCGCTACACCGCCGGCGTCACCGGCGAGAACTACGGCCCTGACGAGCGCGTCGACTGGCTCACCATGCGCGGCTTCAACCCAGTGCAGTATGTCGACGGCCTGCAGTCGGCGATCGGCTCGATCACCAATACCGGCCTCGACCTCTACGGCGCGGAGTCGGTGGAGCTGCTCAAGGGCCCGTCCTCGGTGCTCTATGGCCAGACCCCGCCCGGCGGCATCGTCAACGTCACCAGCCGCCGCCCCACCTTCGACACCAGCGGCGAGATCGGCTTCGCGCTCGGCAACAACGACCACAAGCAGGCCAATGTCGACGCCAATTGGGTGGCGTCGGATTCGGTGGCTGGCCGGGTGACGGCGCTGTTCCGCGACCGCGGCACCCAGGTCGACGGCGTCAATTCCGACCGCCTGTACGTGGCTCCGGCCCTGACCTGGCGCGCCTCGGACGACACCAAGATCACCCTGCTCAGCTATCTGCAGAAGGACGAGGTGAGCGGCGACGGCGGCGGCTTCCTGCCGGCCTACGGCGTGCTGCTGCCCAACCCGCTCGGCAGCGTCTCCTCGAGCACCAACCTCGGCGAGACCAGCTACAATCGCTTCAAGCGCACCCACTACGGGATCGGCTACGAGGCCACCCACCGCTTCAGCGACGCTTGGTTCCTGCAGCAGAACCTGAAGGTCACCCACCTGGAGGGCGATCAGCGCGGGGTCGGCGGCGGCGGCCTGCTGGACGCCGACTTCAACGGCGTGCCGGACGATTATCGCACCGTCACCCGCTACAGCTTCTCGTTCGCCGAGGACGTCGACACCTTCGCCGTCGACACCCGTCTGAACGGCCAGTTCACGACCGGCTCGCTCAGCCACGACCTGCTCTTCGGCCTCGACTTCCGCCGCTACGACTATGTCGGCAAGAGCGCCTTCGCGTTCGGCATGCCGACCATCGATCTGTTCAACCCGGTCTATGGCGTGGCGATCGCGCCGCTGGCCCCGGTGACGTTCTCCGACCAGCTGCAGACCCAGGCCGGCCTCTACCTCCAGGACCAGATCAAGCTCGGTCAGTTCATCTTCACCGGCGCGGCGCGCCACGACTGGGTCGAATCCGAGGACCGCGCCTTGGGAAACACCGTCGACGACGCCGAGTTCTCCTATCGCGCCGCCCTGAGCTACGAATTCGACAACGGCGTGGTGCCGTACCTGGCCTGGTCGCGGTCGTTCCAGCCGACCCAGGGCGCCGACTTCGCCGGCAATCCGTTCGAGCCGACCGCCGGCGAGCAGACCGAGCTCGGCGTGAAGTACGACGCGCGCAACGCCCCGGCCGGCGTGAAGATGTTCGCCACCGCAGCGGTCTACCAGCTGACCCAGCAGAACGTGCTGACCACCGACCCGGCCAATTCGTTCTTCCAGGTGCAGACTGGCGAGGTCGAGGTGCAGGGCGTCGAGCTGGAGTTCGTCGGCCGCTTCCAGGAGCGGCTGAGCCTCAACGCCTCCTACACCTACACCGACTCCGAGGTGACCGAGAGCGAGGGGCCGGACCTCGGCAATCGCCTGCCGGTGACGCCGCGCCACAAGGCTTCGGCCCTGGTCGACTACACCTTCCAGGACGGCGCCCTTGCCGGTCTCGGGGGCAGCCTGGGCGTGCGCTACACTAGCGACAGCGCCGGCAACCTGGCGGCCAGCTACCAGCCGGTGGTGTTCATCAACCCGTCCGTGACCCTGTGGGACGCCAGCGTGCACTACGACGTCGCCGACTGGCGCCTGGCGATCACCGCCTCGAACCTGTTCGACGAGGAATACGTGGCGCGCTGTTACTCGGCGGCCAACTGCTTCTTCGGCACCCGCCGGGTGGCCGTGGCCAGCGCCACGCGCCGGTTCTAAGGGGATGAAGCCTACCTTCTCCCCTAGCGGGAGAAGGTAGCGCTCTCAGGCCTTGGCGGTCACCACCATCGCCTGGCCCTTCGCTTTGAACGGCCCCTCGCCAAAGCGGTCGGTCAGGACCTTGGTCACCGCCGCGACCACGCCGTCCAGGTCCGCCCGCGCCTCGATCTCGCCGCGCAGGGGCGAGCCCGTGCACAGGCCGCTGGCGGCGTCGGCGGCGGAGGCTGTGGGCAGGTCCAGGGTGACGGTCTCGATCGTCACGTCGCTGAAGCCGCCCTTCTCCAGACCGGCCCGGATGGCCGCCTCGTCGTTGTAGCCGAACGGGGTGCGGGCGAGGAACTGCGGCGGGTCGTCGGGCATCAGGGCGCCGACCGCATCGTGGATCGCCTTCGACACCGGATTGTGGTCCAGCCGGTCCCAGACGCTGAACACATAGCGGCCGCCTGGTTTCAGCACCCGGTGGGCTTGCGCATAGCCGGCGTCCTTGTCCGGGTAGAACATCACCCCGAACTGGCAGACGACGGCGTCGAAGCTGCCGTCTGCGAACGGCAGCGCCTGGGCGTCGGCCTGTCTCCACTCGACCTCCAGGCCCGGCGCCAACTCAGCCGCCTTGCTCAGCATCGCCTCATTGAGGTCGGTGGCTGTCAGGGTCGCGCTGGGAGCCATCTCCCGCGCCAGGGCCCGGGTTACCCGGCCGGTGCCGGCCGCGGTCTCCAGGACTGCGCCGTCGAAACCCTTGAAGCGGGCGGCCAGGTCCTGGGCGAAGGGTTCGAACAACATCGGTCCGAGGCAGCGGTCATAGACCTCGGGGATCGAGCCGGTGAAGGCCGCGTCCGCCATTGGCGTTCCTCCGAATTTGCCGGGGAAGCCTAACACGGAGGAGCGATGGGCCGTGCAGAAAGCGCCCAACGAAAAACCCCTCCCGCGAGGGAGGGGTTGATCGGTTCGGCCTTGGAGCCTGGTCTTAAGCTTCTTCGGTTTCGTTCGAAGAGGCCTCGCCGCCTTCGAAGCTGCGCGGGGCGCGGCGACGGCGGGGCTTGGGCTTTTCTTCGCCTTCGGCGGCGGCCGCGGCTTCCGGCTTGGCCGGACGCGCGGTGCGCGGAGCCTTCAGGAAGGCCGGGGCGTGGCTTTCGCCGCCGTCCTCGTCACGCAGGACGGGGGAGGCGCGCTGCTCGGTCGGCACCAGCGGGGCGGCTTGCGGCTCGACGACGGCCAGCGGATCGCGCTCGGGGCGGTCGCGGCGGCCTTCGAAGCGTTCGCCGCGCGGGCGGTCGTCGCGGTCGCGCTGACGCTCTTCACGCGGACGTTCGTCACGGGGACGTTCGTCGCGCGCTTCACGCGGACGTTCGTCACGGGGACGTTCGTCGCGCGCTTCACGCGGACGTTCGTCACGCGGACGTTCGTCACGGGGACGTTCGTCACGAGGGCGCTCGTCGCGATCGCCGCGGGGACGGTCGTCGCGCTGGCGGTCTTGGCCTTGGCCCTGATTCTGGTTCTGACCTTGGCGGTCGTCGCGGTCGCGCCAGCGGTCGCGGCTCCGGCCTTCGAAACGATCGCCGCGCGGGCGGTCGTCGCGTTGGCGGTCGTCCCGTGGACGATCGTCGCGCTGACGGTCCTGGCGGTCGTCGCGCGACCAGCGCTCGGCGCGGGGCTGATCGCCGTCGCCTTCGGACGTGTCGCCGTCGTTGGTGGCGTTGTCCGCGGCTTCAGCGGCCGCCGCCTGGGCGCCGCTCTCGTCCTCGAAGTCGATGTCGAAGCCGCCGGAGATGTTGTCGCGGCCCAGGATCTCGGCCGCCGGCTTGGTCGGTTGCATGGCGCGCACGACCCGGAAGTAGTGTTCGGCGTGCTGCAGATAGCCTTCCGCCAGAACCCGGTCGCCGGCCGAAGAGGCGTCGCGCGCGAGTTGCTGGTATTTCTCGAAAACGTGCTGGGCGTTGCCGCGCACCTTTACGCCATCCGGGCCGTTCGAATCGAACGCCCGGTTCGCGTTCTGCTGCTGAGGCTTGCCGCCGCCGCCGCCGCGATTGCGGCCGCGCTGGCGCTTCATACCCTTGAAATCTCTCATTCTTTGTTGTCCGCCGACGGTCCGGGCTTCGCCGGAGTGCGCGCGGCCTATCCTCTCGCCTTGATCGGGCGTCTCGCCCGTTAAGTCCGTGTTGAAGACGTAAGTGTTCTCCGTCGTCCGCCCGAGCGTGAGGCGCGAGACACGCTGCCTGCGCGCCTTGCCGGAGCGGCTGCCCGTCCTGGTTTCTCAGGGCGGTCTAAACCTTTAGCACCAGCGAATTGGGTGGAGACGAGATAAAGACTTAGCGATTCACTTGCGGGTTTCCAAGGGGTTTTTCGTTCCCACAACGACGCGGTCGTGGGTGGACAAGTCCTTGATGGTCCAAACGTCGCTGGCGCCCGCAGCATTGAACAGCGCCTCGACCGCGTCCTTCTGGTCAAAGCCGATCTCGACGGCGAACGCGCCGCCCGGTTTCAGCACCCGCATGATCTCCGGGGCCAGGGTGCGATAGGCGTCCAGGCCGTCTTCGCCGCCGTCCAGAGCGACGCGCGGATCGAAGTCCTTCACCTCGGGCTCGAGGGTCTCGATGACCTCGCTGACGATGTAGGGCGGGTTGGAGACGACCACCTCGAAGCTCCCGTCGGCCAGGCCGGAGGTCCAGTCGCCGCGGGCGAAGGCGATTCGAGACGCCAGGCCAAGATTGGAGGCGTTTTCGCGCGCCACGGCCAAGGCGTCGTCGGAGATGTCGGTGGCCAGGCCCTTGGCGGCCGGGCGTTCCGCCAGGATCGACAGGATGATCGCGCCGGAGCCGACCCCCAGGTCGAGGATGTTGAACGCCATCTGCTCCGGGAACTGCTTGAGCACGTAGTCGACGATGACCTCGGTCTCCGGGCGCGGGGTCAGGACATCGGCGTTGACCGCCAGCATGACCTTCCAGAACCCCTTGCGGCCGAGGATGTGGCTGACCGGCTCCCGCCGTTCGCGCCGCGACACATAGTCCTCAAGCTTGGCTTCCTGCTCCGGCGTCAGGGCGCGGTGCGGATCGGTGACGATGTCGGCCCGGGTGGCGTCGGCCGCGGCCTCGACCAGCAGCCGCGCGTCGATCACCGGCCCCACCAGCCCGACGGCTTCCAGCCGCGCCTTCGCCGACTGCCAGGCTTGCAGGAGGGTCATCGTCATGCAGTGGGCTCCAGGGACGGCATGGTGGCGGCGTCTCCGACCGTGATCCGCCCCGAGTCGGTAACGTGGACATAGATGCCCAGGTTCATGTGCCCATAGTTGTCGTAAAGCGCCTTGACCACATCCATGTCGCGCTCGGCCGTGGTCGGATTCACGTGGGTGGCGGCGCAGCGCACGATCGGCTTGAACACCTTGGCGCGGGCGAACCCGACCATCAGGTGGCGATCGGTCCATTCGTTCTCGACCCAGGCCGGCCAGCCCTCGACATAGAGGTTGCCGCGGAAGCGCAGCGGGTCAACCGGCTGGCCGATCTTGGCCTCCAGGTCGCGGACGCTGGCCATGTTGATGATCGAGACGTCGCCCTTGGGGTGGTCCATGAACCGGTAGCCGGGGGCGTCGATGACCTTGAGATCGCCGCGCACCTCTTCGCCGAGTAGTGCGGTGAGCCAGGCCTCGAACGCGGCGCGGCCGGCGGGCTCGTTCAGCGAACCTTCGAATTCGGGATGGCCGCTGGCGGTGGCGTGGAGGATCCCGGTCGCCTCGTCGTACTTGGTGCGCGCCTTGGCGACCTCGGCGATGGCCATCAGCACGGTGAATTTCTGCTTGGAGATGTGGCTCGGCGCGGCCGGATCGAAGCCCGAGGGGCCGTTCTCCACGGCATAGAGGCGGTCGCAAGGAAACGGTCCGCCGGCCGCGAGATCGGCGTGGTCCAGCCGCTCGGGCGTGAAGCCTTTCACGGGGTGGCGATAGATCGCTGCGATGTAGCCGGTCATGATCCCCTCGGTGGGCGAGTTCCTGCGCCGCGCTGGCCGGTCAAGGTCTGGCTGGCGCCTCGGCCAGCCTCAGCGCCGCTCCGTAGCGCCCCGGCAGGGCTCCCGTCTTCGCATAGTCGATGACCGCCCGGAAGTAGCCGTCGGAATAGCGCAGGGACGTTCGTTCGCCGCCGGGCGTGGTCTCGAACTCGACAATGCCGTGATCGGCATTGGGGAACTCCAGCACGCTCACCGGACGCCCGGCCTTGGCCAGCGCCAGCAAGCGCCGCCGCGTCTCGTCCACCGGCGCCTCGCGGTCCGATCCGGCCAGGATCCAGAGCATCGGCGTGTCCAGCTTCTGCAGGACGGGCAGAGGCTCATAGTCCCAGGAGGTGCCGACGTCGGTCTTGCGGCCGACCTCGGTGGCGTCGGCGCGCGTGCGACGGAGAATCTCGCCGCTGTACTCGCCCTTGATGTCCTTGAACCAGGGCTCCTGCCCGTAGGACTTGCGCAGGGCGTCCAGTTCGTCCCAGCCCTGTTCGAAGTCGCTCGCCATGATCTGTCCGGTCACGTCGGTCACCTTGCGGGCCTTGGCCAGGATGTCGTCGCCATAGCCTTTTTCCTTCAGGCCCAGCAGCACCTCTCCGCGGTCCTCGGCCAGGGCGCTTTCGGCCATCCCGAAGCGCACGATGACGTAGTCGACCGGCGTCTGGCTGGCGGCCAGCGGCGCGATCCAGCCGCCCTGGCTGCCGCCGTCCAGGCCGACGCGGCCGGCGCGCGCGCCGGCCAGGCGG